>JBDRES010000035.1:0-3866 GCA_043819515.1 bacterium
CTCCGGCGTCTACTTCTATCGTCTGAACACCGACTCCTTCTCCTCGACCAAGAAAATGGTCCTGCTGAAGTAAACCTACCTCTTCAGCTCACCTTATCGAAAAGCCCCGCCCCACAGGCGGGGCTTTTTCTGTCCAAGGGAGAGACACCAAGAAAGAACCTCATCGCCTCTCCCCGGCCAGGCTGGCCGGAGCCCCCGATGTCCCGGAGCCACCTATATTTCAGCGTTTGAGTCAAAACCGTTTGACAAGACCGCCATCCAGTGATATTTTGGTTGGCTTAACTATTGAAACGCATGGCCTTTGCGCCTGCGATACGGCGGAAACCCTGACCTTTGGAGGGTACTTTTGAAGGATCACACGACGCAGGACATTCGTAATGTCTGCTTGGCAGGACAGCGCGGAAGTGGCAAGACAAGTTTGGCTGACACTATCGCTTTCTACGCCGGAATCAACAACCGAGTGGGGCGAGTCGACGACGGCAGTTCCCTTCTGGATTACACTGACAGCGAGCTAGCCAGAAACACCACAATTACGTCTAAGCTGCTGGCCTCAGAGTGGAATTCATCAAAGATCAACCTCTTCGATTGTCCGGGGCACGCCGATTTTGTTGGCGAGGCACTCAGTTGTATGAAGGTGTCCGATACGATTGCCTTCGTAATCAACGCCGCCAGTGGCGTCGAGATCGGTACTCAGCTACAGTGGAATCTGCTCAAGCAATTCCATCTGGCACGTCTTTTCTTCGTCAACAAGATGGAGAACGAAAACGTGACCTGGCAGGCCAACCTTACGTCATTGACCGAAACTTTTGGTCATGCTGTCGTTCCCGTACAGCTTCCCATAGGTGAATCAGCCGGCTTCAAGGGTGTTGTCGACTTGATCTCGATGAAGGCCCACACCCTTGATGCCAATGGCAAGACCGTCGCCGGCGACATCCCGGCCGACATGAAGGACATCGCTGAGAGCCAGCGGGAAAAACTAGTGGAAATCGCGGCCGAAGGCGATGACGCCCTTATGGAGAAGTACTTCGAAGACGGCGCCCTGAGCGACGAGGACTTCAAGACCGGTTTCCGCAAGAGCATCGCCAGTGGGAGCGCCTTCCCTGTCTTGTGCGGCTCGGTCAACCTCAGTATCGGAATTAATCTCCTGCTCGATTTTATCACCGACTTCTGCCCATCGCCGGACAAAATGCCGCCGATCCAGGCAACCACCGATACCAGCGCTGCCGACAAAGTCGTAGTAGCCGTGGATGTTGCCGGCAAACCACTGATGTACTTGTTTAAGACCGTAGCCGAGAGTCATCTGGGCGAACTCTCCTTCTTCAAGCTGATAACCGGCTCCATCAAGTCGGGCGTCGACCTGAAGAATCTCTCCACTGGTTCAGGCGAACGAGTGACACAGATTTACTCTATGCAGGGCAAGAATCGAATAGAGCTAACCGGCCTCAATGCCGGTGACATCGGCGCGCTGGTGAAGCTGAAAAGCAGCCACACCGGCAACACTCTGGCAGCCGCGGGCGTCGATCTGATAATCGATCCGGTGAAGTACCCGAATCCGGTTATGGACGTCGCCATGACCTCCAAATCCAAGGGTGATGAGGAAAAAATCTCCACCGGTCTGGCCAAGCTGGGCGAAGAGGACCCGACGTTTCGCCTGGAGCTTGATCCGGCTCTGCAACAGCAAGTCCTATACGGCCAGGGACCGACCCACATTGAGGTCCTGAGCGAAAAGCTTCGAAATCGCTTTTCGGTTGAAGTCGAGCTGACGCGTCCCAAGATCCCTTATCGTGAGACCGTTCGCGGCAAGGCGGAGCAGCAGTATCGTCACAAGAAGCAGTCGGGTGGACGCGGGCAGTTTGGCGATGTGCATATTCGCATTGAGCCCAATGGTCGCGGTAAAGGTTTTGAGTTTCTCGACGAAATTAAGGGCGGCGTTATTCCGGGCAAGTTCATTCCGGCCGTGGAAAAGGGTATCGTTGAGTCGATGTTGCGTGGGAATCTGTCCGGCTCGCCGGTTGTCGACGTAAAGGTCGCCCTTTACTTCGGCTCTTACCACGATGTCGACTCATCCGATATGGCTTTCAAGATCGCCGGACTCATGGCCTTTAGAGAGGGCTACATGCAGGCCAAGCCGGTGATTCTGGAGCCGATATGCAATCTGGAGGTCACAGTGCCTGATGATTTCACCGGCGATGTCATGGGCGATCTTTCGTCCCGCCGTGGTAAAATCGCCGGCATGGATCCCGATGGTCGTAACCAGGTCATTCGGGCAACGGTACCGCAGGCTGAGCTGTATCAGTACGCGGTAGATCTGCGCTCGATGACCCAGGGACAGGGCTTCTACTCGCTGGAATTCTCTCATTACGAGGAAGTTCCACACGACACAGCTCAGAAGATCATTGAGCAGACCAAGCGAGAACACGAAGAAGCCTCATAAGTACGACAACTGGGCAGGGAATACCTGATAATACAAACTCCGGGCCGAATGGCCCGGAGTTTTTTTCATTTTGGAGCCCCGTCGAGCTCGCCGCAGAGAACGCCTTGTGTCACTGGGTAAGGCAACGAATCACTTCGCCCATGTAAAGGCGATGATAGTCTTTGTCGGGATACTCATCGTGGATCCTGGTGTCCAGGAAGTTGGCCGGATCCAGATCATGGACGTATATTTTGCGGCATTCCAGCACCAACCTGGCCTGCTCAAAATAGACCGATCCATCGCAGGTCACCAGCGGCGTCAAACCGGTGTGTTTGATCTTGTCGACGTCACGCCCTGACTTCGTGCCGCAGTATTTCAGGATGTTGCGGTAGCGCTCCTCAAAGAACGTCAGCGTGAAGGTATCGGACTTCTCAGTGAATTGATAAGTGTAGCGCTGCGGCCGAATGACGCACCAAGCCACCTTACGATTCCACAATACGCCCAAGCCACCCCAACTGGCGGTCATCGAATTGAACGACTCAATGGCACCTGCCGTGACCAACATCCAGTCGGTCCCGATAAGCTTGAAAGCACTATCAGTCAGCTGGTCGGCGGAGATTTCTCGGTGCTGTCCTGTCACTTGCTGTACTCCCGTTTTTGTTAGTTCCAACGCCGAGACCGCTGGCCTGGTTCCGCATCGGGCCGCGTCCTCCGGAATAGTATAGTCTTATTGCCGGCTCTTGTCCATGGCCGAACGGAGGGTCCGTAAGAGGCTAAAATCCTGGCAAAATGTTATTGACAGATGAACAAACGAGCAGTATGGATAAGGGGACACCACGATAAGAAAGGTCGCCGGAAGATGTCGGGCAAAGAACTAACTGATCGCCAAAGGGCTGTTTTGGAATTCATAGAGCAGGGTATCCTTGGTCGCGGCCTGGCGCCAACGATCAGAGAAATCGGTCAGCGGTTTGCCATCAAGTCCACCAACGGCGTTCGTCAACATCTGAATGCGCTTGTCCGAAAAGGCTATCTCAGGAAGCAGGCCCTCATCTCACGGGGACTCGAGTTGACCCGAAAGATGCCCGCAGATGTAAGCCGGGTGCCACTGGTCGGATCAGTCCCGGCCGGTTTGCCGATTGACGCCATCGAGAATATCGAGGGTGAAATCGCTATCGATGAGTCCTTTCTCCCCAGTGGGGACAGCTTCACGCTTCGGGTTACCGGTGACTCGATGAAAAACGCCGGCATACTCGACGGCGATCTCATTCTGGTCAAAAAGCAAGCCGAGGCTCACAAGGGGGACATTGTAGTAGCCGTTCTAAACGGCGAGGCCACCGTGAAACGCTACCTGCCGGAGGGTAAGAGGATCAGGCTTCAACCCGAAAACAACGATTTTGATCCCATCATAGTCACTCGAAGCTCCGGTGATTTCCGCATAGCCGGCAAGGTAGTT
>JBDRES010000036.1:0-2839 GCA_043819515.1 bacterium
CGGTCGCTACCAGGAACATCCTCAATCATGCTCCAAGTATTCAGATCCAAAGGTTGCTTGTACCATTTATTTTTCAAGCCAGGATAGTTGCTGTCCTTATTGACGTCTCCCTCAGAAGGCGGCGGGCAGGATAGAACAATATAACGCTTGAGTTTTTCTGGCGTTATGTCATTTTTTACTTGCCTTTTGCGGATAGTTCTGTATCATCTGTGTTATCGCAAGTGTTGGTTAGCATGGAGGTTAACGAGATTATGCGATACGCTGTTGATCCACGACAAAAGAAGCTGTTCGACACGGATGAGATGATGTTTTCTCCGATGGCGGTCAAGTATATGCGTCGTGACTGGCCCGGCCTTTTCCGCACGCAAATTCTTCATCTCATGCCTGTCGGTAGAATTGCAGCACGTTTTCATCCCACACTCGGCTGCCCGACCAAGGAGTTGTACTCCATGGCGGGATTGATCTTCCTGAAGGAGTTTTTCAATCTCACTATAGAGGAGGCTGTCCGGCGATACATTACTGATGTCAGTTGGCATTTTGCGTTGAACGTCGCCACTACCGAGGCGAGTATGTCTCACGCGACCATCGAGCGTTACATGAAGTACTTCGTCGAGGATGAGATCGCGGCGGAGGTTTTTCATCGTGTCACGTCGGCATTGATTGAGGCGTTGGAGTTGGACGTTTCGCGTCAGCGGCTTGATTCGACTCACGTGTTCAGCGACATGGCGACGTTTGGCCGCAGCAAGCTGATGGGCGTGGCTATCAAGCGGTTCCTGACGCAGTTGAAGCGTCATCATCGCGACAGCTACGACGAGTTGGACGATGAATTGCGTGGCCGCTACGCCCCGAGTCAGGCGAAGATGTTCGCGGATTTCACCGGCGAGCGCAAGCAGCTTCGTCAAACGGTGGCGGAAGACTTGCTGTTTATGGTGAATCATTTCGCCGAGGACGGGGCCGTCGCGAATCGCGCGAGCTACAAGGCCATGGCGCGAGTTCTTCAGGAACAGTGCGAAGTAAGCGAGGAGAAGGTTGAGGTCAAAGATGAGACTGACGGCGAGTCTAACGACAAGCCCGACGGCGAGTCCCAAACCAAAACCGTTGTCGAGGTCAAAACCAAGACCGGCGGCAATGTGATGCAGAACCCGTCGGATCCTGACGCGACGTACGATGGGCACAAGGGTCCGGGCTACCAGGTGCAGATATCCGAGACGTGCGTGGAATCTAACGACGTGCAACTTATCACCGGCGTCGAGGTCGAGGCGGCGCATAAATCCGATCAGGATGCGCTCGACCCGATGCTGGACCAGCTCGACGAGCATGGCCGCGTCCCCGAGATTATGTATGCCGACGGCGGGTATGGCCGGGACGAAAACGAACTGTCCACCGGCAAGCGTGGAGTGGACCTGCAAAGCCCCGTCGGCGGGACAACACCGCAAAACAAAGACGATTTGACAGTGGATGACTTCGTGATCGACGAGCAGAGCGAGACGGTCGTGCGATGCCCCAACGGCTGCCAGCCGCAATCGAGCGTGCATGATGCCGACGCCGGCCGGACCACCACGGTAATGCGCTCCGCGGACTGTGCCGGCTGCGAGTTCGGCTCGCAGTGTCCGGTGAAAAGATCGGGCGGCCGGTTCGTACTTCACCACACGCCGGCCCAGCGCCGGTTAGCCGCCCGGCGAGCCGAGCAAGCCACCGACGCCTTCAAAGAGAACTACGCGATTCGCGCCGGCGGCGAGTCGGTCAATAGCGGTCTGAAGCGGAAAACCGGCATGGGTCGAGTGCGCACGCGAGGTCGGCCGCGAGTCAGCATGGCCATCCTATTCAGATGCGCGGGATGGAACGTGATGCGTGCGCTCGCCGCACTGAAAAAGTGTGGAATTCGCGACTTCTCAGTCACTGCGGGGGCCTTAAACCGCATAGCTTTCGGTTTTTGCCGCCGACAAACCGCCGACAAACCTCTTGGTGTCCGCCAGCAGCCAATTCTGAGCCTATTCTCATCTGACTTGGTTCTGGCCGCAGCGTGACACCCGATTTGTGAGGGAGGCGTCCGCGACGGTAAAACCAGGTCCCATTCAGATCTTTAATCATGCCGCCCAGACCGGCGAAGGTGGCAAATTCAGGAATCTGCACCTGCTCCCAATCGCTGTAGCTTGATGGCTCGCCGGTGAACATGGCGGACGCCTCCGCCAGGGAGACTCCCTTCTTCTGCAGGTACTCGCGCCAATGCTTCTGCGCTCGAGGTGAGTAGTCGTCATGCCGATCGTACCAGGGCTGATGTTCAAGCTCACCGTGCGGATGCATCCAGCCCATATTGAACGGATTTTCCGCATAGGGTTTCATCAGGTCCATGGTCTTCACGGTCATATAGCGGTGAACATCCTGGTCGAACCAACTCAGGTGCGGCGCAGACTTGGCACTAAGCCAGGGGCGGATCCAGCCGCACATCATCCAGTCGGCGGGTTGCTCCATATATTCGCCAAAGCGACGTGCTGTCCAGTCCGCACCGCCGGCCGCGCCGTAGAGCCGGAACGAGAACGGCATGTCGGCCTCTTCAAGCATCTTGGTGATCCACTCCACCTCGGTGTTCTTAGCGATACCGTCACTGGTGTCCATATTGGCAGGATCCAGCCATCCCTCAACCCGGAATTTATTCTTGATCAGAAAATCAAGGTCTTCGGTGGGATCTTTGAAGGTACGTTTGCCGTCGGCCCTGGTCATCCAGTCGTGATAATTATTAAATCCTCCAAGTCCGTACATTCCCCAGCCATAACGGTCAAAGCGATCGAGGTAGGCGGGGTAATCGGCACTGCCGACCATGCCTCTGACTACTTCGGGG
>JBDRES010000037.1:0-33047 GCA_043819515.1 bacterium
CTTGTTGACGCAACTCTGGAAAACCGACTCCTCGACCTCACCTCCCACGCGACAGGTGTGACCAACCGAGCACCCCGTCAACTTGCCGGCCACCACCACCGAATCGTGACCAATGTAGCAGGGTCCGTAAATTGCCGCCTGTGACTCTACGCGACAATTGTCACCGATATAAATCGAGCCGCCGGAGGCATCCAGCACCGCGCCCGGCCGGAGGTCGCAGCGGTCCCCGACGTGCACTTTCTGCGGGTCGATAATGATGACTCCCCGATAGCGGTCGGCACCGTCGGGCCCGACGACCGAAGGTTTTAGAAATTCAAAGTCCGCCTCTATCTCGGGCTCGATGTCGGCCATGAGCTCCCAACAATAATTGTAAAGACGCGCGGTGGTTTCGTGAGTAGTGAGTTCGGTGGTTTCATCGGCCAAAAGTCTCGCATAATGCTCGGGTGTGGCCAGCGAAGGAATGTCCGACAACAGGTGTTCATCGAGGTAGACCGCGGCGATATCATGCCCGACTGTGAAGACGGTGCCGATACGGGCTTTGCTCAGCTGCGCCGGCAAGTCCCCCGGATGCCGCAAGCGTCCATTGAGCAGCAGCACGTGGCCCTGGGCTCGCTTGAGAATGTTCACCGGACAGTCCGGCTCCTGCTCAGCCATCATCGGAGCGATTTCCTCACGGCAAATGAGACTGACCTCAACTCCCGCAAAGAACTTCGGAATCCGCTTGTACAGCGGCAGAATCCCGGACCGCAGAGCATACACCGGCCTGAGGTGGGTCAGCGGGTAGAACTGGCGATAGGCCTCATCCTCGAATATAAAGACTTTCAACGACATAACATTTCCTCAAAGCGTCTACTCATAGTACCATTGTCGGTAAGTGCGGACGTCTTCTTAGTGCCATAAGCTTAGCTCAAACAGGCCCATGGTGGCAAGCTTTTAGTGGTTTGCTCGGGACTAATGTCGGCCGCCTCTCCTGCCTGGCCGGCGGCTGCAATCTGTTTCCTACCAATGCCTTGCGGCGCATCGACCATCGATTCGTAAGGGCCGTCAGGGTAAATGCCTGGCGATTGAACAGATTAAACCGAAACTTCTGCCAAATTTGCCTGTTCTTATGAATCGAAATTGCTATTTTGCGATCTAATTGCGTAAAGGCGACATTGTAGAAAGGCCGTTTATATGCTCACAGTGACCGACAACGCCAGCACCGAACTTCAAAAGGTTCTGGCCTCTCCGGAATACAAAGACAAGAAGCTGATTATCTACTTCCAGGGCGTTGGCTGAAGCGGGCCCTCTATGGGCATGGCTCTGGACGAGTCAACAGAGAATTTGGAGAAGGTCGAGTCCAACGGCGTTGAGGCCTACATCGACCCCAAAGTCAAAGACTATCTGAAGCAATTCGGAAATGTGAATGTGGACTATGTCACTCGCGACGAGGGATCAGGTTACATGATCACGGTCGGCAATCCGGGTGATTGTTCCGAGGGTGGCTGTTCCGGCTGCGGATGATAACGAGTTAATAGCATCATGATTACTATGGCGTCGGGTTGCCTATTGCAGCCCGGCGTTCTTTTTGCATGAGAGAGATTGTCCGGGTGTTGTTCCGACACTGCGACTCCCCCGTTTCCATCTCGGCGTCAATCCAGGATTGGCAGGCGCTCCAACTGGTGTGTCATTCCCGCGAAGGCGGGAATCCAGGCATGTCCCGTCGCGCAGTGATAACCGCCAACACTCAGCGCTGGGATAGCTCGTGGCTCAGGCAATCTCAGGATACAAGTCCCGCCAGTCCGGATTGACCGATTCAATCAGCCGGACCTTCCACAGACGATTCCACTTCTTGATTCGTTTCTCGCGTATAATTGCCTCGCGGATATCCGCGTGCATCTCGTAGTAAACAAGTCTGTGTACACGGTACCTGTCCGAGAATCCCGCACGCAGAGCGTGCCGATGCTCATAGGCACGCCTTCTCAGGTCGCTGGTCACGCCGACATATAGAGTGCCGTTTCGCTTACTTGCCAGGATGTATATAAACGCACTGCCCATACCGAATTGTCTGGATCCCCGCCTCCGCGGGGATGACGGGACTGGCGTTCCTCAAGGTGCGTCGCCGCCTCCGTGGGAATGACACGCCTGAGTTATTCTCGGGTTCGGTCAGGTCTTGCGCCACAGGCGTGTGACCTGACCGCGTTCCGTCGGGTCACACCCTCGCTTCGCGCGCTCAGGATCCGACGGAACCCACGACGTCCCTATTCATGCCTCCGGGGGTGACGGGAATAAGTGCTGGTCTTTGTAGGTAGGATACCGGACAACACTGACAGCCGGCGTCAGTCTAACTGCACAAGTCTGCAGCTGGGACATGCCTTTGAATTGACGCCGATGCGGACCCGGTCACTTCAGCAGCAGCATTTTGCGGGATTCGGCAAGTGTGCCGGAGGTGAGGCGGTAGAGATAGACACCTGAAGCGACCTCAAGTCCGGCATCGTCCTGGCCATTCCACGGTACGCTGTAGTGCCCCATGCTCAAATGACTGGTGATAAGCGTCCGCACGTGCTGACCCAGAATATTGGTGATTGTCAGGGTGACATCGCCTGCACGTGGCAAATCAAATTCGATGGTGGTCTCGGCATTGAACGGGTTTGGGTAATTCTGATCCAGGTAGAATCCTGATGGATGTGTAGGTTCGAAGTCGTACTCCACGTCATTTGGCAGCCAGTCACCCCCTTCGATGACAAACACATCGCCGAATTTCTCCTGGAGATCAGTCCGGCAGTAGAACATGAAGTCGTCACAACCATCACCATTGAAATCACCGGCTGTGCTCACAGCCGTACCAATGTCAATTATGTGGGCGGGAGGCAGATCAAACCGGTCCAGGCTCAGATCCGGAGTCATGTCCCAGTCATCGCCACCGAGATAGATGTCCACTGCGCCGGCGGCGGTGCGCGTACGACCACAAATCACGTCGTTGTATCCATCACCATTCACATCCCCGGCGGCAGCCATTCGCTTAGCATTTCCCTCCAGGAAGTAGTCGTAGATGGTGTCCGCACCCCATCCAAGGCGGTAGATGAGCGGATTGACTCCGTGCATGGCCGCCAGATCAGCATAGCCGTCGCCGTCAACATCGCCGATGTTATAGGCGCCGTTGTATAGAAACCGGTGGAAAGCTACAGAATCTAGTTCTACCGGGTAACCGATGATGTAGTCAGGTTCCTGGCTGAAGTCAGGACCGCAGTAGATATTGACCACGCTGATGCTGTCTGGATCCTTGTCATACTTGAGACCCAAGAATACGTCCTGAATCGAATCACCGTCAAAATCGACGAATCCGAGCGGATAAGGATATGGCAAGGAGTGCGAATACCCGTCGATCTTCCAACTCCATTCAGGTATTGTGTCAAGAGCCGGGCACCCGCTGTAATAGTAAACGGTCGGGCCACCGAGCGTGTTAGGCTGCAATACCAACAGGTCCCCCAGCAAGTCCGAATCGGCATATCCAGTGCGGATACCCATACCGAAACCGTAGTTGGCGCTATCTCTCCGAAGAGAATCATACGGCTGAGAAGCCAGCGAATCGCCATATCCTTTGAAGAAGTACAATACACCAAAAGGATGATAATCGACAGTATACTCAGCTGCTGTTACGAGATCATCGATACCGTCACCATCTAAATCAATCGGCGCAGCCTTTCCGCCGAGTATAAACATATCTGGAGTAGTGTCTGGGACATTGTTCCCGAAAAACACTAGCGTGCCGTATGGATCCCCAGAGGCAAAGGCAATATCGTCAAAGCCATCGCCATTGACATCCCCCAAGGTGGTTATTTCCATCCCAATGTTGTAATAGCCATTATGAGTCCCACGATAGTGGAAGATGATCCTGCTGGAATCGAATTCGAGGCCTTGGCCAAGAGCGCATGGCACAGCCGCCATAACCAGCAGAACCCCTGACATTACCCTTTGATATATCTTCACTACATAATCCCTCTCCCCAAACATACCCCATCGCATTGTTCTGTCAAGGCTTAAGACCGTGGACGGCAAGGGCCGGGATGACTTGCGAAAAACGGTTGTGCCGAGAGGGGTGGTTTTTGTATATTCTATATAGAGGAGTTCTTTCGTTCACCACGGATCAGGAGAAACGGATATGTTAGTTAGAGATATACTCGAATCAAAGCCCCGCGACATCATCAGCGTGCACCAGGACGTTCTCGTCAAGGAGGCGATGGAGCTGTTGATCTCCAACAAGATCAGCTGTCTGCCGATTATGGACGACAGCGACAAGTTGATCGGTGTGGTCAGCGACAAAGACATCTTCCGCTTGATTTATAGCGACCAGGCCAAGTTTTCCGAGGTGCCGATCAAAGAGATTATGTCGACCGATCTGATCGTTGGTCTGGTCGACGATGAAGTTGATTATATCGCCGGTGTTATGACTGAAAATCGCATCCGGCATATTCCCATAGTGGAAGGCGAGAAGCTGATTGGCCTGGTGTCGCAGGGCGACGTGGTCAAGAAGCAGATGAAAAGCATTCAGGTCGAGAACCGTTATTTACGCATGTACATTGACGGGACCCATTCGTCCTGAATAGGGCCGAAATCACAAGCAAACGTGTGACGGCAAAACGGACAAACCCCGGGTGGTACCACCCGGGGTTATTTGTTGGTAAAATCTCGAAAGCCTATAAACGACCAGGCCGAGGTCGGATTGATGAGATTGACTCCGGTTCCCTGCCGGTTGGCGGTCGGCTAGATCTCCATCACCTCGGCTTCTTTTTTCACGAGCAGATCGTCGATTTTCTTGATGAAGTCGTTGGTGAACTCCTGGACTTTGGCCAGCCCGTCTTTCTCCTGGTCCTCGCCGATAACCTTGTCCTTCTGCGCCTTCTTGATCTGATCGTTGGCATCGCGGCGAATGTTGCGGATAGCGACCCGGCCGTCTTCGGCGGTAGTCTTGCAAACCTTGACCAGTTCTTTACGTCGTTCTTCGTTCAGGGCCGGGATCGGAATGCGAATTGTCTGCCCGTCGGCGATGGGATTAAGACCCAGATCAGCCTTTTGAATCCCCTTCACAATGTCAGGGACAGTGGTCTTGTCAAAGGCTTGCACGATGAGCAGGCGCATTTCCGGCGTGGCCACGGTGGCCACCTGATTGATAGGCATCTGAGTTCCGTAGGCCTCGACGCGGACGGTATCCAGAAGGTGCGCAGAGGCTTTGCCGGTCCGGACAGCGCCGAACTCGCGGATGACCGAATCGACAGTCTTCTGCATTCGATCTTTGGTGTCCGAGTAAATCTTGTCCAGCATGACGTGTCCTCCTATGTCAATACGATCAACTGTTGCGGGGCTAACTGATCATGGTCCCGACCGCCTCACCCATTACCGCCCGACGCAGGTTGCCGGGCTCGCCGATGGCGATCACGTTCAGGGGGATATTATTGTCCATCAGCAAGGAAGCGGCCGTGGAATCGATCACCTTCAATTGCTTGGTGAGGATCTCATGGTATGTCAAGGTTGGGAAAAATACTGCGTCTTTGTCGAGCTTGGGGTCGGCGGAATAGACGCCGTCAACATTGGTCGCTTTGATCAGAAGATCGACCCCGGTCTCCATTGCCCGCAAACTGGCGGCGGTATCGGTGCTGAAATACGGATTGCCGGTGCCGGCGGCGAATATCACCACTCGCCCCTTCTCCATGTGGCGCACGGCGCGACGTCGGATATATGGTTCGGCCAGAGCTTCCAGGCCGATAGCCGACATAACCCGGGTAAAAACACCCATCTGCTCCAGAGTGTCCATCATAGCCAACGAGTTGATGACCGTAGCCAGCATGCCCATGTTATCGGCCGTGACGCGATCCATGCCCCGTTCGGCGGCAGCTAGGCCACGGAAGATATTCCCCCCGCCGACAACGATACCGAGCTCGACGCCGAGCTCCCTGACCTGTTTGATGTCGGCGCAGATACTCTGAACTGTTTGGGAGTGGATCCCGAACTGGCCGGGACCCACAAGAGATTCACCTGAAATTTTGATCAGTACCCGCCGATAGGCGGGCGAGCCTGAGTCGGATTCCATGCCTTATTCGCCCAGGCGGAAGCGGGCAAAACGCTTGATGTTGATGTTTTCCCCCAAAGCCGCCACGGTCTCCTTGAGAAAGTCTTCCACCGATTTGTCGGTGTCTTTCACGTACGGTTGCTCCAACAGAACAACTTCACTGTAGTATTTCTCAACCCGACCGTCAACGATCTTTTCAACGATCTGCTCCGGCTTGCCGTCATTGAGGGCCTGTTGCCGGTAAATGTCGCGCTCGCTTTCGATCAGGCTCTGGTCGACTTCCGCTCGAGTGACGCAAATAGGGTTGGAAGCGGCGATATGCATAGCGACATCGCGCGCGAACTGTCGGAACTCATCGGTGCGAGCCACAAAATCGGTCTCGCAGTTGACCTCGACCAGCACGCCCAGCTTATCACCGGCATGTATATAAGGAGTCACCACGCCTTCGGCAGTCGAACGCCCCTCGCGCTTGGCGGCTTTGGCTATACCCTTTTCGCGCAGAACCTTGGCCGCAGCCTCAAAATCGCCATCGACTTCTGCCAAGGCCTTTTTGCAATCCATCATTCCAGCCCCGGTCTGCTCCCGGAGCTCTTTAACCATCTGTGCTGTAATCGCCATGGGAAGTACCTTACTATTCAGACTTGGGGCCTTTGGTGGCTTCGGTCGATTCTTGGTCGGTTTCAGGCTCATCTTCGGCAGTAGAGTAAGTCACCGGCGCGGCGCCGCGATCTTCCTCGGTGGCCCGCTCGATTTCCTCCTGCGTAACCCTATGCCGAGTTTCTTCGGCAGCGTCTACCAGGCGACGTATGATCGCCCGAATCGACTTGATGGCATCATCGTTGGCCGCGATCGGAAAATCAATGGGATCGGGATCGGCGTTGGTATCGATAATTCCGATGATGGGAATACCCAGCTTGGAGGCCTCGGCGACGCCGATGTTCTCCTTCTTGGCATCCACCACAATCATCAGGCCGGGTAGAAAATTCATATCCTTGATGCCGCCCAGGACTTTGTTCAGCTTCTCAGCGGAGCGCTCAAGTTTGATGCGCTCTTTCTTCTTGAACTGCTCGAAGCGACCATCCTCGCGCATCTTCTCGATGTCTTTTAGTTTCTTGATCGACTTCTTGATCGTGTCAAAATTGGTCAGCATGCCGCCAAGCCAGCGCTCAGTCACATGGAAGGCGCCGCAACGAGCGGCCTCGGAGTTAATGACCTCGCGCGCCTGCTTCTTGGTACCGACCATGAGGATCGACTTGCCGCGTCCGACAACCTCTCGGACCTTTTCCTGAGCTTGATGGATAGCCGTGACGGTTTTTTGCAGGTCAATGATGTAGATACCGTTGCGAGCCGTAAAAATGAAGGGCTTCATTTTTGGATTCCAGCGACGAGTCTGGTGGCCAAAATGCACCCAGGCTTCTAGCAGTTCCTTGACTTCTGGTGAGATCATGAACGACCTTTGGAATGATGGTTACCACTTCGTCTCGGAGTCAACCCCGCCCGAACCCACTGACTGGGGACCTTCGTGCAAGTCATCCGAGACTGCTTATTTCCTCGTCGAAACGAGGATGATTGGGCCGGCCTTAACGCTTGGAGAACTGGAAGCGTTTCCGCGCTTTCGGCTGACCGTACTTCTTACGTTCCACTTCGCGGGCATCCCGGGTGAGCATGCCCTGCTTGCGCAGTTCGGCTCTGAGCTCGGGATTTATGCGCAAGAGAGCCCTGGCCACGGCCAAGCGGATTGCTCCGGCCTGACCGGCAACGCCGCCGCCGCGAGCCGAGCAACGCACATCGAGCGTTCCGGCTGCTTCAGCAACGTCCAGCGGTTCCCTGGCGTGAGAGACGAGAGTGGCACGTAGAAGGTAGTCATCTAGCGACTTGCCGTTAACAGTGAATACACCGCTACCCTGCTTGAGCTCGGCTCGAGCTACTGCGGATTTGCGACGGCCGGTCGCACCTGTCGTAGTCTGTACCATGTACCTATCTACTATTTAGTTTAAGATCTTCAGGTTGCTGAGCATTGTGCGGATGTCCAGGCCCCGAATAAACGTGTAATTTCTTAATCATCTTGCGACCCAGACGATTCTTGGGCAGCATGCGCCGCACGGCAAGATAAAAGACACTCTCGGGCTTGGACTTGATCATACGTGAGAAAGTCGTCTTCCTAAGTCCCCCGGGATAACCGGAATAGTTGTAATAAGACAACTGCTGTGCTTTGTTATTGCCCGTGATCTTAACCTTTTCGGCGTTAACCACGACTACGTGATCGCCCATGTCGAGGTGAGGCGTAAACAGAGGTGTATGCTTGCCTCTGAGAATAGTGGCAACCTTAGTGGCCGTCCGGCCCAAGACCGCTCCATCAAGATCAACAACCCACCACTTGCGGTTACTGGGATCGATTTTCGGCACAAAAGTCTTCATTTATCCTTCCTCAACTCAACCAGTTCGGACACAACCCGGAAACTTGACAGCCACTGAAAATACACTAACAAACGGCTTTGTCAATACTTAGCTCAAAAAAAGAGGCACCGCCTCTTTTTTTTTGATCACTCCATTCCAAAGCCGATTGCCGCCCCTTAGTCGCTGCCAACCAACGAGTTCACCATAGGTGGCGACTTCCGCGGCCGGCGCCCCACACCGGCGCACAGCGAGTCGCCTTACAGTTTACCAACTAGATCCAGCCCGGGCTTCAGTGTCTTGCCGCCCGGCTTCCAGTTCACCGGGCAAACTTCGCCGCCGTGCTCACGCACGAACTGGGCCGCCTGCAACTTCCGGATCAGCTCTTCGGAGGAGCGACCGATCGAATTGTCATTGATCTCATAGGCCTTGACGATACCGTCGGGATCGATAATGAAAGTACCCCTGAGAGCCAGCCCGGCCTCTTCGATCATGACGCCGTAGTCACGGGAAAGATTGCCGGTCGGATCGGCCAGCATCGGAAACCTGATCTTGCCGATCGTCTCGGAGTCGTCATGCCAAGCCTTGTGAACAAAGACAGTGTCGGTCGAGGCCGACATCACTTCGGCGTCCAGTTCCTTGAAGGTTTCATATTTGTCGGCCAGGTCACCCAGTTCGGTCGGACAGACGAAAGTAAAGTCGGCCGGATAAAAGAACAACACCACCCATTTACCCTTGAAGTCGCTCAGTTTTACACGAGTTATCTGGTTTTTGTGATAGGCTTCGAGGTTAAACTCGGGAGCCGGATGATTGATGCGTACCATTATTTGGTTCTCCTCTATTCACTCAAGAGCTAGGTTATCAGGTCTTCTTGTTTTAGTAAGCCTACCGGGCGAAGAGTCACGAGCTCCAGGTAGACCGTCAATAATTATTGATAGTAACACCCAAAAGTAGATTCGGTTCACACAACGCTGCATAATCCTCTTTGAATCTTCTCAAGGAGGCCATCAAAGGGCGCCTCTCAGGAATGAGAATTTGAGAGCAGACAATTGGCGTTGCTGAGGTGGCCGGCCCAGAAGTGGAAAGACCGGCTTAGGTTCGCCTCAGCGTCAACTTGCATCTTCTGTCGAATCTACTCCCATGACTGCACCTGCCACAAGAGGCCATCCGCAACCGTTTCTGGCGCGGATACTCCCGGCCGCACTGCGGGCAGACATACCAGTAGCGGGGAGGTTTCATCAGGCTGGGATGGTAGCGTGCCTTCATCGAAACCTGCAGTCGGCGTGCCTCGCTTCGAAAGGCCGCATCATGGTCGGGGTAGACAATGTGGATCATTTCGTGTTTGAGAGTATCCACAAGATCCGCCGGGAAAACCTCGTGGTAACGGCGTCCGATTCGTATTAGCCGTTTTGAGGGAGAATAGGATCCGGCCGTGCTGAGCATCCGATTGGAATATTCAATCGTCACCGGCGGCAGGAGATTGTTGAAGTACTCCCGATTCAGCCGGCCGTACATTACATAAAGAGCCTCAACCTCGGGCAGACCCTCTGCAGATGCTTCGGGACCGGCAAACGCGCCCGTCATCGCCGACGGCATGGGCGGCAGCACCCGGACCGGGCTGGGATCGACTGCGGGGCGCGGCTCGGTGGCCACAAACAGATCGTAGTTGACCGCTCGAAGCGCTTTTTTCCGTCTGGCGCTCATTGGGGTCAAAAAAACACGAGGAAGTAGCGACTGCAATAAGAAAGAACCTGCCCAGGAAAATACCCGCATCGGATGTTACGTCCGGCAGCCATCAGTCCTGACGGCCGCCGGGGCGAAGGCCGGTGTCGGTAATGAAAGCCGTAACCAATTCGAAGGGGGTGATGTCAAACGCCGGCGAATAGACATCAACTCCGGCCGGCGCCGTCGGCCGACCAAACCCTTCGATCACTTCACTCGGGTGGCGTTGCTCGATTTTGATATCGGCACCGGTAGGAGTAGCCTCGTCAAAGGTGGTCGACGGCAGCGCCACGTAGAAGGGCAGGTGATGGTATTTGGCCAGGACGGCAACATTATAGGTGCCGACCTTGTTGGCGACATCGCCGTTTTTGGCGACACGGTCGGTGCCAACCATGACCTTGTCAATGCGGCCCTGCTGCATCAGCGTCGCGGCGGTATTGTCGCATATGAGAGTGACGTCAATGCCCTCCTGCATCAACTCCCAACATGTCAACCGCGCTCCCTGCAACAGCGGTCGCGTCTCGTCGGCAAACACATGGATCTTCTTGCCCTGCTCATGGCAAGCGTAGAACACTGCCAGAGCCGTGCCGCTGCCACCGGTAGCCAGGGCGCCGGCATTGCAGTGGGTCAGCACGGCATCGCCATCGGCAATAAGAGACGCCCCATAATTGCCTATGGCACTACACATTCGCCTGTCTTCTTCATGTATTGCTTCCGCTTCGCTCCAAAGCAGCCGGAGAACTTCCGCCCGACCCAAGCCCCCTGCCCGGCCCAGTCGCCCCATGACTCGGTCGACGGCCCATGCCAGGTTGACCGCCGTCGGTCGCGCCGCTTTGAATTCGCCGGCAATCTGCAACAGGTACTCACAATCGTGGCGACCGCCGAACTCAACCGCCACGGCCAGACCGTAGGCAGCCGCGATGCCGATAGCCGGGGCACCCCGAACATCAAGCCGCTTTATGGCGGCGATGATCTGACGATAGTCATCCAAATCGAGGTAGCAAGTCTCCTGCGGCAGTTTGGTCTGGGCCAGCAGACGGAGTTTGGAGCCAACTCGTTCAATCGGCGTGAATCTCATGGTCCATTACTCCCCAATTATCTGCACTATGAGCCTGCGTTCGCGCGCTTTGTTGTCAAATTCGAGAAAGACGACCTGTTGCCAGGTGCCGAGGGCCATCACCCCGGCACAGATCGGGATGGTTATGTCCGGGCCGACCAGAGCCGCTCGCAAGTGCGAAAATCCGTTGCCGTCATGCCAGGTCTCGTCATGCTTGTAAGTGCGGTCCGACGGAATCAGTTTTTCAAAGAACTCGGGAAGATCCTGAAGCAAACCAGGCTCGAACTCCAGGGTCGTGATGCCGCCGGTTGACCCGGGGCAAAAGGCCGTTATCGTACCGTCGGTGATACCTGACTCTCCCACCGCTCGCTGGAGTCCGGACGTGATGTCCTGAATATCCCCGGCACCTTGCGTTTTCAATCTTATCTCGCTGGTGAAAACCATCATGCTTTCCAATTCGTGGTGACACCGGTACGGACGAGTACGGACGAGGCTACTTGTACAAGTATCGCTTCACCTTTTTCGTTGAAGTCTTTGTCAGTTCGTCTATTTGTACGGAGATATCGACGATGTGCTTATAGCTCGCCTGACGTTTATTGACAGAATCCACCATCTCCTTCAAAAGCAACGTCACCTTGGCCATGTCCGGGTTGGCCGCATCGACGCCATGATCGGTGGACATTTGCTCCAGGTCGGGCACCAAGACGGCGCAGATGTCTTCACCCTGTCGGTTGTCGCGACGACGGCCGAAAACAACTGCCTCCAATACCAACGGTGACTCCAGCAACCGCTCTTCGAGCTCTTCAGGATAGATGTTCTTACCGGCCGCCGACACGATTAAGTCTTTTGCCCGTCCGGTGATCCACAGGTGACCCTCGTGCAGTCGTCCGAGGTCACCGGTATGCAGCCAGCCATCACGTAGCAGTTCGGCTGTCTGCTCCGGATTGCCACGGTAACCTGGGGTAACGTTGTCACCACGGACCAGGATCTCGCCAATACCGTCGGCGCTGGGTTGGGCAATGCGAACCTCCACCCCGGGAAGAGGCGGCCCTACCGACCCGAATCGGGCCTGACCGGGAAGGTTGAAGCTGATCACCGGTGAGGCCTCTGTCATTCCGTAGCCTTCCAGGAACTCAAAGCCGATCAGGCAGAAGAACTCAGCAATGCGCGGTGGCAACGGTGCCGCACCACTGAAAATCGTCCGCAGCGAATCCATCCCTGCCCTGGCTCTAAAGCCGGCAAACAACCATCTCCCCCATCTCAGTCCCAGTTTCCGACCCAGCCCCGAAAGCCGATACAACAGACCGAACATGGCCCGACTATGCCATGGGGCAGCCTTTATCTTGCGCTGAATTGTGGTGCACATTTTCTCAAACAAGAGCGGCACACCGAGCAAGAGCGTGACCTTGTTGTAACCCAGATCCCTTATGAGGTCTCGTGAGTTCATCGAGCGGGCATATACAATCCGGCAACCGCTGTTCAGCGGCACCAAAAGACCGCAAGTTGCCTCAAAAGTGTGATGAAGGGGTAGTACCGAGAGGAAAGTATCCCCTTCGCCTAAATCCAGAGCTGGGGAAATCTGGTCCAGATTGGCCAGGAGGTTCCTGTGCGTCAGCTCGACCGCCTTGGGCTGGCCGGTAGTACCCGAAGTGTAGATCAAAGCTGCTGTTTCGTTGCCTCCCGATGGCGACACGTACACACCCTTGCCTTTCCAGTGTTCCAGCTCCTGAAGAATGAACACCGGCAATTCGGGGGCGACCTGGCGAACGACTGTCTCGTACTGACGACCGCAAATGACAGCCGTCATCTGCGAGTGCTTGATTACATGGGCTATCTCGTCCGGCTTTAGATTGGCATCAATGGGGACGGCCGTGCCGCCGGCTGCCACAATGCCCAGGTAAGCAATCGGCCATTCGGGGCAGTTAGTCGCCAGAATGCCCACTCCGGCCTTATCGATCAATTGATCGTCCAGGAGCCTGGCCGCCACCCCTTCGGCGTACGCACGCACTTGGGCATAGGTGTACGCCGCCCCCCTTCCTCCTTCACCAGCCAGAGCGCAGGAATCAGGGTAACGCCCGGCCGTGTCGCAAAAACGCCGGAATAGATTGGATTCTGAATTGTTGATTTGGGAGCTGCTGTCGCTCATGAGGAGAAAATAAACCGCTGGCGGTTGCGGCGAAAGCGAAATGTTGACGGACGGTCTTATCGTCGGCGCGCCCAGAAATAAACGAGCCGCCGGAGATAACTCCAGCGGCTCGCGAGCAGTCAATGTAAGATACGATGCTATTCTGAGACCTTGATGGTCGTGGAGAGCACCAGGCCTCCGCGCGGATCCACATCCTGAACAACGATGGTATAGTCGCCCGGAGCAACCGGCACGACCCAGGAGAAGTTGGCTTCGCCGTAGCCGTTGGTGTTGACCGAGGCCGGGACGGCCGAGCCGACGGGAGTGGAGATGTTGAGGGTGTGGTCGCCCAACGGGTTGCCAAAACGGTCTTTGATGGTGGCCGTAAAATAGGCTGTCTGGCCACCACCCGGGCTACCCTGCAACTGCAGATCTGACGTTCCGGCGTAGGCGTTGGCGGTAGTCAGCGCAATCTGGAAGACGCTCACGGCGCCGGCCGGGTGCCAGTATGTCAGGTAATCGTAGCCGCCGATGCCATCGTCATTGCCACCCGAGACGGAGTAGTCCATGTCGAGAACCTTGGACTTGATTTCAACTCGGTCGGTCGCCGAGTAGCAGCCGTTTTGAAGCTGGCCGCCGCTGGCGTCGAGGTAGATAGCGTCGGCTTCGACATTCGTGCCACCTATGACTGGGTTACCGTTGAGATCGAGTCCGGTGATCCACACGTAATATTTGGTATTGCCGTCGGCCAGTATACTGGTCGGTACGCCGGTGCAGATCAGAGTATCGGGCCAATGGGTGTTGTAGAACATGGATGAATCCACCACCGTACCGCCGGCCGTTTCAGCGTATATCCAGACACGACCGTCGGCAGTGGCGACGTTATTGCCGGCAAACCACTTGGTACCGGCGATTCCTTCGAGGTCGTGGGTGCGCTCCTCGTGAGACTTCATGGTACCTTCGTCGGTCCAGAAGTAGACGACCGTGGAGTCGTTGACCGGATTGAGATAGACATCGGAGATGATGGCCACCACCTCGTTGTAGGCGGCGACATTATCCCAATAATCCACGTTGCACTCATCGGCGGCCACCACGATATGAGCCGGCGGTCCGGCTGAAACCATCACCTGGGTAGCGTTGGAAAGAACCGTGTCGGAAAAGGCGCGAATGCGGATCGTCCCGCTGGCCGTTCCGGAATGCAGCGACATCGAGGCCACGCCCTGACTATTGGTGAAGGTCGTAAACGGTCCATAGCCGCCTGTGCTCAGGTGTTCACCGCCGCCCGGACCATCGGTGACAATAAATGTGATCGGCAGCCCCTCGGGCACGGCATTCCCGTTCAGGTCGTAGCCGGTGGCTCTCAGTTGGGCTGTTTCGATACCGCCGGTTTGCTTGACGGACAGATTGATCGAATCCGAAGCCAGGTAGATCGAGTTGATGTCGGCATCGGCCTTGAGCTGAATGGCCACTTCGCCGCTGCCGCCTATGTTGGCGTCGGCCACGGTCACCTTGAGATAAGCCGTGCCGGCGTCGTTGCCGGACTGATAGGTGATTTGAGCCGTGCCGTTACCGTTGGCGGTGACGGCGTATGTCGGCACGCTACCGATGGCGTCCCAGGTGTAGTTGCCATTGGCATCATACGACAGCCAATCGATGCCGGCCGACCAGAAACCATTGGAATCGTTGTCGACGAACTTCTCCCCGGCGACGCAGATCAGCAGGGTAGAATCGGGTACTCGCTGGCCCACTGCATCGCGGACGGTGATCAGTACCCGAGTGCTATCGGCTCCGTCGGCCAACAGGAGACTCTTGCTAAGACTTATCTCGACATTACCTTCGGCCGATTCATATGTCTCGGTGACTTCGATTCCGACCGCTTGGCTGTAGACACCATCCCCGAAACCTGCACTGACAGTGATCAACTGTGAGCCGGAGGTGTAGGGATTGTACACGGCGGCGGCGATACCGGAGTTGTCCGTAGCCACCTGTTTCGGCGTAAAGTATCCGGCGTTCTGTGGTTCGACTGTGAAGGTCACCATCTGACCCGCGACCGGGTCGGTTCCGTTGGTCATCACGACCTCAATGACGGTTGATTCATTCCAGGCGATATTTGGCGGGCTGGCTGTCACCTGGAACGAGACGTCCGCACCGGACACGTCGTCCTTGACACTCTTGGAACTGCATCCGGACAGCACCATAGCCGCCACAAGGATCAGCAATCCCATGCCCGTCATAAGAGATAACTTCGTTTTATACATGACTGCTCCTGATAGACTACAATAATCAGTTTACTTCGAAAGGCCCTTAACCCTTCGAGGCCAATTCGGTGTCGACGATTGTCGGCGTTACGAAAATGACCAGATCCCGACTCTGGACCTGCTTGCGCTTATACTTGAAAAGCATACCGAGGATGGGGATATCCTTGAGTATGGGCACGCCCCACTCGACATCGTCTTCATCTTCGGTCGTCAAGCCGCCAATAACAGCCGTCTGCCCGTTGGCCACGATGACATTGGTTCTGGCGTTTGATGTGTTGATAATGACGCCGTTGGGATCAAACTGGTAAGTCGAACGCTCCGGCTTGAGGTCCATGAGGATCTGATCCTCCGCCGTGATGTGCGGAGTAACGGTCAGTATGGTTCCGACTTCCTCAAACTTGATAGCCAGGTTACCGGCCTCATCGAACTGCTTGATGGGCACCTTGGCGCCCATCTGGATCTTGGCTTCATAATTATCGATGGTTGTGATCTCAGGATGAGCCAGAATCTTGCCTTTGCCGCTGGAGACAATGGCTTCGACCATGGCCGCTATATCATAGCCGTGCTGGAGAGCCGTCACCGAGTAACTGCCGGCGGCATCGGTCACGTCGCTGGCGGTAACTTTGCCCTCCTGGGCGTACTGGCGGCCTGATTCAGTCGTATAGGTTCCCTTGGCCGTCCACTCGATGCCCAGCTCCGACCAGTCGTTAGTGAAGATCTCCAGCAGTTGAGCTGAAATCTTGATCTGTTTGGCCGGTTTGTCCAGTTCGGCAATGTAGCCGAGGACGGGCTGCATATTGGTCGGGACTTCCTGGACAATGATCGAGTTGGAGCGTGGATCGCTGGTCACTTTGCCGCGCTCGGTAAGCAGCGACTGGACGGCCAGCACGATGGCATCTGAGGAGGAGTTGGAGACCTTGATGATTTCCGTTTCCAGGGCCACCAGCTTGCGGGTCTTGCTGGCGTGCTCTTCCTGCGCCATCAACTCATCGCGATACTCTTTGAGCGGCGCAATACGAATGTAGCCGTCCGCCTCATCAACCACCGCCAGATCGTAGGTGCGACCGATAATATCCATGGCCGACCGCCAGTGAACATCGGCCAGCTTGATCGTTACCGTGCCCTCTACATTGGGGGCGATGACGACGTTGGTCTGTCCGTAATCGGACAAGAAGGTCAATACCGAGCGAATGTCGGCGGATTGAAACTGCAGATTCTTGATTGCCTGATCAGGATCTGCTTTTGTATCGGCTGCTACCAGTGTGCCGCACACCAGGGCCAGCAAGAGCAGTCCAGCGACCGCAAGCGGCCAATGTGTTTTTCGCAACATCATGTGATTCCTGCCTTTCTACTCCAGGTTCAGGGCTACCGTGCGGCTCCACCCATACTCGAATATCTGGAAGTAAACTCTATCTTTTTCTACTCTGAGAACATATCCACGGCGGACCTTGTCACCGGCCTTGAGGATGTAACCGTAACCGTCGCTGTCCTCAAACAGAGCGCTGTTTACACCGCCCTGGGCTTCGATAACACCAACCATGCGGAGTCCGTCGACATTGGGTATGCGTTGTTCCATTTGGTTGTGATTGACCGCCGCCTCATTAATGAGGGTGGCGAACGGATCACGACCCTGGGTCTTGTATTTGACCACCAGGCGCTTCGGAAATTCCGCCACCAGGGTGCCCTTCATCTTTTTGGACATCACCGGATCACGGCGGAATCGCGAAGTTGCCTTCCGATCGACCTTCTGGGGCGTCGGCTTGGTAGACTTGCTTGGTTCCATTTCCGTGTCAGGTGCCGTCTTGTCCTCAGCTTCCTGAGCGGTCGCCTTCACGGGAGTCTGGTTCACCTTCTTGACGGTCGGGGCCTTGGAGGTGGGCTCCGGATCAGTGGCCGCCAGCACCAGCGGCGTGCTTGGAGCCGCCTTGGTGTTGACGTCCTTCGTGATCCTGGGCTGCGGCTGAGCTACCGGTTTGGTAGCCAAGGCCGTCTTCTTTACGGGCTCCTTGACGGCCGGTGTTTTGCTTGCCACCGGCTTACTGGGAGTTTCGGGGTTGACAGCCAGCTGCTTGACTTCAGCGGGTCTCACCGGAGCTTTCTCGGCCGGCTTGGGGGCTGGCGTCGGCTGGTAGAGATTGGCCAGCTTGTCCTTGTCCGAAAACTTCGCCGGGGCTGCCGGATCGGACTTGGCCTTGACGACCTTCTCGACAGGCGGCGTACCGGCCACCGTCGGCGGCTTGGCCGCAGGTTTGTTAACCGAGCTCTTTGGTGCCGGTTCGTTCTCCAAGCTCACCAAACGATCCTTATCATAAGCATCATTGTATTGTTTGGCTGTCTTGGGAGTCGACTCGGCCTTACCTGTGGGAAGCGTCTCATGCTTGCTCTGGGGAGCCACGAAGCCACGACCTTTGTCGCTGGCAACCGCGAATGTCTTGGCTACCGCTTCCCGGGAATTCCATTCGGTAAAGGCAGCGGCGTTCTTGTCAGGGAAAGTCACCTGTATGCGATTACCCTGGCCGGCGATTTGGTAAACCGTTTCGCGGTCCATGTCAAACACCACTCGCACCACCTTCTCCGGGTAAACCGAAAACTGGCTGCTGCGAATGCCGCTGACGATACAGGCCGGCACCGAGGTGAAGTTTTTGCTTTTCAGACCGTGGGTGGCCGAGAGGATATCGACAATCACCCGGAAGGGTTTGCCGTCCTTGGCGTCCTCGATCTGATGCGTAAAGCGAGCTTCACCGGTGCTCTCAATAGTCGCAATGGTCTGTCCGTTCTTATATGCCAGCTGCACGTTGGTTACATCCGACGCGGCGGCAAATGAGGCGGCCAGAGCGACGATTACTAATGCAATTTGTGCTGATCGAATCATCGGGACGCCTCCTAAATATTCAGCTCCTGCAGCCGCTCCGATTCTTTCACATAATATGTGGAGAGAGTGAAGGTGGCTGAGATGGTTTCGGCATATTTGCTGAGCTCATCCTCGGAGATATTCTTGTCGGGGATAGCAATGTTCTGAGCGTTGATCTGCATACCGGAGATATTGGCGATAAACGGAAAGTTCCCAATGTAGCTGATGAACTTTCCGAAATCATGGTAGGTGCCGGTCATACGCATCTCAAACGAAGCGACATTGTAAAAGGCATCCGAGGAGGTCTCCAGGGGTTGGATACCGGTTATCTTGGTGCCGGTCAGGGACGAGGCGGTATGTAGCTGCACCAGGAAGGACGGTATTTGCTTGACCTCCGGAAGCAGAGCTTCGATCTGATCGTATCGTTCGATCAACTGTTCGTACTCCAGCTTCAGGGCATCCAGCGATTTGGCCTTCAACTCAACGTTGCGCAAATCGGTGGTAATCCTCTCGAACTCTCCACTCTTGGCTTCGATCTGATGATCGTACGTCGAGTAGAGACGGGAATACCAAAAATAAACGACAACGAAGAAGGCCAATACCGCCATCACAATTTTTTGGGTTTTTGGGTCCTTAAAGTCCATTCTGATATCCTAGTTTAGACTTTTGTGGCTGGCATCGGCTGCGGCCTGGTCGCCTTCAGCCTGGACTATCATCCGACGCGCCTGATCATCGGAGAGGAAGTGCATGTTGCACGACAGCACGAAATTATAGGCGCGATATTCATCAAACTTGGTTTCATTGGTATAGGACATTTCAACCTCATCGAAGTAGTCGCTGCGCATGAGGTTGATCATCAGGGCGGCTACCGAATTCAGCGTGAAAGCGTAGCCTTCGATCTCCACCTGCGTGAAGGATGGCTGAGCCTGGTCGGGGGAAGTCGCCGGTTTGAGGGGCTGATCGGCCTTCGAGCCCTCATCGTCGTTCTTGCCCTTGTCGGCCTTGGCATCTGCTTTGGCGACCTTTGGAGCCGGCGCTTCATGTTCGGTGAATCGGGTCAGCCACACGAACTCCGGAACATCTCCGGACATTTCTTCAAGGATCCGAACCCACACGCTGCGGTTGCGGTCGAGTCGCTCAATGGCCGCCACTCGACGCGTGATCTTGGCCTTGACGTCGGTCAGAGCGTCGACAATTTGGATGTCCTTGCGGAGCATCTCGGCTCGCTGCTTGGCCCGTTCGATATTCTGATCCAGATCCTTAAGCTCGCCCAGCTGGAACATGGTCACAGCCATCAGCGCCACCACAACCGCGGCCCCTCCGGCTACGGCGTAAAGGCCGGACTTGCCCATAGAAAGGCTAAAGCCCGTCTTCTGATATCCCTTGGGAAGTAAGTTTATCTCTATCATATTAGCATTACCTCGCCTTCCGCATAGCCAGTCCGATCGGAACCGTCAGCAGCGGCGCAATCTTCTCCGGCTGCAGGTACTGGAACAGCTCAGGATCATAGTCAATATTGCGTAGTGGATTAGCCAACTCCAGGGGGATGCCCAACTTGGATTGCAGGAATTCCGGCACGTACGGTACCAACGCACCGCCACCGGAAAGCACAATCCAATCGAGCTTATCAATCTTGGCCTGGGCCTTGAAGTAGGAGAAGGCCAATTCGATTCCGGAAATCAGTTCCTCGGTTGACGATATGATCGTCGCCTTTAACATATCCTGGTCAATCGAATCGCCCATCTCACCCTTGATGGCCTTGGAGGTCAACTCCGGGTTGAGTCGGAACTCCTTCTGAATGGCGTTGAATACTTCGCGGGTGCCGGAGGATACGTCACGCGTGGAGTGGTAAAGACCCTCGGCCAGGTAGGTGATGTTGGTAACATCGTGACCAATGTTCACCAGGGCCGTGACTCGACTCGGATCGACTTCGTAATTGTGCTCGTAGGCGTTGTAGATGGCCAGAGCATCATCATCAACAATCACCGGACGCAGACCGCAATCCTCCACCAGTTCCAGGTAAGAGGCCAGGTGTTCCTTGCGAGCGGCCACCAGCAGAACATCCATCTTGTTCGTATCCGGATCTACCTTTACGATGTGATAGCTCAGGGAGACGTCGTCGACATCAAACGGCGCTCTCTGCTCCGTTTCAAACAGAATGGCCTGCTCCGCCTCGGTCCCGGTTTTCTTATCGATCGTGAATCGATCGGTAATGACGCTGTGTCCGGAAACCGAGACGACTACATCACGAATCTTGGGATCGGTCTGATCGATTAATGACTGGATGTTGAAAATCACAGCCTCCCGGTCCCGGATTTCATCGGCGACAATCGCCTCCGGCGGCAGTTCCCGAATGCCGATGGCCGAGACTGAAGGTCCGCTCTTTCCATGATCCAGCTTGACCAGCTTAACCGAACTGGCCCCAATGTCCAGTCCGACTGTGCTTTTGCTTTGTCGAGAAAACAGCATCGCTGACTCTTTATTTGAAGGATTCGTTATTTGCTACTTCACTTCTACTATCGACCAATTTCGATTACATTTAATGCTGCCGACCAAAAATCCGTAATTCTATGCCGTCAATGCCTTTGATCGCCGGCCCGGCAACCTCTCGCCCGCGCTCATTACTATATCGGAAGAGGTCGGGCCGTCCTTTAAGCAATTTCCCGGCCATCGCTAACTACTTGGGACACAACAAAAAAGACCCCCCACAAAGTGAGGGGCCAGGGAACATATGCAACGAGGAGGAGTAAAGGTCTCTTTAGCCTGCGTCCCCGCAAGCGACGGCATCCCAGCGCACCCGGCCGGTGGCTCGCCGTACCTCTATGTTGTAGCAGCGTCCGTTCTGGCCGACGTAGCCCTGGGTGCCGATATTCGCCCCCCCTGCCGATCCGCCTTCAAAATCGGCGGTGCCGTTGGGGGCAAAGGTAATAACATTGTTGGTGACGTCCGTGACGATATAGGATAGCTCCAGTGGCAACGTGTCCACGCGTATAACCGAGTCGTCCGGTAGGTCCAGGCTGTAGCCGGCCAGATTTGCTGAATCTCTAAACACGGTGATGGTATTATGCTCGGCATCCATCAGAACGCCGTAATGTCTTTTGTCGGTCAGGGCCTTGGATCGGGCCAAGCGCAGTGAGGAGACAATGTCCTTGTTGGCGCTGCGCAGCCTGATGTTGCCGAAGGCGGTCTCAAACCGAGGAGCCGCCATACTTGTCAGAATGCCAATGACAACCAACGTCGACAATATTTCGATGAGGGTCATGCCGGCAACAGATTTCAGCTTATTAGACATATGTAATCCTATGCTTTTTCTTGATGGGACCGGCTTGGTCGCCTGCCTGCGCAGAAGTTGCGGCCGGTCCGATATTATCTTTGCTGCTAACCCAGCATACGGCGTGCCTCCGGTGAAATCCCCCCCAAGGTTTTGATCGGAATGGCCGATGTTATTGAGCAATAGATGCTTATTGAGTAGGCGTACCGACCGAAGTTAGGCACGTCGGGAACTCATACGAACTGTTGAGCGGTTAGAAGTGTGGGCGCCACCCCATAACAGTTGGGTCGGCACGATTTGGGTTGACACATGGATGATCGCTCGTAACTTGAATATAATAGTGATACTTACATGCCGTATTGCTTCCCCGTCGCTAAAGTCGAAAGGACCGTCTCGATGAAGATGTTTTTCAATATTGTCGCTCGAACATTTGTTCTAAGTCTGATGATCGCTTCGGCCTGGGCAAGCGATCTGAGCCGATCCAACGCCTACGATTTGTCGGTGTCGGTCAGGGACAAAACAGATCAGTCCCTCACGGCTCACCAACTACAGTCTCTGCAGAAACGTGATGGCGAGCGCATCAAAGTCTGGGTCTTCTTCACTGACAAAGGGATTTTCACCAAAGAGCAACTACAGACTCGCGCCGCCTCAATGTCTCTGACCGACCGCTCGGCGCGACGACGCGCGAAGGTCGGCCGGGACCGCATTATGCCGGCCGATATCCGGGTCAACGTCGAATATATCGAATCGATAACGAACCTTGGTGCACAACACCGTCGCAGCTCCCGTTGGCTGAATGCCGCCTCATTCGAGATATCACCCGGCCAGTTGTCGGCGATTGAGGAACTACCGTTTGTGGCTGAAATACGCCCTTTGGTTGTATTCCGGCGACCGCTGGCTGAGGCCTCAGAGGTGCGGTTTGACGATATCCGGCCGTCGGTTCTGTCGCCCGATGTGCTCAATTACGGTATCTCGGCGGACCAGTTGTACCAAATGAATGTTCCGGCCATGCACGAGGCCGGTTATGATGGCGCCGGAGTTACGCTGGCCATCTTTGACACCGGATTTCGAAAATCACACGAGGCCTTTGCTCAACACTATGCTGATGGACGGGTTCTGGCCGAGTGGGATTTCATTTTTGATGACGGCAATACCGCCAATGAGCCCGAGGATTGGGATAGCCAGTGGAATCACGGCACGTACATCTGGTCGACATCAGCCGGGTATCTGGACGGCACTGTCTATGGACCGGCTTACCGATCAAATTTCATTCTTTGCAAGACTGAAGACGTCAGGTCGGAGACTCAGGTTGAAGAGGACAACTGGGTGGCGGCGCTGGAGTGGGTTGATTCCATCGGCGCCGATGTGGTCACCAGTTCGTTGAGTTACGAGGACTTTGACGATGGGTCCGGTTACAGCTTTGAAGATTTGGACGGCTATACAGGTGTGACCAGCGCTGCGGCCAGTATGGCGGCCGATATGGGTATCGTGGTGTGCAACTCGGCCGGCAATTCCGGACCGAGTCCGAGCACCTGCTACCCGCCGGCCGATGCCCATGAGATCCTCACCTGCGGAGCGGTCGATGAGGCCGGTCTCCTGGCCAACTTCTCTTCGCGTGGGCCGACGGCTGACGACCGTTTGAAGCCGGAAGTGGTCGCTCGGGGCGTGAACACGCAGTGCGCGACGGCCTCCTCGGACAACTCCTATGGCGGCGTCAACGGCACCTCGCTGTCAACGCCGTTGATCGCAGGTGTTGCCTGTCTCTTGGTTCAAGCTCACCCGACATACACGCCGCACCTGATTCGTCTGGCCATAATGGAGACGGCCGACAACGCCGATGCTCCCAACAACAACTACGGCTGGGGACTAATAAACGCCGTGACTGCCAACGGCTGGGGAGCTGATTTTGGCGCCGACCCGACCTTTGGGTTTGCCCCGTCCACGGTGAACTTCTACGACAGCTCTACGCTGCCGACCTCGACCTGGAAATGGTCATTTGGTGATGGCGATTCAGCCTTGGTGCAAAATCCGGTACACGAGTACGCGGAGGCGGGTGTATACGACGTTTCGTTGACCATCAATTCCGACTACGGCCCCATTACCATGCTCAAGCCCGACTTTGTAATCCTACTGGCCGACACGGCCACGTTCGAGACCGATTCCGGGTATGCCGGCGGCCAGGTAGAACTGTCTGTGAATCTGACCAACACCCAGCCGCTGCAGCGCATCCAGATCCCCTTCAAGTTTGAGGACTTGCCGCCCTTGACACTTGATTCGGTGGCTCGCGGCACCAGAACCGCCTACTTTGAGAGCCTGCGTAACAATGTCTACAACCCTGTCGCCAATACTTACGGTTGGTATCTCCTGGCCGATACCGGTCTGGGATCACCGCCGTTGCCGGTCGGCTCAGGCGAGGTCTTGAAGATTTTCTTCTCTATCGGCGCCGGGGCCGGGGCAGGAACTGTCAACACCATCGATTCGGTCAATGGTTCTAAAATGCTGGAATGTACCTCCGAACTTCTGACTTATCAACCGGCGGTAATAGCCGGATCGATAACCGTCCTGGGTACGACTCGGGGTGACGTCAACGGCGACGGCGAGATTGACATAGCGGATCTGGTATACCTGGTGAACTATATGTTCAACTCAGGACCGGCGCCGGTCACTCCCGAGGCCGGCAATATCGACGGCATGGGGAATATCGACATCGCCGACCTGGTTTACCTGGTAAACTACATGTTTAACGGCGGGCCGCCTCCGCCAGCTTGATAGGCTCAGACAGCAAAACATGAGGCCCGGTCTCTTCAGATGAGGCCGGGCCTTTTTTTTCAGGAGGTAGGGTTGACGCCTATATAGTGAACTTGCCGTTGCGATAGATGACTTTGCCGTCGGCCGTGATCTCGCTGCCCTTTTTCTTGAGATCGCAAACCATGTCCCAGTGCAGACTGCTCTGGTTCTTGCCGCCCGCTTCCGGTATGGAAGCACCCACGGCCAGATGACAGGTGCCGCCGATCTTTTCATCAAACAGGATGTTGCGAGAGAAGCGCTTTATCTCATAATTGGTACCGATCGCAAACTCACCCAGGAACCGAGATCCCTTGTCCATATCGAGCATGGCTTTGAGATACTGCTCGTTCTTGCCCGCCTGCTCTTTAACCACCTTGCCTTTATTGAACCAAAGTCGCACGTCCTCTACCTCGCGTCCACCATAGACGGCCGGGAACGAGTAGCGAATTTGCCCCTCGGCGGTATTCTCAATGGGGCAGGTGAAAATCTCGCCATCAGGGAAGTTCTCGGTACCGGCGCAATTGATCCACTTGCGACCCTTGACCCGAAGCTTCAGATCAGTCCCTTCGGCCCTGACATGGATCTGATCGACACGGTCCAGAATCTTGCACAGACGAGCCTGCTCCTTGGAGACCTTCTGCCAGTGCTTGACGGGATCGGCGGCGTTGATGTGACCGGCGCCATAAACAAAATCTTCGTAGTCATCCAGCGACATGTCGGCCTCCTGGGCATCGGCCTGGGTCGGGAACTGGGTGCCGCACCACTTGAGTTCGCCGGCCGCAAAGCGCCTGAAGAAGGTCTTCATGATGATCCCCTGGGCCTTGCGCATAATGACCTGCTGCTTGGGATTGACACCGGCCAAGTAGCGCGTGTTGCTGGCCGCAAAGATGCCGAGGTAGGTATCGATCTTGTTGATCTCGGTCTTGGCGTGCGCTGGAATATACTCTAGCTGCTCTTTGGAGCCATGCTTGAGAAGGATCTCGTCGTTACGCGGGAGGCGCACTTGCACATAAGGGTGAGCCCCCACTTTGATCGCCTCCTCGTAGACGGCGGTGATGAGCGGCGTGGCCACCGCCTCGCCGGCTATCTTGAGCGTCTGACCTTTTTTTAGTTTCAACGAGTAGTGGACCATTACCTTGGCCAGCTTGTTAACGCGGGGATCCATGATTAGCCTCCATATGTATCGGCTGTCTGAACAGTTACCATTGTTGCCTCGGGGACCGTCGTAACTCTGAATGAATCTCAATACTCTTCCCCCCCCGGGCCGCTCGGCGCCGCACCCCAAGGGGGTGTCGACCTACAAATCTATATGGACAATCTCGGTCGTCCGATCTCTCTCTTGCGAAACATGGCTTCATATACTCTTCATCAACTCCGGGAGCTCGGCGACTGAATTTAGTACATAGTCGGGCCGGCTGGCCCGTAGGTCATCGTGAGAACCATAGGGAGACCTTACCGCCACCACTTTCATAGGTACCGCCTGAGCAGCCTGGACATCGTTGATGGTGTCACCCACAACCACGGCCTCGGAGGCTACGATTCCAAGGCGATCCAAGGTGAGGTGGAATATGTCGGGAGCTGGTTTGACGTTGGCGACTTCGTCACCTCCGGACCAAGCGCCAAGCAGACCAGACCAGGAGAACTTCTGCACGACGCCGTCGATATGCGGACGAATCTTGGTGCTGGCGACAGCCAGGCGGAAGCCGCGCCGATAGAGAGTGCGCAGAGCATCGTCCGCGCCCGGCAGGGCCACGGTAGAGAGAACGACGGTCTCGGCCGCCTTGACTCGGAAATGCTCGTACAGTTCGTCCAGCGGAGCATCGGTGAAGTCAGGGTACATGACCGCCAGCGGAAATCCGATATACGCCTTTATTCGTTCAGCCGGTTGGACCGGCCGGCCCATCTTCGTCAGAGAGTAATTGACGGCCTCGACGACTCCATCGGAGGAGTCAATCAATGTCCCGTCGAGATCGAATATGATAGCTCGGATCTTCTTCAAAGCAGCCCACTTATACGTCCTGCCAGACGATCGAGCGGAACCTGCTCCACACGATCAATCCGGCCCAGGCGAAATGTAGCCACCAAGATAGAGTAATCATCAACAACGGTCAACGGACAATCTCCCCGGAGAGGAACGCCCAGGGCCGAAGCCTCGACCAGAAAGTGGCCATCAATAGCGACCACTCCGTTAACAACCTCCACCATCTCGCCGGGCAAACCGAGGACAGCTCCGATAAACCGAGATTCCGTACGACCTTCAACCTGCACCAGTTCAAACCGGCCCGGCAGCCGGTGCAAAACAGGACGGTCGAGAATCACAACCTCCAGCTTGTAGGCCATCGGATTGACAAACAGCACATCGCCGGGACTGAATAGGGGGCTCAGATGGGCGGAATGCAGACGCAGCACCGTCGGTCGATTCCGCCATAGGAAATTGGTGACCGTCGTTGGCGAGAATAGTTGATAGGCCAGACCCACGATCAGTACGACCGTCACGCGGCGGACGGACACCGCTCGTTTTGAAAACGAGCGTCTGACCGTTCGTGTTAGGTCTACAAAAGTGAAGACATAGAAAAGCAGCGGCAGGCCCAAGAGAAGCCACAAACCCCAGGGTGGCAGATCGACGAAGAACGAAGCTACAAACAAGATTGAACCCATCAACGTGATAAGGTATATAAAGAGGCCGAAGGCGAATTCGCGATAGCACACATGTCCCAGGCCGGGCATGAGCAGATTGGCCAGCCAGGCAAAAAGAAAGGACCAAGACGTCTTCATATAGAACCTGCGTTTATCCTGTTCATCGGCGGTACAGTTTTGCTCCGGTCAGTTTGGCTCGGAGAATAATAAGCCGATAGCTTCTATGAGTTTACGAGAAATAAACCAAAGGGTTCGGGCGCGGCGCAGAAAATACCTGAAAGAGCGAATCCGAGCCGGGTTCTTAAGGGCATCGCTAACATACGGTTAGATGTCGTGTAATAATAGTGCGAGCTTGTCGGGAAACCGGAATCATACTATAAGCGTATACAATACAAAAGGATACACACCGGCTGACAACCCCAGGCTACTTGACAGTTTGCCACAATATGTTAGATTGTGGCAGTTTCTGAGAACACGCTGGAGGACTTGATGATTCGATTTACAGTGCAGCTTGTTGGCGTAACAGTTTTTGCCGTTACCCTTATGTGGTTTGTTGGATCAGGCGAGGCCGTTCAATCCGCCAACCAACCAATTCTGTGGGCTGATACCAGCTATATCGATACGGAACAGCCGGTCAAAACCGATGAACGCAGCGCCCAGATGAAACGCGAGGATTTCCTTCGCGGTGTCAGGAGCCTGCCACAAACGGCTGTCAATATCCATAACAACTACATGGAAGATATCGATACCGACGAGCTGATCAAGGCCGGTATTCGCGGCATGCTCTCGGACCTGGATAGATTCTCGGTGCTTTTGGAGCAGAAGGCCTACGATCAGTTGATGGAATCGACGCACGGTAAGTATGAAGGCCTGGGCATGCAGATCGATTCGCGCGATAATAGAATTGTGATCATTACGCCCATCGAAGGTACACCGGCAATGCGCAAGGGCCTGCGCGCCGGCGATATCATCTGGCAAATCAACGGCAAGGATACCGACGGGATGTCGACATCCGACGGCGCCGATTTGATGCGGGGACAAGCCGGCACGTCGGTAACCCTGTTGATCAAGCGAGCCGGTCTGGCCGACATGCTCGAATTCGAGGTCGAACGGGCTGTTATCGAACTGAAGTCGGTGCCCTTCTACGGGGTCATTCCCGGGACCGATGTGGGATACGTCCGCCTGTCACGATTTGCCGAAGAGACTTCCCATGAACTGCGCCAGGCGATTTCGGAATTGAATGAGCAAGATATCTCCGGGCTGATTTTTGACCTTCGCTCCAACGGTGGCGGGCTTCTGGAGCAGGCCAAAGAGACGGCTGAGCTATTCTTGAAAGAGGGAAGTGAAATCGTCTATACCCGCGGACGGTTCGAGGGTAGCGAAAAGCACTACAATAGCAACCGGCAGCCCCTGTACCCCGACAAGCCGTTGGTTATATTGGTCAACGAAGGCACCGCCTCGGCTTCAGAGATTGTGTCGGGAGCTGTGCAGGACTGGGATCGCGGCCTGATTGTCGGAGCGCCGACATACGGTAAGGGACTGGTGCAGCAGATATTTCCGATCTCCAACGACGGCACTATGGCCCTCAAGTTGACCACGGCTCGCTACTATGTCCCATCCGGCCGCTGCATCCAAAAGCCGGAGAGGCAAGTCAAGCACGGCTCACAGGCTGAGGAAGAGCTTCAGGCGTTAGAGGAGATACAGGAAGAAGACTCGCTGTTGGTGTCCGACAAGGAGATTTTCTATACCAATAGCGGCCGCGTGGTATACGGCGGCGGGGGCATTTATCCTGACGTTGAAATCGAGACCGAAATGTACGAACCGATTGAGATCAATCTCGAACGGCAGTCGATGATGTTCGACTTTGCTATACAGTATGTCGCCGACAACCCCCAAACCCAACCGGGGATCGAAATCACCGATAGTATTATGGATCAGTTCCGCACCTACGTCGAGGGGCGCGATTTCGAATACAAGACATCATTGCAGGTGGCCGTTGAGGACCTCCAGAAGACAATAGAGGCGGAGAAACAGAGCGACCTGTTTGCCGGTACTCTGGATAGTCTGAAGGCCCTGGTCGAAGCCGAGAAAGAGGACGATTTTGCCGCCTCGGAGGACTATATTCGGAACGCTATCAAGCGTGAAATCGTGTCGGCCGTGGCCGGTCAACGCGGTGTCTACGACGAAGTCATTCTCAAGACCGACAGCACCATCGCCAAGGCTGTCAGGATTCTAACCTCGCCTAAATACTCGGAGTATCTCTCTCGCGGGCAGGATTCCAAGGCGGAACTCAACTAGACCAATTCCAGATTCAGGAAGATAAGTACTCGCCGGCGGCGCCCTTTTTCGGGGCGCCGTCTTTCGTTGCCAAGGCTGGTAAACATCTGCCCTGCAGATTCGGAGAGGTCACTGTTGCGAGGCGAGCGAGTCAACCTCGAACCGTTTGAACAGCCACTTGTCGTGCTCGTAGACCAAGGTGAACGTGAGTGGCCGATCCCGTTGGTGGAGAGAATCCATAACAAAGCAGTCGATTCTGGCCTTGTTACCAGTGTAAGTGATCTCCCCCAGCTCAAAGCGCTCGAAGGCGCAGGCGCCCTGCGGTCCACTCACCAGGCTCAGTAGCGAATCGGATCCCTGCTCGTACTCAAGGATATCGATCGACAGCAGCGAATCGATGGCCGCTCGATTCTCTGCGGCGACCGCCCGTTCCATCTTCTGAAGGGCCTGGCGCAAAAGAGGAATGTGCTGCCGGCTGGGCGGTTTTTCGTCGCATCCGGTTAATACCGCCAGAAACAGTGCGGCGCCCATTGCGAGTGCAATAAGAGACTTCACTTTTTGATCCCCGGCCGGTAACCCTGGAGGCGAACATGGCCGCTCTCAGGTCGGCTGACGAAGCCGTCGGCCACCAAACCCTTGAGAGTTCGGGTGGCAACAACATTCCAAAACCAATAGCGCTGGCCAAAATCGAGGCGGGCGTGACCATGCTCGACAGCCAAATCACGCACTTGCTCATAGGTGCTGAACAATAGTGAATCGGCGCCTGCGGCCAGTGCCCCAATGGCCGGTCTGACTACGGCCGAATCGAAGGCGTGCGTCACCGGCCTGGAGACCTCATCGTAGCTCAAGTTGGCCGTGCGGCCGGTGGCGACTTTTCGCAGGAACTGCTCCTCGCAAATAATCCCCAGGGGCCAGTCGGCATAGTTCATGGAATATCCGCCGCGACCCAGATCCTGAGTGAAGTAATGCTCGCCGATCTGCTCCGACGTGGCGCGGGCAGCGTACATGTAGGTGCCGATATTGGCGTCGCAGGGGTCGGTTTTGTCATAGATCACCAGCGGTGCGGCGCGGGTGATGAAACTCCTCCCCCACTCGTTCCACAAAAGCAAACAGCCTACTGTCGGAAAGCGATGATGCAGCGCTGCGCCAGGATCCATGGTCAGATTAGTATCGGCCGTCATCTCCCCGACCGCTATCAGACTGTCGACAACTCGCTCGAAGTCATCCCAGTTGTCCTTGACCTGAGTCACCAACTTCGGCACCAAATCGTCGATGATCGGCTGGGTCGCCAGGACCTGTTCCTGACTGATGATCGGAAAAAGAACGCGCAAGCCATCGTCGGTATTCTGGACGTGGTTGCGTGACATGAGTTGCGCCAGAACCTCGCCGACGACACCGCTGTCGGCACCCGTCATTTCGGCTATTTCTGCGACCGACTTACGTTCGTCGATCAGCACCAGCATCAACCGCGCCAATTCATTGTCGAAGTAAGGATGGTCGGCGACCCGTGGAGGAAGCTGAATCGGTGTTGTGCGGTATGGCTCAATGACCCGGGGTGGGTTATAATCAACCTGACGGTGTTTCTGCCAGCGAATGTATTTCGGCATCAAAACGTCGAGCGTGTCCACAACATCGTAAACAGTAATAGAAATCTCGGCCGGGCCGTAGTTGCCGGGGATGAGAAGGCCGGGGCGGATCACCTTTTGCTCGCCTGGCAACAGTATGGCGTTCAGCTTGCTGCTACGGACGCTGGTGTTGTATATACCGGGGAAGTCGGTCTCGGTTGTGACAACAATGAAGTGCAAATCGTCGCTCTTGCTGGTGATGGTCAGGGGCAATTCGTGTACCCCCCATCTCAGGTCGGACAAACCACCGGCAGAAAAATCAATGTCGATCGGTCCGCCGTCATCACAGGACACCAACCACAGACACAGGGCCACTCCGAACACAATGATTGCACGCACTCGCATCATTCTCTCCTTTGTTTTCTTTCACCGGCCAACTGCCCGCAGGCGGCTCCGATGTCGGCCCCACGGCTCTTCCGCACGGTGACGGCCGGAACATGAGGATACAACTTTTTTGCAAAGGCGTCAACGCTTTGAGGGTGCGGACGCTTGAAGGGAAGCCCCTCCACCGGATTGTACGCCAGGAGGTTGATCTTGCACGGCAGACCATGGACAAACTTGATCAGCGCGCTGATATCCTCGTTACTATCGTTGAATCCTTCAAAAAGGGCATACTCAAGGGTCACCCGGGTACCGGTGGCGCGAGTGTAGTCGATCAGCGCCGACTTGAGATCAACCAGAGAGTACTTGCGAGTGACCGGCATTATGCGCTCACGTTTTTCCTGCGTCGCGGCGTTTAGTGAGACTGCCAGACGCACTTTGGTACCGGACCCGACCAACCGCTTGATACCGGGGATTATTCCGGCCGTGGAAATCGTGATCTTCTTGGCGGCATGAGACAAGCCGGCGCCATCGGTTATGATGCTCACCGCCGCCATGACATTATCAAAATTAAGAAGCGGCTCACCCATACCCATAAAGACGATATTGGTAAAGGCGGCCTCCCCCAAAACTCGTCGCAGGTACAGCAGCTGGGAGACGATTTCCATCACGCTCAAATCGCGCCCAAAACCGAGAGCACCGGTGGCGCAAAAGCGGCAACCCAAGGCGCAGCCTATCTGCGAGGAGACACACACCGTGCGGCGCCCGGACTCATCGTCAGGAATCAGGACCGATTCAAAAACGGCGCCATCGTTGGTACGATAGAGATATTTGGAAGTCCCGTCGCCCGAGACCAAGGTTTCCTCCGGCCGAAGGACAACGCACTCACATTCCGAACTGAGTCTCTGACGAAGGTCTTTGGAGAGATCTGTCAGCAGCTCAAAATCATGCTCGTGGTTTTTATAAAGCCACCGAAAGAGCTGCCGCCCCCTGTACTGCTCCTGCCCCATCGACACCATCAGACGCTCCAGGTCGGATGTTGTCATGCCTATCAGATTGATCTTGCTCATTGAGGATCAATTTACGCCCGCGCGCTCCGTGCGCAACCCCCAATCCGGTGTCGGCCGAACAACGAGCCCCACCCCACCTCTCCTTGCCACAGCATTAGCCGCCAGGAACGCCTTGACACAACTCATTGGCGGAGGTATTATTAGGGCTGTTCGGGGTGTGGCGCAGCCTGGTAGCGCACCTGCTTTGGGAGCAGGGGGTCGGAGGTTCAAATCCTCTCACCCCGATTTTTCTGATACGCCTCACACCAGCTTCAGGGGGGCCACTCCATACGCTGCGAACTCGGCTTCGATGGCCTTGCCGACAGCCGCTGAGGGGTTGTCCTGCCGATAGATTCGAGGCAGTACCTCAAGAGCCGAACTCATGTTGCGAAACGGCACCCCCAACTGCTCGACGGCTTCTTTCACTGTCCGGCCGTCATCGCGCCTTTCCATCCGATTGGTCAGGCTCAGCACAGCGCTGACGGCAATCCCGGTTTCGCGCAGGAACTCCAGAGTCGTTATCAACGAGCCGCCGGTAGTAGTGACATCCTCAATCACCACCACCTTCCCCTTCGGCGCCCCGACAAAAAACCGGTCCCGAGGAGCCCCGTGGTCTTTTGGTTTGGC
>JBDRES010000038.1:0-87194 GCA_043819515.1 bacterium
TCCATACGCTTCCGGCGGAATGCCTGATGCTAAGATGAGCCTTGCGAATGTCAGCTGCCCCAACCAGTTCATAACTCGATTCAGGCAGGTAGGCTGACGTCATGGAGATCGCCCGAACATTGTGGTCGGTAAGTAATCGGAGCAGTTCCGATTCACTATGGCAATCGGTTGTGATGTGATCGGAGGAATCAAAGGAAGCCAGTCGCGATATAAGCGCAACTATATACTCATTCTGGATCGCGACCTCGATCTCTGAGATAGGTGCTTTGAGGGTGATCCGGCCCATAATAAGTTCTAACTGGCGGACAAAGGTCCCGACTGATAATGTCGGATTGTCAATTGTTGGGCGGAACTGCTTTTGAAGGCCGTCAACACTTGTTAGGGTTACGACAATGCCATTACTTCCCAGACCCTTACCGCCAAGATGTGACAACAGCGGCGTCAGAAGTGTGATAACATGGCTGATAATTGCCTTTATATTTCGAACATGATATGTAAGAAAGATCTTGTTGGAGAGATTATCATCCGGCCACTGCCGAAGAAATTGCCTTTTATCTTGGCCTTTAGAAAATAGCGAGATGCTCCGCCCCTCAGAGCCGAAGCGTTCGACAATTTCGTTGCCCGGAATGGCCTTCAGTTGACCGACCCTGGTCAACCCGAGATCCTTGAGGCGGCTATGGATGTCACTATTGGGCGTAAGGCAGTTAACGTCAAAATCCTCTATAAAGCGAGCGTCGCGACCTTCCGGTACTATGATAAAATGATCTGTCTCCGCTGATTGGGCGGCCAATTCGGCGACAAATTTACTTCCTGCAATCCCGACTCTAATTGGATATCCCAGCCAAGACAGGTTGTTGATGATTGTGCGGGCGAGGTGTTTCTCGCTATGGTGCAGTCGCATCAGCCCTGATGACTCCATGAAAAAGGTACCCGGAGATTGTGTCTCAACCAATGGACCGATTTCCTGAAGAGCCAGATATATCTCCAGCGACTTTTTGATTTCTCTTTCTTTATTTTGGGGAATTGCCACCAGATCATTACAAAGAACATTAGCCTGGGAAACGGTCATCCCAACTTCAATGTCGGATTTGAAGGCAAGCTGATTGCAATAAATTATTGGCGAAGATACTTTTGCATCACAAGTAACGACAACCGGCTTAGTACGGAGAGCCGGATCCTCTTGGTATAGAAGCTCCAGGGGAAATTCCACAATGATGATGCAGGCGAGACGTTGCGTGCCATTATTCATAGCTTTACCTCTATAGAAATGCCCTCACGGCAAAGCCGACTTTTGGTTATAGTAACTTCAGTCATGCCACCCGCAAGGTGATGTGTTTCCAGCCGTAGCGAAACGGTACTGGGGGAGATTATTCGAGTTGGAGAAAGGGTGTTCTCTGTCAGGAAGATGATCATCACTTTCGAGCGAGCAGCTTGCTGGCGAAGGCGATGGATCATGGTCGGGGAGAGTGGCTTCGATAATTTTGTATGACCTACCAGGTCGATTATGACTCCTCGAACGGCGCCGTGCTTAACCAAAAGTTCTGCCGATCGAAAACCGGCGGTCAGCCCCAACGGTCTTAGCAACCACAACCGATCAATATTTACCCCGGCGGCAATTGCTGACGGGGGGAAAAAGGTTTGCGCATAGTCAACATAGGCGGCATTGCCGGTCCTGGTTAATGAGGCCAACAGCTTGAAAGCCAGGGAGGTTTTGCCGGATGAAATATCACCGGTGATTTCAATCAACTGACCAAAGGGAATTCCGCCATGATGAAAGATGGTATCCAGCGCCTTCAGCCCGGTCCGGAAGACCGGTCCACAGATCCCCTTTGTTGGCATGGTTGCCCCGGGAAACTTCTTTGATATAAGATCCTGAAGGTGCTCCGGCGATTTCATTATTTCTTGAGGCCGATTCATAATTTGGTTATATGTGCTCATTTGTGCACCATAATATACGAGCCGGAAGATATCTGTAAATCGCATTTTCGCTGGACTGTTAAATGTGTGGCTATGCCAAGGACTAACAATGACTTACCGCAATTATTTTCGGCCCACGCCCGGTCGCAGCATGTTATGGAGCAACCCATGATACTCAAAAACAGCGAGTGTCAAGCCAATCGCGTTGGAGTGCGGCCGTCTTTCGTGGCCGCTTTGTTGGTTGCCCGATTGAGAATTTGTCGTCTTATTGAAATTCTGAAGGATCGACAACATGCTCAGTTGCAACACCACAATTCGTCTCATTATTCTGCTGTTGATAATAACAGCCGGCAACATCCGGTCCCAGACAGCAATAGTCCTTGATCATGTCCAGGGGAGTTTCGCTCCTGGGACCATCAACGCTGAAACGGAAGTCGGTTTTTACCTGCGCTATCAGAACTTCAACCAATGGCAGGCGTCGCTGCGGGGAGCCACCAATGGCTTTTGTGTGTATTCACCTGACGGCGCGAGCTGGCAGGCGATTGCCGCCGATGAACAAATAGACGTCGGTTTGTACTTCGACCTGATGCATACGATTACTTTGCTTAGTGCCACCGGGCAGGGGAGAGACACAGCCTGTTTTACGCTGGCCCGGTTAAGCGGCTCCGGCTTCCCTTATGGCTTTGACCAGGTGACGCATCGTATTACCACCCGTGTAAACGGTGCCTTTATCGGCAAGACGATTTGCCTGGACTCGGCCTCCTATCTGGGGTCCAGCGGACAGTGGTTATGGGCTTACGGGGCCGAGGTCGGCTCGTTACGTCCCGACTGGTTCGGCCCGTATTGCTTTACCGTGGCGGATATCGCATGTTGCGGGCGGCGAGGTAACATTGACCATGATCCGCAGCAGTCGATCGGGATTGATGACCTGGTCTATCTGGTCAATTATATGTTTAACAACGGCTCGCCGCCGCCCTGCCCGGCGGAGGCTGATTGCGATGGTGACGGCCATCAGGAGGCCACCATTTCCGATCTGGTTTATCTGGTGAACTACATGTTCAACCAGGGGGCCGAGCCGGTTCCGTGTGAAGCAGACATATAGCTTCGGTCAGTCGCAACGACTACTGAAGAATCTGCGAAAACTCCTCAAAGGGAATCACCGGCCAGGTTTCGGTGTCGAGAACCCCTAACTTGGTGATCTTCGAGGCTACTCGGAAAGCGGTCGACTGATCGTCGGTCTCGAATACCGCCAGGCAATCATAGCGCCCCAGAGTGGCGTAGATCTTTACATCCTTCACGCCGCTAGATCCGAACACATCAAGGCTTTCGTCGATTTGATGCGACAGATCGTCGTGGGCTTTTTTGGCGCTGGGATTAATGCTCATGGCCATAATAAAGGTTGCCATATCGTCACCTCCAGTGTGCATGTGCTTTCGCTATAAGATAGTCTGCAGGTTGAATTATGGCAACTACTTGATAGTACCGGTAGCTATTTGGTCTCTTCAAGCTTGATTTGCTCTGCCGTAGGTAGTTGCTTTGTCTAAGATGACTTCCACGACGGCAAAGGAAGACCGCACGCCGGTGAGTGCGATTTTGGCTGTGGCCGGCATGGCAGTGCTGGCGCGAGTTGTTTTTCATGGCTACACCGGTTTCACATTCGACGACGCCTTCATTACTTTCCGATACGCCGAGAATCTGGCTGCCGGACATGGTTTTGTCTATAATCTGAGTGAGCGGGTACTCGGTACCACTTCGCCGCTTTTTACCTTTTTGCTGGCCGGGCTGGCTTATCTGAAGGCGCCGGTACCCCTGTCTGCGCTGGTGGTTTCGTTGGCCGCCTCGGCGGTTACAGCTGTGCTGATATTGCGGATTGCCGAGGGCTGGCGGTTCGGGCGGTATGCCATTGTCCCGGCCCTGATCTACGCCTTGCTTCCGCGACTGCTGCCGACCGACACCGGCGGCATGGAAACGGCGCTGTTCACTTCGATGATTGTGGCTGCATTCTACCTGCTTCAGTTTGGCCGATTTCGATCAGCCATGGTGACGGCTACCCTGGCAACTCTGGTGCGACCTGAAGGAGGATTGCTGGTGTTTCTGGTACTAGTCGCCGCCTTCATCCGCAATCGGAAGGGCTTGGTTGGTTGCTTCTCGCTCGCACTCTTGATCGGCTTACCCTGGCTGGTTTTCGCACAGTCCTATTTCGGAAACGTCATCCCGCATTCGATCACAGCAAAATTGGCGCTATACGGCGACGTCTGGACTCGTTCATTCGCCGAACGCTTGATCTTCGTGATGGGATGGCATAGCCCGCTGGGGTGGTGCCTGAGCGCGCTGGGTGTTTGGGGAGCAATTCTTGTTCTCAAGAGCGAACGAGATGCCCGCTATCCTACGACCTGGCTTGTTCTGAGCCTGGGGTTGCTGTTGGCGAGCACGACCAAGATTTTCATCTGGTATTTGTCGCCCCTGTATCCCCTTTGGCTGATTATAGCTGCCGCTCCGGTGGTCTGGGCAGGTCAACGCTTTGTCGGTCGCGGGCGAATGATGACCATCGGCGCGGGGCTGGTGGGGGTGTTGGCGTTGACCATCCTTGTGGCCTCGGACGTTCGCTCAGCGCGATACTACCGACTCGACGAGACGATTCTGACTACGATCCACAGTGACCTCGTGCAATATATCGAAGTTCACGGTAGCCCTTCCGATACGGTTGCGACCGAAGATATCGGTTATGTTGGTTACCATAGTGACAACTACATCCTCGACCGCGCCGGGCTGGTGTCGAAACGGGTTCCGGCAATGAATCGAAGCGGCCACTATGGTGCTGTTATTTCGGAGTCATTTCCAAACTGGGTTATTGTGTCGCCGTGGGACCCGACCAGCGATTTCCTAGGCAGCAAGGAATTCATCGGGGGGTACTCGCTGTGTGGCATTTTCTCCCATCCCGACAACCGCAAATGGGAGTTCCTGCTATTTGAGCGCCGAAAATCAGCGGTGCAACTCGGGTACTGCCCCGGGCGGTGAAATTGGTTTGAATATATATGGGCCGGCGCGGTATGCCGGCTAGCTGTATTGACTGGCAACGGCCGGGCAGTGCAGCTGGTTCAGTGCTTTTAGGTAGTTCTTTATTCTCATTCAGAACATCCCGGACATTTCCAGCAACTCTGCCAATTTCCTCTAACAAGGTTCCATTCTCCATGAAATGTATCGCTGGAGATGGGTCAACCCGACATGGTATCAATCGGTGAATATTATAGACGCTGAGTAACATGTTCCGATAAGAGGCGTAAGCTGGGGGCAGAATACCAGATATGAGACAGAGAATGCAGATGTACGCACTGGTGGTCGATAATCGATTTGGATGGTAGAATCGAAATGCTTGTATAGGGCAGGTGCACTGATCTGGAAACAATCGTCGAACTCGGTTAGCTGTGCGGCAGCTCCACGACCCTCGTACTCTCGCGAAGAAGTCATGAAATCAGGTAGTGGTGTTTTCCAGGGAGCGTGGCTGTTGAAGGTCTGTTCTGAATCTGCCGATAGACGTGTTAAGAGAATGGCCGATAGATGGTACGCTCTTATCAGTCGTGGACTCATTAAAGCACAGGATTAAGCGATGAAAATAGGTGTCTTGACAGGTGGTGGTGATTGTCCGGGCCTCAACGCAGTCATCCGGTCGGTGGTCCGGACCGCGATCAACGATTATGACATGTCGGTAGTTGGCTTCAGGGACGGCTTTGAAGGCGTCATCATGAACAGCTACGTGAACCTCGATCTCTCGTCAGTATCCGGCATTCTGTCGCTTGGCGGGACAATCCTGGGGTCCTCTAACAAGGCTAACCCGTTTAAGTACCCGATTCCGCAGAAAGACGGATACGTTTACCTTGATCGCTCCTCCGAGGTTGTGGCCACATTTGAACGCCTGGGCCTCGATGCTATAGTGGTCATCGGCGGTGACGGCACCATGGCCGCCGCCTCCGGTCTGACAGAGCTCGGCGTTAACATGGTCGGCGTGCCGAAGTCGATTGACAACGACCTGTACGGGACCGACCAGACCTTCGGTTTTGATACGGCGGTGGCGACTGCGACCGATGCCATCGACCGACTTCACACAACCGCCCAGTCACACAACCGAGTGATGATTGTCGAAGTGATGGGGCGTTATGCCGGTTGGATTGCGCTGGCGTGCGGGGTGGCCGGTGGTGCTGACGTTATTCTCATTCCCGAGATACCATACGAACTGGATGAGGTCTGCGAGAAGATCAGGAGCCGAAATCGGCAAGGCAAGAGCTTCTCCGTAATCGTGATCGGCGAGGGGGCTACGCCGATCGGCGGCGATATGGTGGTTAACAGACTGATAGAAACTTCACCTGAGGCTGTTCGGCTCGGTGGCATCGGCAAACAGTTGGCCGCCCAGATAGAGGGCATCACGGAAATCGAAACCAGGGTTACAATCCTCGGGCACATTGTCCGCGGAGGATCACCAACGGCATTCGATCGGCAACTGGGAACACACTTGGGCCGCGAGGCAGTCAATCTCATTGCGAACCGGAAGTACGGCGGGTTAGTAGTTCTCAAGAACAATCAATTCCAGTCGATTCCTATTGCGGATGCGGCCGGGAAGGTCAGGACGGTCCCGGTGGATTCACCCTTGATACGATCGGCACGGTCACTGGGTATCAGTCTCGGTGATACTGTCGGCTGTGCCCCGATCGCGGAAATACCCAAACCCGATCAAAAGGGCCATGCCGATCATTCACAGGAGGTACCGGCTTGCTGCTGATGGCAAGGTGGGGCATTGGGACAGATTTCAGAACCACGAGGAAAAGACTCGCACACGTAGTAGTACCATAATCATGAAGGGGTTAATATGCCTATCAAAGTAGGGATCAATGGATTTGGCCGCATCGGTCGTCTGGTGTTCCGCGCTGCGGCCTTGCAACAAGACGTGGAAATTGTCGGTATCAATGACATCACCGACGCCAAAACACTGGCTCATCTGCTGAAATATGATTCGACCCAGGGTAAGTACCGCGGTGAAGTGGGTTATGACGGCAATTCGCTGATTGTCGACGGTCGGACCATTCCTGTAATGGCCAAGCGCGATCCGGCCGAACTTGAGTGGGGCAATCTTGGCGCTCAAATCGTGGTGGAATCGACCGGTTTGTTTCGCTCCAAAGAAACCGCCGGCAAGCACATTGCCGCCGGCGCCTCCAAAGTACTCATATCGGCTCCGGCCAAAGATCCCGACGGCACCTTTGTTATGGGTGTCAACGATGGTGACTACGACGCGTCCCGCCATGACATAATCTCCATCGGATCCTGCACCACCAATTGCCTGGCGCCAATCTGCAAGGTCCTGGTGGATCAGTTCGGTATCGAGAAGGGATTCATGACCACCATTCACGCATATACCGGTGATCAGCGCATTCTCGACGCCCCTCATAAGGATCTTCGCCGGGCTCGTTCGGCAGCTTTATCCATGATCCCTACCTCCACCGGCGCAGCCAAGGCTATCGCCAAGGTAATCCCGGAGCTGGAGGGCAAACTGGATGGTTGCGCCATTCGGGTTCCCACTCCGGTCAGTTCGATTGTGGATCTGGCTGTCTGGCTGAAGAGAGATACTACCGTCGAAGAAATCAATAACGCCATCAAGCAGGCGGCCCAGGGACCAATGCGCGGTATCCTCAGTTACTGCGAAGACCCGATCGTGTCGATTGATGTCACCGGCGATGCCCATTCCTCCGTCTTTGATTCCGGCATGACCATGGTATCCGGACGTTTTGCCAAGCTGTTCAGTTGGTATGACAACGAGTGGGGCTTCTCCAATCGGATGGTCGACATGATCGGCAAGATGATCTGCGCAAGACAGCCGGAGGTTGTATCGGAGAGCGCTTTGTTGGCGTAGGATGTCGGGTTGCGCCCGTCTTCAGCGATAGATCTGCGGACGGGCCGGATCTTCGCCTTCGAGAGGCGACTTGAATATAGTTTTATCCTGGCGCCGGCCGGTAGTTTCCGGCCGGCTTTTTACTGGGGACCGCTGGGGCGGTCAATGTCCCAGGATAACGATGACCGAATGGGGACCAACCAGGTATGCTGTTTGCCGGTCGAGGACCGGTTCCCGACCCGGCTCGGAGATATCGTCGGGGCCGGCAAGCATCGTATCAACTGCCCGATGCCAGCAGCGACGACTGTCAAGCCGAGGCAGCACAAACCGGAGCGATTTCCAATAGGCGTTGGCAACAACATAGATCTCCTGCCGTCGGTCGCCGCTTGTCTCTGTCAGTTGGACAGCCAGCGATCGCGACTCCCAGGACCAATCCGGCTCTTCCGGTTTGACACCGTGCCAGACAACTGCGGTCGGGTCAGACTCAGAAGGATCGGTAAGACCACCGGCCAGGACCGGGTGACTCTTGCGAAAAGCCATCAACAGTCGGAAGAACCTGGAAAGGTCCGCGTTTTCCTCGGCCAGGCGCCAGTCAACCCAGGAAACTTCGTTATCCTGGCAGTAAGCGTTGTTGTTGCCCTTCTGGGTACGTCCGAACTCATCGCCGGCCAAAATCATCGGCACACCTCTGGACAGCAAAAGGAGAGCCGCGAAGTTTCGCCCCTGGCGTTGACGGAGTCTTTCAATGTCCGCGGCCGACGGCGCCGTGATGACCTCACACAGACCGGTCGCTCCTTCGTAACCACAGTTCCAGCTGCAGTTACAATTACAACCGTCACGACCGGCTTCTCCGTTGGCTTCGTTGTGCTTGGCATTATATGAGACCAGGTCGCGCAGTGTAAAACCATCGTGGCAGGTGACGAAATTTACATGGTGATGGTGTGCCTGGCCGCGGTGTGAGTACATGTCCGGACTACCCAGCAGACGGTTGGCCAGAGCCGGCACCATACCGGGATCCCCTCTGACAAAACACCTGACGTCGTCACGGAAGCGCGCGTTCCATTCGACCCAGCGACCCCAGGATGGGAAGGTGCCGACTTGATACAGCCCGGCCGCATCCCATGCCTCCGCGATCAACTTGGTGTGGCGCAGCACGGGATCGGCCGCAATGCGCTCCAGAAGCGGTGGGTTGGCCAGGACCGAACCGTCCCGGCCTCGTCCCAGCACCGAAGCCAGATCAAAACGAAAGCCGTCAACATGCATTTCCATCACCCAGTATCGCAGGCACTCCAGAATCATGTCGCGCACGACCGGGTGATTGCAGTTAAGCGTGTTGCCGCAACCGGTGTAGTTGTGGTAGGCGCCCGAATCCGGATCGATCAGGTAATAGACAGAGTTGTCAAGACCACGAAACGACACCGTCGGTCCCAGTTCGTTACCTTCGGCAGTATGATTAAAAACAACATCGAGAATGATCTCAATCCCGGCCTTATGGAATGCTCTGACGAGTCTTTTGAATTCGACAACCGGAGCGCCCGGCTCCACGCGAGAGGAGTACGCGGCTTTGGGAGCGAAAAAACCTATAGAATGGTAGCCCCAGTAGTTCAGAAGGGTCTGGCCGGTGAGCGGATTGGTGCGATCGTTGTCGGTCTCGGAAAACTCGTTAACGGGCAGCAACTCCACGGCCGTGATGCCCAGCTGTTTCAAATACGGGATCTTCTCGATAAGGCCGTCATAAGTTCCCCGATTGCGCACTCCTGAACTCTTGTGGCGAGTATAGCCGCGCACATGAAGTTCGTAGATGATCGTCTGCGATAGTGGGGTGTTTAGGGGTTGGTCAAACTCCCAGTCGAAATGGTCCTCGACCACTAATGAACGCCAGGTACGCTCCGTCCCGCTCCGGTCGACGTGGGCGCGGCCCCATGTTTCTCGCCCGGACAGGGCCCTGGCATAGGGATCAACCAGCACCTTGGTGCTATCAAAGCGGTGGATATGCCTTTCTCGGTCGTCATTCCGAGCGACCCGATAGCCGTACTCAATGCTCGATGGCATACCGCGTATATGGGTGTGCCAGATATCACCGGTCCGATTGAATCTCGGGTCAAGAGGTAACTCCGCAATAGGTTTGTCGGCGTCGGGTTCATATATCACCAGCCAAACCGAGGTGGCGTTGGAAGAATAGACGGCGAAGTTGATCCCCCCACCCAGAAGCGTTGCTCCGAGTGGCAGAGCCGTGCCACGGGAAATCTCAAAATCAACACCGACAACATCCAACAAACTGCGCACAGACTCAAGCCCGTCGGCCTCAGGATGTTCTGCGGAAGGGACGATGTCCCGTCTGACTTCCATGGTGATCATAACCTCGTTTGTGTTGACGGTCCGCCGGTAGCGATCAAATTATCTTTCGCTTGAGCTGTCCCATTGCCTTTCTGATCGCCTCGCCGTCTTTCTCCCAGCCCGGCTTGCCGGCCAGAGAGAACATGGCTCGCTTGTAGGCCTCCACGCCCGGCTGGACAAACGGGTTGTGGCCGGCCAGGTATCCCGAAAGCGCTACCGAGCGTTCCATCATATAGTAGAACTGGCCCAGGTTGAAGGCGTTCCGACGCGGGATGTCGATCGTCATGTTAGGCACGCCACCTTCGAAATGGGCAAGGGCCGGACCGTCAATCACCAGCCGATTGACAAATTTCATCGTGTGGCCGGCCTCGGGTAAGTAATTCAGACCGTCCTCATCGGCCGCCTCGACCGGGATGCAGACATCGTGGTTAGTCTCCACCAGACGCAAAAAGGTCTCGATCATATTGCGCTCGCCGTCCTGCACCATCTGCCCATTGGCGTGAAGTTTTTCAGAATACATTGAAGGTGAGACCCACATCCCAAAACCATGATGGCCTTCGCTTTCGGGGAAAATCTGCTCCATCCATCGCGTGAGGTTGTAAATGGCCGCCGAGTTGGTGGCGACGACTTCAATCTTTTTCCCTTTTTGGTGAGCCAGATGCCGCACGGCGGCATGGACCATCGCCGGGTTGGACCAGAAATCGTCGCTGTCGGTGCGATGCTTCATGTGCCGGAAGCCGGCTGTGAACTCATGGATGTCGATCCCGGCCATGGCCAGACCAACCAGCCCAACATCGGTCAGCACCGAAAACCGCCCCCCGATGTCGTCAGGGACAACAAACGATCGATAGCCGAACCGTTCGGTCATTGATCGCAGAGCACCTCGCGTCTTGTCGGTGGTGGCGATGATGTAGTCAGCGGCTTGACCCGGCTGACGCTCCTCAAGCATCCGGCGCAGAACACGAAAGGCAATGGCCGTCTCGGTGGTTGTCCCCGATTTGGAAATGACATTCAGCCCGATACGCTTGCCTTTCAGCATATCCAAGGTGTCGTGGACGTAGTCCGGGTCGGTGTTCTGACCAAGAAAGTAGATCTCGGGAGAGCCGTTTCTGGCCTGGCGCGGCAGTTGGTTGAAATAAGTGTGCGTCAAAGCGCGGAAGGTGGCGTCGATACCGAGATACGATCCACCAATCCCCAGCGAAACGAAGGCATCGATGCGATCCGACAGCTTGCCGGTGACAGCTACGATCTCGTCCAGATGGTCGCTGGTAATCTCGTCCGGAAGTGACTGCCAACCCAGCATCGCCGTATCGCCGTCATGGCAGTCACCTTCGCCGTTTTTGAGACGGCGATGTTGCATTACCACCGTTGGGGCAAAGCCATCGAGCTCGTCAGTCGCGATGAATGGTTCCCCGGCGGTCGGGTTAACAATGTACGTAATATCCAACGCTATCCGGTTGGCCTCGATAAAGGCCGCATCCGGGGCAAACCGATTGGTGCCGGCGGCTGACGGGTAATGCTTGGCAACCAAAGCTTTGTCCTCAAGCGTGGTGGGCATGTTCCGGCCTCTGACTTGAGTTGACGGTGATCCGTCCGGCACTACCGAATAATTGCATTTTGTGCCGGATGACATTAGCGATTTCATCCCGAGCCGGACCAAGGATCTTCCTTGGGTCAAACAACTCCGGTGTTTCGGAAAGGGTCTGACGAACCGATGCAGTGAAGGCAAGCCGCAGGTCGGTATCGATGTTGATTTTGTTGATACCGCACTCAATGGCCTTGCGGTAGGCCGAGTCGGGGACGCCTTTGGCGTCGGCAATCCGGCCGCCGAACTGTTTGAGCTTGTCGGTCAACTCTTTGGGCACGCCGCTGGCACCGTGGAGAACAAGCGGGATCTCCAAGCGCTTTTTGATCACTTTGATCCGATCAAAATCGAGCTTGGCCTCGTCCTTGAACTTGTAAGCGCCGTGACTGGTTCCGACTGCCACGGCCAGAACATCGCAACCACTTTCCCTCACGAACCGCTCGGCTTCATCCGGGTCGGTCAGGAAGGCATCCTTGGCATCAACATTGATTTCATCCTCGATACCTCCCAATCGTCCCAGCTCAGCCTCGACCGTCACGCCGTGCCGGTGAGCGTACTTCACGACCTCACGGGTGACCTTGATATTGCCATCCAGCGGATGATGAGAACCGTCGATCATTATTGATGTGAACCCGGCGTCGATGCACTCCTTCACCATCTCAAACGACGGGCCGTGATCCAGATGCAAGGCGACCGGGACGTTCACCAACGCGGCCTCAGCCTTTACCATTGCCACCAGATTATGGGCGCCGGCATATTTGACGCCATCCTTGGAGACACCGAGAATAACCGGTGAACCGAGTTCGGCAGCCGTTCTGATTACGGCCTGAGTGAATTCCAGGTTGCTGACATTGAACTGGCCGATAGCGTAATACTGCCGGTGGGCATCGGCATAGACTTCGTTAAAGGGCACTAAAGGCACGGTTGCCTCCCATCGCCTTGAGGTTTTGGTCTTATCTGCTTCACTAATAGCCCTTTGGGGGCATACTAGTCAATATCGGCAGGTGGCGATCGGGGCTGAAGAGCAGGGCCGAGTGAATCTCGGGCGTTAAAACCGATTAGCTCAAGTGACCGGAGTTTCGTCCGGAATGGTACAGGAGAAGATGGAAAATGCCGAAATCAAGATAACAAACAAATAACCCCGACCGGGACAAATATCAAAACAAGGAAGAGATGTTATGGCAACCAAAAGACTGGTCAGCGAGTACGGCCTTGAAAATCATGGGCTTACGAACATCGGAAAAGTCCACTGGAATCACAATACGCCGATGCTTTACGAAGAGGCCATTCGCAATGGCGAAGGCATGTTGGGTCATCTGGGACCGCTGGTTGTGCGTACCGGGTTGCACACCGGTCGGGCCGCCAAGGACAAGTTTATCGTCGAGGAACCGGGTTCCCAGGACAAAGTGTGGTGGGGCAAAGTAAACAAGCCGTTCCCGGCGGCCAGATTCGATATGATGTTCCGTCGTCTTCAGGCCTATCTGCAGGGCCGCCAGCTTTATGTTCAGGATTGCTACGGTGGCCATGATGCTCGTTATCGTCTGCCGGTCCGCGTCATCACCGAGACCGCCTGGCACAACCTCTTCGCTCGAACGATGCTCATCCAACCCCACTGGGACGAGTTGGAGAAACATGTTCCGCAGTTTACTGTTTTGCATGTTCCCAATTTCCACGCTATCCCGGAGATAGACGGAACTCATTCGGAGGCGTTCATTCTGCTGAACCTGAGCCGAAAACTGGTCCTCATCGGTGGCACGGCCTATGCCGGTGAAATCAAGAAATCAGTGTTCACTACGCTGAACTACTTGTTGCCTCAGGAGAACGTGCTGTCGATGCATTGTAGTGCCAATGTCGGACAGGACGGGGATTCGGCCCTGTTTTTTGGCCTTTCGGGCACCGGCAAGACGACTCTGTCGGCCGATCCCAACCGGCGCCTGATTGGCGATGATGAGCATGGCTGGAGCGCCGACGGTATCTTTAATTTTGAAGGCGGCTGCTATGCCAAAGTCATCAAGCTGGACCCGGAAGCAGAGCCGGAGATCTACGCCACCACGCGCCGCTTCGGTACCATCCTCGAAAACGTCGGGTTTGATCCCATCACCCGTCGGATTGACCTGAACGACGGTGCCCTGACTGAAAACACCCGCGCCGCCTATCCGTTGCGCCACATCCCCAACGTCTTGACCGAAGGAATAGCGGGGCACCCGCGCAATGTCATCATGCTTACTGCGGACGCCTTTGGTGTGATGCCGCCGATTTCCAGGCTGACGCCCGAGCAGGCCATGTACCACTTCATCTCCGGTTACACTGCCAAAGTCGCCGGCACCGAGGCCGGTGTCACCGAACCGCAAGCAACCTTCTCAGCCTGTTTTGGGGCGCCCTTTATGGTTTTGCATCCCTCGCGCTACGCCGAGCTGCTGGCCCAGCGCATCCGCGAACACAAAGTCAACTGCTGGCTGGTCAACACCGGTTGGACAGGAGGCCCCTACGGCGTCGGCCAGCGGATGAAGATAAGCCACACGCGGGCTATGCTCAATGCTGCTATCGAAGGCAAGTTGGATAGTGTCTCGTACGAACAGGATCCGATCTTCGGCGTTCAGGTGCCGACCGCATGCCCGGGCGTACCCAGCGAAGTCCTCAATGCGCGAAACACCTGGAAAGACCGGGAGGCCTATGACAAGAAGGCTGAACATCTGGCCCGGCTGTTTGAGGAGAATTTCCAGGATTATGCCGACCAGTGCTCCGACGCCGTGGCGGCGGCCGGCCCGAAGGTTGGCTGTTCGCTGGCGCGAGCCTGAGCGGTTCGTTACGAAGTAAAGGGAGCGTTGAAAAAGGCCTCTTTTTAGGTCATTGCGAGCGACCGATGGGAGCGCGGCAATCTCGTGTGGACTGCGTGCCGGCATCTTGAGATTGCCGCACCCGCCGCCGCCGGATTCGCAATGACGCGCGTTGAGGTTCATCAACGAGCCCTAATGCGCTGTGCGAGACAAAGAGGCAACAAGGAGAAGTAAATGCCGTTATCGTATGACACCTATAGAGTGAGAGCCTTTATTCCTAAAGAGCTTGAGCCCCTGGCAGAATTAGCCTACAATCTTCACTGGACATGGGATCACGATGCTATCGAACTCTTCCACCGGCTGGACCGCGATCTGTGGAATGAAACCGGCCATAATCCGGTGAAGATGCTGGGTGTCATCAAACAGGACAAGCTGGCCAAAGCGATTCAGGACGACGGTTTCATGGATCAGTTGCAGCGATCCTGCCGGACCCTGAAAGAGAATCTGACCGGGCGCTCCTGGTTTGAGGATAAACACGGCAAGTTTGATTCGCCAAAGATTGCCTATTTCTCGATGGAGTTCGGCTTGAACGAATGCCTCCCGATCTACTCGGGGGGGCTGGGGATTCTGGCGGGAGATCATCTCAAATCGGCCAGCGAACTCGGCCTGCCTCTGGTAGGTATGGGATTGCTTTACCAACAGGGTTATTTTCAGCAGTACCTCAATGCCGACGGCTGGCAACAGGAGAAGTACGTCGACAACGACTTCTATAACCTGCCTGTCAAGCTCGAAGTCGGTCCCGACGGGGACCCTCTATTGGTAGAGATCCCTTTCCCCGGTTGTACGGTATGTGCTCAGATATGGCGAGCTCAGGTGGGGCGCATCCCGTTGTACTTGCTGGACACCAACATCCCGCAGAACCAGCCTGATGATCGCGGAATCACAGCTCAGCTTTATGGCGGCGACGAAGAGAACCGCATCAAACAGGAACTCGTGCTAGGCGTCGGCGGGATGATCGCCCTGCGGACACTCGGTTTGCATGTCAATGTGTGTCATATGAATGAAGGGCACGCTGCGTTTATGGCCCTTGAACGCATAAGACATCGCAAACACAACGATGGCCTCAGCACCGACCAGGCCCTGGAAGTTGTCAAGAGCGGCACCTTCTTCACCACCCACACACCGGTACCAGCCGGGATCGATGTGTTCTCATCGTCACTGATTGAGAAGTACCTGCGACCGATTCTGGCCGACAGCGATATCGGACTTCAGGAATTTATGGCGCTGGGAAGAAAGAACCCGGATGATCCGACGGAGTCGTTCAACATGGCCCTGCTGGCGCTGCGGACAACGGCGTCGGCCAATGGCGTCAGCCGTTTGCATGGTGAAGTGTCTCGGAAGATGTTTCGGTCGATCTGGCCGGAAACACCTCTGGACGAAGTGCCGATCGGGCATGTCACCAACGGCATTCATACGCGTTCCTGGACATCATCGGAAATGACCGCCCTGCTGCGACGCTATCTTGGTCCGGATTGGCTGAGAAAACCGGCCGATCAAACAATCTGGCAGCGCGTGGAGAGAATCCCCGATGTCGAGCTCTGGCGGGCGCATGAGCGGAGGAGAGAACGACTGATTGCCTTCACTCGTCGCCGGCTGGCCACTCAGCTGCAGCGACGCGGTGCCAACACCGCCGACATTGAATCCGCGAGCGAAGTGCTCAACCCGGAAGCACTGACCATTGGTTTCGCTCGCAGGTTTGCCACATACAAGAGAGCCACCCTGCTGCTTCGGGATCCCGAACGTTTGAAAAAACTCCTTACCGATCAGGAACGACCGGTCCAGTTCATCTTCGCCGGCAAGGCCCATCCTCGTGATAATGCCGGAAAGAACCTGATCAAAGAACTGATTCATTTTGTTCGGGATGAGAGTATCCGAGACCACTTCGTGTTTATCGAAAACTACGATATCAATGTAGCCCGGTATCTGGTTGAGGGCGTCGATGTCTGGATGAACAATCCCTGTCGTCCCATGGAAGCCAGTGGTACCAGCGGGATGAAAGTGGTTCCCAACGGTGGTTTGAATCTCAGCGTGCTGGACGGTTGGTGGTGCGAAGGGTATGCTCACGATACCGGCTGGGCAATCGGCTCCGGCGAAGATTATGATAATCGCGAACTCCAGGACGAAGTGGAAAGCAAGGCTCTCTTTGATGTGTTGGAGAATGACCTCATTCCCGTGTTTTATGATCGTCGGGCCAACAAACCACCCCGCCGCTGGATAGCCATGATGAAAAGCTCCATGCGTAAACTGGGGCCTGCCTTCAGTACTAATCGCATGGTGCAGGAGTACACCGACAAGTTCTACATGAACGCCTACCACAACTGGAAACGACTGTCGGCTGATGACTTCGCTCTGGCCAAGCAACTCGTTCAATGGAAACAGCACATTGAGTCCGGTTGGGACCAGGTGGAGATAGTGAAGGCCTGGGTCGAAAGCGAGCACGCGGAAGTGGGCTCGGCCATGAAGGCGGCAGCCTGGGTCCGGCTCGGAGCGTTGAGTCCCGAGGATGTCCGGGTCCAGATATACAGCGGCGCCCTGGACAAAGATCGCAAAGTGCTCCAGGGTTGTGTTGAAGAGATGAAGTTTGTCGACCGTACCGATGACGGACTATGTCACTACGAAGCATACGTCGGCTGTGATGAAAGTGGTTTGTTTGGGTATTCGACCCGAATCATGCCCAATCATCCCAATATGGTCGATCACTTCGGCTTGGAGAAAATGCGCTGGATCGGGGATCGGACGCAGTCGACGCAAACCTCGGCTGCCCCCTGTTGCGATAGCGTAGGCGTCTGCTGACGCTTCAGTAGCGCCTTAGAGATAAGTGGAAGGACAGGTGCTTGGAATCTGTCAGAGCCATAATAGCCCAGAGCGAACCGCTCTTGCTGTTTCTTGTTATCGGTATTGGTTTCATGCTGGGGCAGATCAGCTATCGCGGCTTTAAGCTGGGAGTCGCCGGCGTTTTGTTTGCCGGTCTGTTTTTTGGTGCCTGGGCGCCGCATGGTAGCGCACCGATGGCCATTGCTCATCAGGTGATGCAAATCGGTCTGATTTTATTTGTCTACACGATCGGACTTACCAGTGGCGCCGGTTTCTTTTCATCATTGAAGAGCCACGGTCTTCGGTTCAACATTGCCCTTGTTTGTGCCCTAAGTATCGGAGCGATGGTAACACTCTTGGTCGGCCGATGGCTCAGTCTCCAGCCAGGACAGATCGCCGGCGTGTTTTGTGGTGGTCTGACCAATACGCCGGCGCTGGCTGCCGTGACAGAGCTCATGAACAACAGCGGCATCGGCGATCCCCGTGATCCGGCCCTTGGCTACTCCATGACATACCCCTTTGGTATTCTGGGCGGTATGCTTGCCTTCCAGCTATTCAGCATGATCTACCGTAAGGCCGCCGAGCGCGAGACGGCCGATGCCGAGGTCAGGGCCCGGATGAGATCAAGCCTGACAACGGCCAATTTCGAGGTCCGCAATCCGGACCTGTTCGGCAAGCCGATCGGCGCGCTGCGCATTCAGGAGCGCACCGGTATGATCGCTTCCAGGCATCGACACGGAGATGCGGTGGCCGTCCCAACCAAATACTCGGTGCTCAGTGAGGGAGACATACTGACCGTGGTCGGGGCCGAAATCGATGTCAACAGAGCAGAAGACTATTTCGGGACCAAGCCGGTCGTCCCCTCGACCGACCCGACCGGCACCATTGTCATGCGTCGGATCCTCGTGTCACAGAAAGAGCTGGCCGGAAAAACCATACACGAACTCGAGCTCGGCCGCAGATTTAATGCTCAGATAACACGCCTAAGACGGGCCGATATAGACATGGTGCCGAACTACGACACCCACAGGATTGAGTTAGGTGACCGCGTCAGAGTCGTCATGCCCAAAGAAAAGGCCGCCGAAGTTGCGGAATTCTTTGGTGATTCCGAGCGGAGCGTCTCCGAACTCGATTATACCGCCTTGACACTAGGCATCTCTTTCGGCGTCCTCCTGGGAATGATACCGATCCCCATTCCCGGCGGCAGTTATGTGTCACTCGGTTTTGCCGGAGGACCGCTGGTGGCCGGACTGATACTAGGCCGCTTGGGACGGACCGGCCCGCTGGTGTGGTCGCTTCCCTCGGAATCAAATCAAGCCTTGAGACATATCGGCCTGCTCTTCTTTCTGGCCGCCGTTGGCGTCATGGCCGGTGGACGCTTTTTGTATGCCCTGTCGTCATCCGGCTGGCAATTGTTCACTCTGGGACTTCTCACTACCACAGTTACGACGGCCCTGACGTTGCTGCTACTGCGTCACTATGGCAAGGCCACCGTAGTCGAGGCTATCGGTGCCACGAGCGGCATGCAGACTCAACCGGCGACACTGGCGCGGGCCTACGAAATGTCGAAATCCGACGATACGTTTGTCGCCTATGCCACGACCTATCCAGTGGCAATGATAGGGAAGATCCTGATCGCTCAGCTTATCATTATTGTATGCAGCATGCTGTCCTCCTAGTACCACTCACATGTCCGGCCCGACCGGTTCAGATATGATGCTCAAAACTCACGGGCCGGGTGTTGCCGGTCAACGTCGGACACCAGGGACTTTTGTCCCTTGCCAAGCTCCGCTCAATATCATAGCTTCCGCTAGCTGACAAGACAGGCTGTGCCTGTGCCGGAGTGGTGGAATGGTAGGCACCGCGGACTTAATAATCGACTCGGACGATTCGGCAAGCGATTAAACCGCAACGCAATACAAAACGAGGGAGAGCGTTGCAGCGCTGCACTTCAAGTATTACTTCGCATTGGCTTGGACAACCTTGGACAGAGAGCGGTCCCAAAATGGTCCCAACTCAAAACGATAAATGCGAGCACTTATCAATTCCACTTGAGTGCAGGATTGAGGCCCAGTTCAATACCTCAACTGATCTCACCTTTCGGTGAGCTCTGCTATCGCACTATTTATCTTAGCGAGTTGCGACCGCAGTTCGTCGATCTCCCTCTGTTGCTCGTCGATCCGCTGGGTCTTGCGGTGCAGTTCCTTGATGGCGGCCAGGGCTATGCCGGCCGCATCAACCGTTGATATAGTCTTGTCATCCGAGCCAACGCCAAAGAGGGCGTGGAAGTCCTGCGCCACCGGTCCGATATGGCGCACGTTGTCTCCGTCTTCCTTGTAGTTCCATTCCGAGACAGGCAACTCGGCGATCTTATCCAGTAGTTCCTGCCCGTCGACGGGCTGAAAATTCTCCTTGGCGTCACGGTCGGAAGCATTAATCCAGTCGCCGCCGTTGCTGAGATATCCACCCGTAGTTGTGTTCAGGAACCTTCCCGCTACGCAATCGGCGACGCCGTCGGCGGTAGTCATATAGAAACCATTGCCGGATCTGAGGACCATTTGCCGGTCGCATCCTGACGCGGTGTATCCGGCGGTATTGGTTGCCACTATGACGACTGATCCTTCATGGAGAGCCTGAGCATTCTGCCCGGCGGCAAAGCTGTACGATCCGGCGGCTATGTTTTTATACCCTCCTGCCACACACGAATACCATCCGCTGGCCTTGTTATAGCCTCCTCCCAGTATGCACGACTCATCCCCATTGGCAGTATCGTACTTTCCGCCTCCTATGAAAGCATCAGGGCCAAGAGCGTGGTTCTGAGTGCCGCACATGATGCCGGATCGCAGCCCTTCGGCCCTATTGGAGCTTCCCACGCCGACAAATGCCTCCTGACCGGGAGCGGAGTTGCCGAAGCCGCCCACGACCGCCGCGCGCTTGCCGAAGGCGTTATTGTTCTGCCCGCCGACCACAATTGCGGCCGTGTCGGACGGCGTAATTCCGGCGGAATTGGAATAGCCGCCGAGGATGGCTCCATAGGTCGAGCCGATGTGATTATCTTCACCGCCGCCTATTATGTTTGCTCGTCCAAGTATATAGTTGCCGCTCCCGCCGCCGATACTACTGTGCGATCCGTAAACTTCATGATCGAGACCGCCGCCAATGAAGGTGAATTTGTTAGTGGCCCGGTTGTTAATGCCACCGACGACAACGGCAGCGGTATCGGTGCTCTGGTCGCCGGCCAGGTTGTATTGGCCGGACAGTATTCCGCCGGCGACGCCCAGTACGCTGTCGTATTCTCCTCCAGCTACGGTGGATGCGTAAGCATCGGCGCGATTGAATCGTCCGCCTCCAATAGCTGAGAACGCGCCGGTTGCAATATTGCGCGAACCACCGGATATGGCGGAATACACTCCAACGGCCGAGTCGGCGTCACCGCCGCCAACATAGGCAAAGTCCCCGGAGCAGAGGTTGATGTTCCCCGCGGAGATGCCGGAACGAAATCCGGTGCTCCGATTCGCATAGCCGGCTCCAACGAAACTAAGCTCACCCTCAGCCCAGTTGCTGTAGCCGGCAACGATGGCCGCCTGCTCACCCGATGCCTGATTTAACACTCCACCCGCCACCACGGCTTCCCGACCGGCGACATTGTGGTGTCCACCGCCGACGAAACCGAAATCCGCGTTGACCAGGTTGTGCCACCCTCCGGCAATGACCGTCGCCGAGTCGCCATCGACCGATCCCGCTCTATTCTCAAGTCCGCCGCCGATCACGGCGAAATCTGTCCGGGCCCGGTTTCCATAGCCACCACCGATGAAGGCATACGATCCATCGGCGGTGTCACGCTCGCCACCCACGACGGCCGAATTCGCACCGGTCACTCTGTTGTTTCGTCCGGCGCCTATAAAGCCGTTCAAGGCCCAGGCCCGGTTACTCTGGCCGCCTACTACCACTGTGGCACTGTCCAGGTCGGTGTATCCCGCTCCGTTGTCGTAACCTGCAAGGACTCCACATAGCATTCTGGCGACGTTCTGGGTCCCACCGCCAATCACCCCGTATGGCTTCAGCACCCTGTTATAAAAACCGCCTCCTATGAAGCCGAACTCTGTCGAAACCCGATTCTGATGACCGCCCACCACCGCCGACATCGAATCCTCTGGAACCTCCCCGGCCGTATTGTCATAGCCGCCCAGGACACATCCGTACAACCCGCCGACACTATCGTGGACACCGCCACCTACGACAGAATAACCGGCCGCGGCGTGATTTAGCTGGCCTCCACCGACAAAACCATAGACACCTGCATCGTTTCTTTTGCCGCCTGCGACAACGCTCCAGTTACCTTCGGCCTTATTAGTTGTGCCGCCACCTACAAACGACGAATCACCGATGGCCTGATTGGATCCCCCACCTACCACCACCGAAGCGATTCCCGAAGCGGTATCGTCGGTCCCGCCGCCCACGACACTATACGGGCCTGAGGCCTGGTTCTCTCGGCCGCCACCAACGCTGGAATAAATGCCCGCCGCTGCATTGGTACGTCCACCTGCCACTGCGGCATATTTGCCATAGGAGGGTGCATCCAGGTTACCGGCACTTGAATTAAAACCAAGGTTTACTAACGTGTGCGCACTGTCGCCGAGCATTTCGTTTTGAGCACTCCCGCGGGCAATCCCCCAGTAGTTTGTCGTCTGCAACACTGAATCGACCACCTGCCAGCGCAGCCCCAGCGCATCCAGATTTGCCCAGTCGAGTTGGCCGCTGCCGTCGGATGTCAGCACTTGGCCGTCGGTACCCGATATCGTGGGGAATTCGTACCCGTCGACATCATCGCCGAACCGGATATGCGGCATGTCGACCATGAAAGTCGAGTCCTGACTCAGCTTGCTGCCGATCCCGAACAGGTACGAGTAGTTGGACTCGACCGTGTCGGCATAGCCGCCTGGGACTGAAGAGTAGTTGCCGGTCACGCTGTTTTGAAGGCCACCACCGATGGATGCCATCGCTCCGCCGGTGCTATTCATGTAACCACCTACGACGCATGAATAGACTCCGCCAGCCGTGTTGTTGCGTCCTCCGCCTATGGCACTGTAATCGGATGTAATAGAGTTGTACTGGCCACCTGCGATCGAAGAAGCCGTACCGCCGGCCAGACTGATTGCCTCCGAGGTGGCGCCGGTGCTCTTACTGGTCGCGGCACTCCCCTTGCCGCCTGCGACCGGTGACTCTGTATGGTCACCGTTATGGCTCGACGCCGAGGTGACTCCGGTTGAACTCGCGCTGATCGTGTTTCCGTAGCCTCCACTCACTACAGAGGCATAGCCGGTGGCATTATTGCTCACGCCACCGCCGACCGACGAATACGTCGCCGAAGCTTCATTCTCGAATCCACCAGCGACTACGCCATACCGGGCGCTCCCGGGGTCGCCGTTGTCATCACCGACATAGTTACCGCCACCACCACCGACTGTACCAAAATCATCGAAGACGCTGTTGGGACGAATGGTCGGATTCCCCACATCCGAAGGCCCACCACCTGAGATGGACGAGTACGAGCCTTCAACGTAGTTGTAGTATCCTCCGCTGATACTCGAATGCTCACCGGCAACCTCGTTGGATTGCCCGCCTGTGATGCTTGAATAATTGGCCGAGACCTCGTTGTAGCTACCCGCAATGAATGAGAAGACTCCGGTCGCCGTATCGCCGTATCCACCGGCGATGGCAGAGTAATCCCCGACCGCTTGGTTGTTGCGACCGCTACCGACCATCGCGTAGTCGCCGCCGACTTCGTTACCAGTACCTCCCGTGATGGCCGAGTAGTTGCCCGTTGCAGTGTTGCCCTCGCCGTTAATCAGCGACTGGTAGCCGCTGTTGGTGTTCCCGTGTCCGAAGGTGGCTCCCTGGGTTGTGTACAGGTTACCCTCAACATGGAGCTTGGCCTGCGGAAGGGCGGTCCCGATGCCGACAGAGTCGGTTTCGGTCGTCAGACGCACCCGGCCACCATCATCTGTCCAACCAGCGGCTCCGGATCCCGGACCGGCATGGGCAAAAGCTGCCGTATCGGATACGCCGGAGCGAAGCGCGTAGGCTACGCTTACAATCGGGATAAATGGTGTTCCAACGGCGCCATCACCGATTTGAACGCCCAGGAAGCGGCCAAAGCCATTGAATACGGTGTCGGCGAAGGGAGTATATGAGCCGAGCTGAACCTCAAATAGACCGTCGCTGATAGCTACACCGGGGTGTGTTTCTGTCCACACCGGATCACCACCGCCCGGCATACTGTAAAGGTAGAAGGTCAGCTCAACCGTTGTGTCGACCGGGCTGCCGGCATCGTCAGTAAGACGGCCTTGATAGTTGAGAAGTGGTGGGACAGCTGCCGAAGTCAATCCTGTCAATAGTCCCACGGTCAATATACTTAGCATAGTGAGCTTTGCACTGATCATCTGTAGTTCCTCCGAATTTCGCCTATCTTAACATTATCGGCTGTCATTGGGCGTGTGTACAGCTGTAGCCAAGTCACCGATCATAATATACTGCTCGCGAGCGGCTTAACCAACTCTGCCGAGTTGGCAAATTCAGGGAATCAGCACCGGTGGGACCATATTGGGACCATTCTCGGCCACTACTAGGGCCTCTGATCTTTCCTGTATAACAAGAAGATACAAGAGGACACCAGGGACTTTTTGTCCCTTGCCAAGCTCCGCTCAACATCATAACTTTCGCGAGCTGATAAAACAGGCTGTGCCTGTGTCGGAGTGGTGGAATGGTAGACACCAGGGACTTAAAAACTGACCCGGACGAAAACGCAAGCGGGTGACCCACAACACAATACAAAACGGGGCAAAGGCTTACGTGCTGACTCTTTATGTATCACTTTGGTTTGATTTGGGCCAATTTGGACAGAGAGTGGTCACAATATGGTCACAAGGAACTTCTAACACGTGTGAACTAGTTGCTTTCAACTTCGAGTAAGGAGTTGCCATTGTCCTTAGTCCAAATTCTTCTTGTAGCTGGCGTCATCGCTGCATCATTGTTCTTTCTCGCTAGGCGAGTGAAGGTACGGGTCCACAATAGCAAGCTCGTCGTGGCATCGTTGCTGATTTCTGTCGGCGTGTTTGCTGCTTCAGTATTAGAGAGGTTTGCAGTCGGTCTGCCATGGACTGAATCGATAACAGAGACTATGGACTGGCACGTTTCATACTCGCCAGGGCCGAACCCACCTCCTGCCTTGCTGATTCCTCGAGTTCAGACAATAGCTCCCGTTACGATGCGGATAGATGAGACTGCTGACCTTGTGTTGAGATTCGAGTTGCCGGACACCGTAAAGTGCTTAGTGAACGCCGATACTGCTACTGTCGAAGTCATGGCACCTGGGCTCGATGTAGAGCCCTTGGGAGCAAGGGTTGTGCCGATTGGAATTGATGGTGTATTCAAGACCGATTGGCTCATAAGACCCAAGAGCGAGGGTAATCACCGCATTGTGATAAACACGACGTATCCAAGTGGACAATGGGAATCGATCTACGATTGTGCAGCGGCCTCAAACGTGTGGATACTTACAAGGTCTACGCAGAGGGATTCGAAGGAAGTGTCGGTAGCGGTTATGACGATTTGGGGCGTGAGCAGACCAGTGTTCATGATAGCACAAGCTCTCTTGTCTATCATCGGTGTGTCAATACTCTTCCCACTTGTTGTCAAGATTTTTGAAGTACTCATAGTGGACAGATTTTTCGGGGTAAAAGACAAAGAACCTATACAGAGTGCGGATCCATCTAACCGAAGGCCCGGTGAGCAGCTTGTAAGCGAACTGGTGCCGAAAGAGAATAGGTCAGCGTTCACATGTGTGGGACCGCTAGTTGAGACGTCTAGCGACCATGCTGGCCTACAACTGGTATCCGCCATTGTTGCGAGCAAGGCTACCCGCTCTATTCAAGTAATAGGACGGGGATCTCAATGGCTTGATTCAGGCACTAGGGGTTATGTCTCTGCTGTCGCGGCTGCGGTTGTTAGGGGAGTTAGGTATGAGAGGATACTGGTAGTTGATCCAGAATTGGCTGAGAACACTCTGCTTTGGCTGATGCTGTTGGAACGGTTTGTTGCAAGCACAAGACATCGCGAATTGGTTACGATCTACAAGCTGGACTTCCCTGGAACTAGCGATCTTGCACCCCAGTTTCAGATCGTAGACGGGGATTGGTTTCATAGAGTGAGTCGGTCGTATCGGGGGGCTCCACAAGGAGCTTCATGCGATTCCCACTCACTTTTTGCAGTTGCACCCCACCCAGACATCGAGCAAGCGAAGAGGCTGTTTGAACAACACCGCACTAAGTCGGGACCCTCATTGAATCACCAGGGCATCGTGACCTTCTTGTGTGAACTGCTAAGGACATTTGAATCTGAGTCATACAGGCTAGCCTATCATTCGAAGCTCGTGTTTGAGGTGCAGGACTTTCTAAATGCGCTGAATGTGGAGAATATGCCGCCTAGAAGCCTACTCTTTATCGGTTGCTTGATGCCTCATACTTTCACGTATGAAGCGGCTGCCGAGTTCTGTGCGTCAAAGAACCTTGAACGCGACTGCCTACCTGTGGTCCCATTGCCATTCAGTCGCTTGGATGAGGCGGCAAAAGCGTTTGTTGAGCAAAGAATCGACTACCTTTGTGTTCCCATTGCTACGCAATCTGATCAGGTAGTGCTTCCTCCGACTCTAGATTCGGGAATTACCACCTATCTTTCCTCAACATACGATGAGGCGACCAGGATTCGGCTGCGAATCCAATTCGTCCTAGCCGGAAGGATGACTACTGTCACAGCTATGAAGTCTATTGCGGCCGTTGGCCCTGCTCTGAGTCACGTGACAGAGAACTTGACTGGGAGACTCAAGAGGTTACCCCTCGTTGATGTTGAAGTAGAGTCGAACTTCCATGCAGCGTGGGTTGCTAGTCAGGATGCGACTATCGGAGCTATTACAACAAGAGAAGCGGCTGATTACCTGAATTTGAACGTGCTCGGGAGACCCCTGGAAAAACCCGATTCTTATACGGAATTCGCTATCTACGGCCGAGGTACGCCGTAATCCTCCAGATATGACTCGCAATCTACCTGTGAATTGCCATGGACTATCGTGGCCTCTTCAGGCAATTGACCGAAGTCTTAGTCCTCCTACACTGAATGGGCAGCAGCACATACGCCGCTGTCTTTACCAGAGCCGATGGCCATCCAGTGATCGATATCAAGACCTATTTCGAGCGAGCTGTCCGATTGGCGAAGATAGATCGTCGCTGTCCTCCTAGTACCACTCACATGTCCGGTCCGACCGGTTCAGATATGATGCTCAAAACTCACGGGCCGGGTGTTGCCGGTCAACGTCGGACACCAGGGACTTTTTGTCCCTTGCCAAGCTCCGCTCAATATCATAGCTTCCGCTAGCTGACAAGACAGGCTGTGCCTGTGCCGGAGTGGTGGAATGGTAGACACCGCGGACTTAATAATTGACTCGGACGATTCGGCAAGCGATTAAACCGCAACGCAATACAAAACGAGGGAGAGCGTTGCAGCGCTGCACTTCAAGTATTACTTCGCATTGCCTCGGACCAGTTTGGGCAGAGAGTGGTCACAGTTTGGTCACAGTGAGTACGAGAGCATAGGAAACCAGAGTGCAATCTTCTGTGTTGAGCTATAGGTTTCAATCGAGTAGATTGTAAGTGACGTAACTGATTGTGATGCTTATGACAATGCGACATTCTGTTTGGACCAAGGCTTTTGCCTTGGCAGGCCTACTCATTATGGCTTGGTTGCTCCATCATGCTGTTGAGGGGCATCACGGAACGTGTCATGGGGAGCATCACGAAGAGCACTATGGCGAACACAGTGTAGAGTGTCCCCTGTGTTTGATAATAAGTGGTCTGTTCCTCGTCGCTATCATTGCAGCACCCCTCTTGATATCGATTCTCATTGCGATAGTCCGTCAGACCGGGCCTTCGTACTTATCGTTAGAGATTCCTATCAGTTGTAATCGCGGTCCGCCGTCCCCCACATTCATCTAGCTCAGAGCCGCCTCAAGCGGCGTCACACTATTCACAGTTTCGCTCCTGCCTAAGGAGCAACGACTAGAAGAGGACTGCATGCCATGCGAATATTTATGGCGTGTCTGTGTGTGGCCGGAGCTGCATACGGACAGACTACGACAAATCCAGATATCTCTGCTGTTGGGGATTTCCGGGTATTCAGTCACAATGACGAATCACGAGCAAACGAAGTCGAAGAGCTGAATATCGGAGATCCGGAATTCGAGTTGAACATCGGTGGCTACCTGAATCCGTACAGCCGTGCCGATGCGGTGATCGGCTGGCATGGTGAGCATAGTGCTGAAATAGAGGAGATATATGCGACAGTCGAACGGGGACTGCCGCTGGATGCGGGCTTGAGGGTCGGCAAGTACTTGCTCGAATTTGGCCGCCTAAATCCAGTGCATCCCCACGCCTATTCATTCATCAAGCGTCCGCTTCCTCATGAAGCGTTCTTCGGCGAGGAGGGCTTAGCCGATGTTGCCATTCGGCCGAGCTTTCTCCTGCCCACTGGCGACACCTACACTGAGTTGATGTTCGCTGTTCTCAAAGGTGATGCCCTCACCGGACACGGGCATGAATATGTCCACGAAGAGGAAGGTGAAGAGGAACACGAAGATGTACACGGGTCCGAGGAGGAATCAAAGCTTGGTCTCGGGTTCTTTGGGCGATTGACATCATCGTTTGCTCTAAACGAATCGACCGAACTCTCCTTCGGCGCGTCAGCCGTACGGGCAGTCCACGAAATGCATGAGCATGAACACGAAGAGATTGGAGAGTTGTGGGCGTGGCTGGTTGGTGGTGATGTGAAGTACAAGTATCGCCCCAATCGCAATACTGCCCTGCAGATCGAGGTCGAGACTATTGTCCGCCAGGCTGAGCAGGCTGAGGGAATGGGGAATCTCAGTTCCCTCGGCTGGTATGCTTACCTAGACTACCACTTCCGTCAACAGTACAACATCGGTGGAATCTACGAGTACACCAAGCTTGAGGAGCCTCATGAGCACGAAGGTGAAGAGCCCGAAGTGCATCAGGTGGACACCTGGCGGGCCGGTCTTTTCGTGGGTTGGGCTCCGATCGAGGAAACCAGCCTGGTTCGACTCGCCGGACATTGGACTAAACCGGACGAGGGTGAGGGCTTTTGGGAATTGACGATGCAGTTCGTTGTGAGTCTGGGACCCCACAAACCACATAACTTCTAGGCCCCGCTATGAAACTACCAAGAGTACTAGTACTATACTTCGCCGTCGCCCTGATCATGACAACAACGGCAGTAGCTCAGGTACGCGTGGTCGCCTCGACATCAGACCTGGCTTACTTCGCGAGAGAGATAGGCGGAGAGCTGGTTGAAGTCGAGTCGATTGCACGTCCGAGCGCCGATGTCCACTTCGTTGAGGTCCGCCCCAGCTACATGGTCAAGGCTCGCAAAGCTGACGTAGTCCTGAAGGTTGGCTTGGAGCTGGATCAATGGATGGATCAGATAATTGGCGGATCGAGAAGTAACAGGTTGATCATTACGGACTGCTCGAAGTACGTTCAGCCGATGGAAGTGCCGGATTTCAGGGTGGATGCGCGACATGGCGATATCCACCGTTACGGGAATCCTCATTATTGGCTGTCACCTGTCAATGCCGCACCGATAACAGATGCGATTGTTGAGGCTCTTTCGGAAGCCGATCCGAGTAATGCCGATCGTTTTCGGGAGAGGCAGCGGGACTTTCTTTTGAAATTGGATTCTGGTTTGGCTGAACTGGCAGCTACCATCAAGGCGCTTGGGGGTGTGGAGGTGGTCACGTATCACAATTCGTGGCCATACTTCAATGAATACGTAGGTCTTGTTGCTGCGGGTTTCGTCGAGCCGTACCCTGGTGTTCCGCCGTCGCCCGGTCATGTCAAGGACCTGACTTCGCTAATACGTGAGAATGGAATTCGCGTTATTGGCGTGGAACCGTATTTCGATCGGCGAGTGCCGGATCGCATTGCTCAGGAGACCGGCGCCCAGGTTGTGACTCTCTATCCATCGGTCGGCGGTCGCGCCGAAGGCGAGAGCTATCTGGACTGGCTGACCGGAAACGTAAATGCCCTAATTGAGGCAATAGAATGACCGATTACCTGCCGTTTTTGGTCTGGCCGTTCCTGGCGTCATTGGTGCTGGTTGGCATTCATGTTTACTTTGGCCTGCATGTGATCAAGCGGGGAATCATATTCGTTGATCTTTCACTTGCTCAGGTTGCTGCGTTAGGAGTTTCCGTAGCAGTGCTCTTTGGATACGGGCACGATGGAGCCGTGTCTTATATCTTTGCCTTTGCGTTTGCTTTGATCGGAGGGACGATCTTCACGTTCACGCGGGAGATGCAGGAGAAGGTCCCCCAAGAGGCGATTATTGGCATTGTATATGCCGTGAGTTCAGCCGCCGCCATTCTAGCGGTTAGTCATTCACCGGAAGGAGCAGAACATATCCGCTATCTTCTAATAGGGAGCTTGTTGACCGTGACGCCGGCAGCCGTAGGCAAAACTGCCGGAGTGTATGCTATCGTTGGTCTATTCCACTGGCTGGCGCGTAGCAAGTTCTTACGACTTTCGTTCAATGGTCAAGGTCATTCGGAATCCACCAAGCTGTGGGATTTCCTCTTCTATGCCAGTTTTGCCGTTGTGGTGACATCCTCTGTGAAGATATGCGGCGTACTTCTGGTCTTCGTCTTCCTTGTCGTGCCGTCGGTGTTTGCCGCACTACTCACAGACCGTATAGGTAAGAGACTACTCTACGGCTGGTTGTTTGGGTTTCTCGGTTCGGCGGCTGGAATCGTCTTGTCATTCAGGCTGGATACGCCAACTGGGGCTACAGTTGTTGCTGCATTCGGTGCGATGTTGGTGTTGTTCTTTGGCGTACGTGCTGTGGTTCGAGTGCGATAGACGAATACAAAAAACGGTCACATTTTGGTCACAAGCGACGTTTTCAGTATTGCGCAGAACAGTGTAACTCATTATCCTTCAACAACTGCCGGAGTGGTGGAATGGTAGACACCAGGGACTTAAAATCCCTTGGTCAGTAATGACCGTGTCGGTTCGAGTCCGACCTCCGGCACCAGCAAGCTGGTCTTACGTGGTATATTCGTGCCGGCAGATTGGGGGGGAGGCAAAGACGCTGCGGGATTCTTATGCCGTTGCTGCCTCCGGCACCAGCAAGCTGGTCTTATCGGCTATTCACACTGATGAGTTTTATGGGAGTGGTTTGAGGGGCAGGGTGAGTTGGATTTCATTGCCAACTAGAATAGGCTCCTGGGTAGCCCAGGTCAGACTGTCGGTCCGCATGATTACTTATGAAGCCGTTTTCATATTCGCAGCAGACTCAGCTGACCCGAAGATCATCGGCTGCGTGTGCATGAACTGTGCAACTCTTGCGCAGATCCCTTATCCGACCGTTACCCAACCGGATGCACGACTTCCGCTCGATCGAATGTCCAGACAACCGGATTATGGCACCAATTTCGCTCTGTGAATGAAACTGGATAGAGTACGGATCGATCAGCGTGGTGACGGGAGAGTCATTTGAACGGGCTGACAAGAGGCAAGCAGGCCATGACCGAAGAAAGAATCTCAAACATAGCCCAGACGAGTTTCCTGGTCGGCGGGGCCATGTACATCGGCTACAGCTTGGTGCAATCCGTGTTGTCGGTGTTGACCGGGTTCCTGCATTTCTGAGAGTGGCACTCGGCTCCCAGGTTCTCTATCGACCGTCAGGATATCCGCAGTCGCACCAGACTGCGGATTTGACATATCGCTCCCCTAAGTGCATATTGGCCCCGGCAGATAAGACAACGGTGAGTAAAGATACATGAAGATTTGCCGCTCGGCTCTTTTGGTGACGGCCATATTACTACTGGCGCTCGATTCGTTCTCCTCTACAATGAGTGTCCGGATCGGGCAACTTCAGAGCGCTCCCCTGGGGGCGGAATTGTCACTCCCGATTCGAGTCGACAACGATCTGGGGCGACCCTTGGGCGGATTTGATATCGTCCTTGAATATGATTCGACTTTCACACTCCTGCAGATTCAGCCGGGCGCTTCTCTGCTTGACTGTGACTGGGAGTATTTCCAGTCCATCCCCCTCAGTCCCTATCGCCTCCGGATTGTGGCCATCGCTGAGATCAACAACGGCGCCGAGCACCCCAGCTGCTTTGCGGAAACCTCCGGCACCATACTCCGCTTGAGGTTTTCCATTCCGGCCAATCTGGATCTGCTCGGGGAGTTCCTGGCGGTGAAGTTCGTGTGGACTGATTGCGGTGACAACGGTCTTTCCTCCCAATCTGGCGATACTCTTTTCGTATCCGATCGGGTGTTCGACTTTGACGGCTTCGGGCAATGGGAGATCACCGCTGATTCGTTGCTGCCGACGCACTGTGGGCTGCCGTGGGACTGTCAGGATTCGGCAGCGACCGGGATTGCTCGTCAAGTAGACTTCTATAACGGTGGCATGCTGGTAACTTTCGAGGATGTCCAACCGCCCACAGCCATCTGTCCCGACAATATCATGGTGACAGCCGATGCCGATGATTGTGGCGCTGTGGTGGTCTTTGAAGCCGAAGTGTCGGATAACCTCGACTCAGCCACCATTGAATGCTGGCCACCCTCCGGAAGCTACTTCGGCTTGGGTTATACGCCGGTCACATGCATTGCTACCGACCAGAGCGGCAACACCGATAATTGTGGCTTCACTATCGCCGTGACCGACACCGTTCCGCCCTCCCTGACTTATCCAGGTGACACTACCTTGACGACCGATCCCGACTTGTGCGGCGCCGTCTTTGAGTTCACGTGTGAACTTAGCGACAATTGCGACGGCTCAGTTCTCTGCTTACCACCTTCAGGGAGTACCTTCAACACCGGTGAGACCACAGTCAACTGTTATGGTGTTGATGCCGGCGGCAATGCCGCCTACGGCTCATTCACGGTTACAGTAGTCGATCAACAAAGACCGCAGGCGGTGGCTCCCGACTCCATTCAGGTACCAAACGACCCCGGTCTGTGCGGTGCGATGGTCGGGTTTATTGTTGAGGGGTGGGATAACTGCGATGGGGTAGAGGTGACCGCCCAGCCGCCAGCGGCGTCGTTTTTTGACGTCGGCACGACCGAGGTACTGGTGGTCGCTCTGGATGCCGTCGGTCTGGCCGACACGACGTCATTCCCTGTGGTAGTGACAGACAACGAATCCCCGACGGTAACCTGTCCGGTCGATATCGAGGTAGAGAGCGACCCCCAGCAATATGGAGCGGTAGTGACCTTCAATACGCCTGTGCGGGACAATTGCGGCGGGGTGGAGGTGATTGCCGAGCCGCCATCCGGTAGCTTCTTCTCCGTAGGAACCACCTCCGTCAGCGTTACAGCTATTGATCCATCGGGTAACACCGATACTTGCTCGTTTAGCATCACCGTGGTCCTGCGTGATTCCGACGACGACGGAACGCCCGATATCACCGACAACTGTCCCGACCAAGCCAATCCCGATCAGGCCGATGCCGATCACGACGGTGTTGGTGATATTTGCGACGTCTGCCCGGGATATGACGATTATCAGGACGGTGATGGAGATTCGCAACCTGACGGCTGTGACAACTGCCCGGCGGTTGCCAATATAGACCAGGCCGATACTGATCAGGATGGAGTTGGCGACGAGTGCGATTTGTGTCCCGGCCACGATGATCTATCCGACACCGATGGTGACCTGGTGGCCGACTCCTGCGACAACTGTCCAAGCACGGCCAACAGTGATCAGTCCGACGAGGATGCTGACAATGTTGGCGACCCGTGTGATGCCTGTCCCGGGTACGACGATTTGATGGATGCCGACCAGGACGGCCTGGCCGATAGCTGCGACAATTGTCCATCGGCACCCAACGCCGACCAAACCGACACCGATGATGACGGTCTAGGCGATGCCTGTTGTTGCTCGATTCGGGGAGATATCAACTACAACTCGGTTGGGCCGGACATCGCGGACCTCGTCCGGATGGTCGGTTACATGTTCGGCGGAGAAGGACCCCTACCGTGCCCATCTGCCGCTGATGTGGACGGCAACGGGATTTCCGCCGATATTGCCGATTTGATTTACCTGGTAAATTTTATGTTTCAGGGCGGCGTGCCGCCGCAACCTTGTGTCCCGTAACGAATTCACTAAATAACCAGCGCCGGCGGCCGGATGCGAATCCTGGCCATTTCCTCTATCAGGTAAATTTCAGAAGGACGTTTACTTGAGGCGGAATCTTCTGGGGCAGGTTTCGGGCAATATGCTGGCCGTTTTTTTTCAAATTGCAGGATATTTTTTGCCATAAAATAGTTGTTTGAGGACAGCCGGCCTTGTATCTTAAGATGCTAGTGGGTCGCTTTGGTGCAAAGCTGACTCCTGGACCGCAAGGTGGCAGGTGGTTTTTTGTTGAGTCACTTGCTGTTTGCGCGGGGAAGGGGAGAAAAATTTAGAGAGGGTTGGGGTAGGTTATCAACGGTAGTGCCCCCCTCCCCCGCTACCACACTTACCCTGCCCTCCTTAAATATTACCGATCCTTCGGATGAAGGCCCTTGGGTGTATCGCCAAGGGCTATTTTTTTGGAAGCACATGCGGTTGGGGGCACGGCAGCGGGGGCGCCCCGCCTTGAAACATGTAACCGACCAAGTCAACCAAGTCGGTGATATCGAGTCCGCCGTCGCCGTTTACATCCGCATGATCCAAGCAACTCGGAGGGGGACCGTCATGAAACATGTACCCTACCATGTAGATCAGATCAGCGATATCGGGGCCAAGTCCGTTGTCGTCCAAGTCACCGCGGATCAGGCAACAAGGGATGTGGACTTCATGGAAATGCAGCGAGAAGATGGGAATGCAATCTGGCAGCGGCCAAGTGTCTACCATCAAGTAGTAGACGCCCGCCTCCAAAAACAAGGGACCTAGCGAATGGATATTCGATCCGTCTTCCTGTATGCTGATAGCGATACAGGAGTTGTCGTTCGGCGGGCACAAGTTCGACAACGCCATTGCCGACCAATCGGTGGCGAATGGGTCCAGTTCAATATCAAGGAAAGCCGGCTGGGTCACGGTCACTTCAAAAATCACATCCTGGCCGCCATCCCAGTAATCAAGACAAGTTTGATCATAGGAGTTTTCCATGCCGCAGGTGGTCAAATCGGTGAGCATAAGCGGCAAAGTGCTGGGGTCAAGCCAGACCTGAATGCAATTGGCACAATCGCCGGGCGGGGGAAGCGCTGATGATACCGCCACGCCGGCGCAGATTGCTGTGGCCAGGATGTACACCGATAGGCGGGCAGCGCCTGAGTTGCGCGCATAACGCATACTAATCTACTCCGGATTATACCGTTTGCAGGTGACATTTCAATATACTGCTCAGCGAGTTGAATTGCAATTACAACCAGGCCGCCGACGCAACGAGACGGGTGTTTTATGTTGTCAAGATCGACCGCTTTGGATGGCAGGACAATGTTGATGCCGTAGCCGGTACTCGGCTCGTTCAAGCTTGACACCTGCCGGCTGCTTGACTATCATGAACCGGTTCATGGATGAATACGGTCAGAAATCGGTCGAGTTCAGTTGGAACGAGATAAGAAAGCTACTCGATAAAATCATTGCAGGAGGACGGTTGTGAGACAGAAGGGAATGTTACTGTTATTGTCGGTGTGCCTGGTAATGGCGACCAGCGCCGGAGCCGTGGAGTGGAATAATAAACTGGGCTTTGGTTATCGGGCGCAACTGTACGCGCCATTTGGCAAAGGAGCCGGTTTTGACCTGGACGGCAATTCCAATGCGTTGTATATGATGGGCCCGGGAGAGGGTTTTTTCATTCAATACGGCCTGACTCGCAATCTCGCCCTGCATGCCGAACTGGAGTTTGTTGAGACTTTTGATGATACCACGGCGACCAGCAATCAAACATTTAAGTGGCGCAATTCCGATTTTGCCAAGTCGCACCTGCGCGGCCATTTGATCAGCGTCTCGGCCAACTACTACTTCAAACCCGAGTCTAAGTTACAGCCTTATGTTCTGGGTGGACTGGGGCTGGATTATTGGCGGGTTCGCGATCGCAGTGGTACCGGCGGTACATACCACGTCAAGGACATCGGGCTGAAGATCGGCGCCGGCCTGAATTACTGGGTGTTTGAATGGCTTACGGTCGAGGCTCAGCTTAAGTTCACCGGTGGCCTGTTCAACGCCGCCACGGATATGGACGAAGGTTTCTTCGGAGCTGGTGACTGGTCCGAATGGGACACCCGGCCGTTCCGGCATTTTATCGAGCCCTCGGTCGCGGCAGCCATTTACTTTGGCGGTGCCCCTGATCAGGACGATGATGGTGTCAAGGACTCCAAGGACAAGTGTCCGGATACCCCCCGAGGAGCCGTGGTTGACAAACAGGGTTGCCCCTTGGACGAAGATGGTGACGGCGTTTACGACGGTCTTGATAGCTGTGCCGCTACCCCGGCCGGTGTCAAGGTGGATCAATTTGGTTGTCCTCTGGATACCGACGGTGATGGTGTCTGGGATAGCTGGGACAAGTGCCCGAAGACGCCGACCGGTGTGGCAGTAGATGACAAGGGTTGTCCGCTGGATGGCGATATGGACGGTGTCCCCGATTATCTGGACAAGTGCGCCGACACTCCTGCCGGAGCCACGGTGAATACCGACGGTTGCCCGATGGACACCGACGGCGATGGCGTTTATGATGGTTTGGACAAGTGTCCCAAGACCATTCCCGGAGTGGCCGTGGACAAGGCCGGCTGCATGCTTGACGAAGACAAGGACGGGGTGGCTGACGCCGCCGACCAATGCCCGGGGACGCCGGCTCTGGTCGTGGTTGATGAGGTCGGATGCCCGGTGGCCAAGCGGATCACAAAAAAGATCACGCTGGATCGCAGCGTCGGCTTCAAGATTTCCAAGAGTGGGCTGTCAGATGATGCCAAAGCCGCTCTGGACGGCGTCGTTCAATCGTTGCGGGCCTACGTCGACACCAAAGTCAAGATCAGTGGCTTCTGTGATTCCACCGGTCCGGCCGGGTACAATCAGACGCTGTCTGAGGAGCGCGCCAAGGTGGTCAAGGATTACCTGGTAGCCCAGGGAATTGCGGCTGATCGCATGACCGCGACGGGCTACGGCGAAAACCCGGACTACTTCGTGGCCGATAATGAAACGGCGGCGGGTCGGGCTCGCAATCGCCGCGTTGAAATTGAGTCGATAACTGAATAGTCTATCCAGTATCTAAGCGACACAAAAAGGCGAGGTCATCAGACCTCGCCTTTTTTGTGCAGTGTAGTCGGTACTTCGCAGGGGAGAAGGTCGCCTTCGGTCATGGAGCCAACACTTGGAAGTCCAGCAAAGTGGTCACCGTCTCTTTCATGTTGGTCGGTTGTCCCACCACCAGCTTCTCGGCGCGATCGTAATACTCAAGGCAGGTTCCGCACGAGAGAACCTGCGCCCCGGCCTCAGCAAACCGCTGCAGCAGATCGGTCACCGGAGATCCCTGGGTGGTGAGGAAGACACCTGTCCCCAGGCAGAGGATCTTGGTAGGTATCCTGCCTGTGTCCAACAGCGAGGTCAGAAACAGGGTCATGAGCTTGGCGCCCAGGTCGGGTTCGCCGTCCCCGATCTGATCGGATTTGAGCATGAGTGCGAGTTTTGGGTCAATCAACATGGTGTCGTATAACTCCTATGTGAATAGTAGGTTTAGGCGCCTTTCGGTCGTCAATTGAGGTCCGGCTTGAATAACCATTCACGACGAGCCAACGTCAACCCGAATCTTCGATGAAAAAAGAGCTTGACAAAATCTATCCCATAGTCTATCATTTGAATGAGGAAGGTCCCGCGATGACGGTGACTGGGTCTGTGGTTGGACCCGCCGCGCATGCGGCAAACAGTGGGACTTCCGGACATCAGTATCATCAGGTTGAGATGCCCCCCGGTTTGTGGCCGGGGGGCTATTCTTATGGTTGCTATTGGTGTGTCCATCGCGGACATTGTCAACGGGCTGACAGGTGACATGCTATCAATTTTGGAACAGAAGGCAGTTCATTGGGATACATCCTTTTGGCGGTAGTAACGATTGTTGTTCTGATGGTCAGACGCAAGCTAAGGAAGCGATCGGCCAACCTCACGGTCCCGGTTATTTGTAAAATGGCCAGTCTGATTGTACTCCACGGAGGAGTTTTCCTTATTCTCGGGTGGTCTGATGACCTGACCCCCGATGCTTCGGCAGAGACATATTGGTTGGTCGGGCTGGGTGTATTCCTCTTTGGCGCCGGTTTCTACTCAGCCTTGATCCCGCGTCGGCAGCGGCAAGACCCGTCGTCGGATTAGCATTTTTTGCACGGGTAAGATTAGGTCCTTTTTCTTGACAGCTTTCGTGCTGCAGCATATAATGGCGGCCTGTGACGAATGTCCAAGCCACCGTAGCTCAGTTGGTAGAGCAACTGATTCGTAATCAGTAGGTCAGCAGTTCGACCCTGCTCGGTGGCTTGTTTTATCTGCCGAGTCAATCGCCGCACTCAGGATCAGTTGCTTCTCTCAAGGCAACGCTATAGTGTGACACTCTCACTGCATGCGCGAACGCGCTGTACTGTAGTGTGTTAGGCGATAGTCGCGTGTCCGATGCTCAACCGGCACGTGAGACAGACTCAGCCCATCAACAGCCTACAAAGTTACAATTTTCACAAATTGGGGTGGCGAATGCACCGCGAAGTATGTAATATACGTATGACTGGTAGATGGGACGTGCGATCTTCATTGGCGAGTAAGGTCGCATGAAGTAGAAAGGGAGAAACAATGGTGGTTGCCGAAATGAACAAGTCAGGGATTAAGAATTGGGATATTTCAGAGCGAGTGATGAGCTTGGAGTCGTCGGTCATACGTGAGATCCTCAAGATCTCGTCGCAGCCGGGAGTGATCTCGTTTGCCGGCGGTCTTCCCGCTCCTGAGTTATTCCCTACCAATGAACTGAAACAGGCCATGTCCGATGCCCTGGACAACTACGGTCCGGCCTGCGTTCAGTACACTATCACCTTGGGTGTCATTCCGCTCAGGGCACTGCTGGCCGAAAGGGCTTCCGCCGCCGGCGAGCCAACCGAAGCCGACAACCTCATGATCACCGCCGGCAGTCAACAAGGGCTCGATTTGGTTGGTCGCATTTTCCTGCAGAGGGGCGACTACATTCTGACCGAGAACCCTACCTACGTCGGCGCCTTACAGGCTTTCGACTATTATGGCGCCCGCTACGCGACTATTGAGATGGACGACAAGGGCATGATTATCGATCAGGTCGAAGCCAACCTCAAAAAACACAAGCCCAAGTTCATCTACACGATTTCAAGTTTCCAGAACCCGACCGGGATTACTATGTCGCACGAGCGCCGCGTGGCTCTGGTCGATCTGGCCCTGAAGTATGACATCCCGATTGTGGACGACAACCCTTACGGTGACGTTCGCTTCGCGGGCGAGCCACAGCCGTCGATGAAATCACTTGCCCCTGAGGCGGTCATTTCATTGCAGACGTTCTCCAAAGTGTGCGCGCCTGGTCTACGCATCGGCTGGATGAATGCGCCCAAAGAGATTATTCGCGTTATTGAGAAAGTAAAACAGGGAACCGATCTGCATACCAACACCCTTTGCCAATACATCATGCTGGAATTCATCAAGTCGGGACGGTTGGAACCGCACATCGAAAAGATCAAGAAGGACTATCTAACCAAACGCGACGTCATGCTGAGCGCCATGCGCCGGCATTTTCCGGATGGAATTAGTTGGACGGAACCGGAGGGCGGCTTGTTTTTGTGGGTGACCTTGCCGGAGCACATGTCGGCCAAGGAAATGCTGCCCGAAGCTGTTGCCAATAAGGTCGCTTACGTCTACGGTCAGCCGTTCTTTCCAAATGAAGAGCGAGGCGCCAACACTCTCCGCCTAAATTTCTCAAATGCCACTCATGAGAATATCGAGATAGGTATCCAGCGTCTGGCCAAGCTGTTTAGGGAACATATGTAGTATCCCCGTTGTGATTAGACGATCAAAAGCCCGCTTCGGCGGGCTTTTTTTATTGTCCCCCGACATCGCAGAACGTATCTAGCCCTAATGATGACACGATTTGCCAAGTATCACGCTTTGCTCAACGACTTCATCGTAATTGAAGCCGGTGGCCGCCGACACACTCGATCCAAATTGTCAGCCATAGCCCTGAGACTCTGCCATCGCCGCAGTGGTATCGGAGCTGACGGGGTTCTATATCTGCGCGGTCACGACGAGTACACTACTGTGGATATCGTCAATTCGGACGGGAGTCATGCCGAGAAATCGGGCAACGGTTTGCGCATAGCCGTCATGCATACGTACCTCAAAGACAGACGAACGAGGCAATTCCGCTTTGAGATGGGCGGGCAAATTCATAAGGCCAAGGTAGTCGGACGCCGTGACGGTCAAATGCTGGTCCAGACCGAACTCGGTTCGCCGAGTTTTGAATGCCCGGAAGTACCGGTGCGAAGCCGCCGCCGCTACATGATAAACGCCCCTCTGAAAATCGGTGGACTGGAATTCCCGGTCACCTGTCTGAGCGTCGGCAACCCTCACACTGTTATGCTGGTTGAGGATTTCAAGTTCGACTGGCACACGCTGGGAGCCGAGATCGAGAAGCACCGGGCTTTCCCCAATCACACTAATGTCGAGTTTATCAAGGTGCTGTCACGACGGCGGCTGCTGGTGGCCGACTGGGAGCGGGGGGCCGGCGCAACCGGATCATCTGGGACCGGCGCGGCTGCGGCCGTTTGTGCCGGAGTTATGCTGGGTATTTGCGATCGTAGATGCCGGGTCAAATTCGAGACCGGCCATCTCGATGTCGATTGGGCTGAGGACACCGGAATAATCCACCTTACCGGTCCGGTTGAGAAAGTCGCCGAGGGGGAGGTAGAATTGTAGTGCTGTCATTCTCTGAAGTCCGCGACCTCAATCGCAAGGGTAATGTGATACCCGTCTTCGAGCGAATACCGGCCGATTTGGATACACCGGTGGCCGCCTATCTGAAGCTGGCCGACAAAAAGCGCCACGCTTTTCTCCTGGAGTCGATTGAAGGCGGTGAAAAGCTGGCCCGCTACTCGTTTGTTGGATTTGATCCGTTTTTGATAATCACCTGGGACGGTGAGCAGGTTGTGCTGAGCCAGGGGCGCAAGCAGCGACGGCTTGATACCGAACCGCAGGCATTTATCAGGGAGCTATTCCGCTTTTACCGGCCGGTGACGATAGACGGTTTGCCCCGCTTCACGGGCGGTGCCGTTGGATATTTTTCGTACGACACCATTCGGCTTTTTGAGAAGGTCCCGGATGAAAACCCGGACACGATAGGCCTACCGGCGCTAAACCTGGGCCTGTACAAAAATCTGATAGCTTTTGACCATCTGCGGCAGGAGATCGTCGTCATTTCCAATATCCTGCACCAGCCGGGTGAACCTGGATTGAGGGCCAAGTACCGTCAAGCAGAAGCTTTTTTGCAGCAGTCAATCGACCGCATGCATCGACCTCTCAAACGACCAGCCGCACCCCGTCGGGCTAAAGGCCGTATAGTGGCTCATTATACTGAGAAGGAATTTGCCGCCATGGTTCGCAAAGCCAAGCGGTATATAAGAGAGGGCGACATTTTCCAGGTGGTACTGTCGCAGCGGTGGCACCTAGACGCTCCTCAACCGGAGCTGGACGTCTACCGCCGGTTGCGACGAATCAACCCGTCACCATATATGTTTTTGATCAAGGCAGGCGACCAGGCCGTCATCGGCGCCTCGCCGGAAATGCTGGTGCGAATAGAAAACGGTCAAGCCGAAACTCGCCCTATTGCTGGAACGCGTCCGCGCGGTCGCAACGAGGCCGAGGACGAACGCCTCATCAGGGATCTACTGCAGGATCCAAAGGAGTTGGCCGAGCATACTATGCTGCTGGATCTGGGCCGCAATGATCTGGGTCGCGTGAGTCGTCCGGGAACGGTAGTTGTCAAGGACAAGATGATTGTCGAGAAATATTCCCACGTGACGCACCTGGTGAGTTCCGTGATCGGTCGGCTCGGTCGAGGTAGTTCGCCGCTGGATGTTCACGCGGCCTGTTTTCCGGCCGGGACTGTGTCGGGGGCGCCAAAGATCCGCGCCATGGAAATCATAGACGAGTTGGAAAAGGAGCGGCGCGGAGTGTATGCCGGTTCGGTTGCTTATATAGATTTTTACGGCAACCTTGATTCCTGCATCGCCATTCGTACCATTGTCAAAAACGGTCGGCGTTATCACATCCAGGCAGGGGCCGGGATCGTGGCTGATTCGCAGCCCAAACGTGAATTCCGCGAAACCGAGGCCAAGGCCAAGGCACTGTTTGAAGCCGTGGTAGGAACAGCCAAACCATGATCTTCATGCTGGACAATTACGACTCCTTTACCTACAACCTGGTGCAGTACCTCGGCGAGTTGGGGGCCGAGGTCGAGGTGGCTAGAAACGACGCGCTGACCGTAGACGAAATTCGCGCCAAAAAGCCGGAGGGAATTGTCCTGTCGCCCGGGCCGGGGCGGCCTGAGAACGCCGGTATTATGAACCGGTTGATTTCTGAACTGGTCGGCACGGTCCCCATACTTGGCGTTTGCCTGGGACATCAGGGAATCGCACAAGTGTACGGAGGACGGATCGGTTACGCACCGAAGCTAATGCACGGCAAGACGTCGGAAATCTACCATGACAAGTCAGTGCTGTTCCGAGGAATTCCGTCACCATTCACGGCTACCAGATATCATTCGCTGGTTGTCGAAGCCGATTCGCTGCCGGCAGAATTTCGGAAAACTGCCTGGACCGATGATGGCGTTATCATGGGTTTGCAGCACCGGCGGTACAAACTCTTTGGAATTCAGTTTCATCCGGAATCGATAATGACTCCGCGCGGCAAAGATATACTGCGTAACTTCCTGGAGATTCTTTAGGCATGAAGCTATTCATCCGCAAGATACTATCCGGCGAACATTTGTCTATAGATGAAGCCAAGACGGCAATGACGACAATCATGAATGGCGAGGCGACTCCGGCACAGATCGCCGGCTTTCTGATTGCTCTGAAGACCAAAGGGGTAACTGCCCAGGAGGTTGCCGGTCTGGTGAGTGTCATGAAAGACAATGCCGTCCGAATAGAGCTCGATGATCCTCTGGCGGTGGACGGCTGCGGCACCGGTGGCGATGGCGGCCACACTTTTAATATCTCGACAGCAGCCTCGCTGGTGGCGGCCGGAGCCGGGGTGACGGTCGCCAAGCATGGCAACCGTTCGGTCAGTTCGCGGTGTGGTTCGGCCGACCTGTTGGAGGCCGCCGGTGGCAAGATCGACGCTGATTCGCAAACCGTTCAGCGCAACATCAACGAGGTCGGCTTTGGATTCATGTTTGCCCCGCGCTTTCATCCGGCGATGAAGCATGTGGCCGGGCCACGACAGGAACTTGGCGTGAGGACCGTTTTCAATATCCTGGGGCCGATGTCAAATCCCGCCCTGGTCACACGCCAGGTGATTGGTGTCTACGACAAGGCTCTGCTGTCGCTGATGGTCGAAGCTCTGGAGTTGGCCGGAGCCGAGCATGTTATAGTGGCCCATTCCCATGAAGGTCTGGATGAATTTTCGGTGATCGGCCCCACCGGATATGTGGAATTGCGGGGGGGGCGCCGGTCGCATGCCGTGATTTCACCGGAGGATGTTGGGTTGGCGCGCTATGCCCCGGAGTCCCTGGCCGGGGGAGATGCCGAGGCCAACCTCGGTATCCTCCATCGGGTCCTGGGCGGCCAGAAGGGAGCTTGTCGCGACGCGACGGTCTTTAATGCCGGGGCCATGATATATGTCGGTGGCAAAGCCGCATCCATTGGGGACGGCGTTAAGCTGGCTCAGCAGTCAATAGACAGCGGCAACGCCCGCGCCAAGCTCCGAGCCTGGGTGGAAGCATCGCAAACATGACCATAAGCGACCGGCGATGAATATGGATCCCACCCAGTCGTCGGATCCCATTTTTCCCGTAAATGGGTATCAGAAGCTGAAGGCGGGGGCGCGTGACTACCTCGATCACTTGCGCCTGTTCAGTCGTAACGCTCGGCTTTACTTAGTCGGATCGTTCCTGATGGGCGTGAATTTTCAGGTCGGTTTGGTCCTGCTCAACCTCTATTTCAAAGAGATCGGCTTCATGGAAGGGGACATCGGATACATCGCCTCGTCGCGAGCCATCGGCATGACCCTGATCGCCATCCCGGCCGGTTTCCTTCTTAGTCGGGTGCGTCTGAAACCGCTGCTGCTGATTTCATGTGTGTTGTTTGCTGTCTTTAGTTATTTCATCGTGAGCCTGCGGACCTTCCAGTTGTTAATTGGATTTGCCGTCCTGAGTGGTGTCGCCTTTTCGTTTTACCGGGTGGCCGCCGGGCCGTTCTACATGAGGCACTCATCACCAACCGAGCGCACCCATCTGTTTTCGTTTTCATTCGGAACAAACATGCTGGCCGGCATAATTGGTGCGGCCGGAGCCGGTCGCCTGGCGACTGCTATCGGCGAGCATACCGGCGGTTTGATCGTAGGCTATCAGTATACACTGTATATTGGTATTGTCGTAAGCCTGTTGGCTTTGATACCGTTTGCGATGATAAAGGCTGCGGCGCCAAATAAGGATGAGGTCGGGATAAAGCTAAGCCGCGAGTCGTTGCGATTGCGGGGCGGGTTCTATTTCAAAGTATTCTTCTGCAATTTCCTGATCGGCATGGGGGCCGGACTGATAATACCGTTTCTCAACCTCTACTTCCGCGACCGTTTTGATCTGCCTCCCGACACTATCGGATTGTATTACGCTCTGGTGCACCTCTCGATGCTGATCGGGTCGTTATCGGGGCCGGTCCTGGCCAAGCGATTTGGATTGGCCCGAACCGTTGTCATGACGCAACTGGCGTCGCTGCCCTTCATGGCCGTTCTTTCGTATACGTATCTATTGCCCCTGGCAGTCGTCGCCTTCGTGGCCCGGGGTGGTCTGATGAACTTGGGCATCCCAATCGTGACCAATCTCTCTATGGAGCTGGCTGATGAGAATGAACGCGGCCTGGTCAACGCTCTTCTTATGGTCGGCTGGACTTCGTCATGGATGGTTTCGACTGCCGTCGGGGGGCGACTCATAGAGGCCCACGGATATACCGTAACGATGAACATAACGATAGCTTTGTACGTTATTTCAACGTTGACTTTTTTTCTCTTTTTTAGGAAGACTGAATCCAGAGCGTCGTCAGGACACGGCTGGGAAATTGATCGCAAAGCAACCATATGAATGATATGCTGACACAGATCGCCGCCAACAAGCGCCTGGAAGTCGAACAACTCAAGATCCGTTGGCCGCAGCAAAGACTGCTGGCAGAGCTGACCGCGGCGAAGGCTCTGCCTCGTGGAAGATTCCGTCAGGCGCTTGAAGGTGGTGACGATGTCAAGATCATTGCCGAACTAAAAAAGGGCTCACCGTCAAAGGGGGTTCTGGTTCCGGATTTTGACCCAGCCGATCTTGCCGCAAAATACAAAATTGGCGGGGCGGCGGCGCTATCAATCCTTACCGACCGTAAGTATTTCTACGGTTGCTTCGAAAACCTCCTGATCGCGGCTGAGGCGGCGGATTTGCCACGATTGTGCAAGGACTTTTTGATCGATCCCTATCAACTCTACTACGCCCGAAAATGGGGCGCCGATGCCGCTCTTCTGATTGTTCGCCTGCATAGTATGACGTCGTTGAATGATCATCTGGCGATAGCAATCGAGCTGGGCATGGATTGCCTGGTCGAAGTGCACGACCAGGCGGAACTTGAGGTAGCGTTGCAGGCCGGAGCGACGATCATCGGTGTCAACAATCGAAATCTCGATACGTTTGAGACCGACCTGGCTACGGCCGAAGAACTCGCGAATAGAATACCCGAGGGAGTGCTGCGAGTCGCCGAGAGCGGTATTTTCAGCCGGTCCGATGTGGAGCGACTGGCGGCTTGCGGCTATAACTGTTTTCTGATCGGCGAAGCTTTGGTAACGGCGGCCGATCCGGTGGCGCTGCTACAGGAGTTGCGAGGCGCATGAAGTACTTCAAGGTGAAAGTGTGCGGGATAACGCGCCCTCAGGACGGCCTATTGGCAGCGGAGTTGGGGGCCGACATGATCGGGCTGATCTTCGCGCGGCGATCACCACGCTGTGTCAGCTTGCCGCAGGCTCGCAAGATTGTCTCGCAATTGCCTGCGCTAACTCAGCGGGTGGGCGTGTTTGTAAATACGCCTGTCGAGACCATGGTCATTCGGGCCAAGCAACTCAGGCTGGATTGGGTTCAGCTTCACGGCGAGGAGTCAGGCGGCGTGATCAGGAGTTGTCAGAAATCCGGCTTGAAGGTCATCAAAGCGTTCTCGGTGGGGGATGGCTTCAGGTGGCCTGCGCTACAAACTTGCCCGGCCGAGTTGGTCCTGGTTGATAATGCCGGCGGCGGTAGCGGCCGGGCTTTCGACTGGAGCAAATCGCCAGGCCGCCCGGCGCCCAATCTGGTTCTGGCCGGTGGCATTAGTGCCGACAATCTCGAAGAAGGGATTGGCCGCTTTGAGCCGACGGTAGTGGACGTCAACACATCGGTGGAGTCGAAACCAGGAGTCAAGTCGCCCAAGAAGCTGCGCGATTTTATGAAGAAGTGTCACCAGTTACGAGGCCGATGTTATTAGGTTGGATGGAATCAATGGTCGAAAAAGGCACGAACAAACGAAATGCCAGGCAGGCACAGCGGCCGGATTCCAAAGGCCGCTTTGGGGAATATGGCGGACGCTACGTCCCCGAGACGGTAATCTACGCCCTGGATGAACTGTACCAATGCTACCGGAAGGTTCGGCGTGATAAGACGTTCCAACAGGAACTGGCCGACCTGTTGAAGTCATACGTAGGCCGTCCGACACCACTCTATTATGCGTCCCGCCTGTCCGAGCAACTGCAGGGACCGAAGATCTACCTCAAGCGTGAGGACCTCAACCACACCGGCGCTCACAAAATCAACAACACCGTCGGGCAGATTCTGCTGGCTCGGCGCATGCGCAAGAGTCGCATTATCGCCGAGACCGGCGCCGGTCAGCATGGACTGGCCACGGCCACGGTATGTGCCCGTTTTGGTTTGCCGTGTGTGATTTACATGGGGGCCGAAGATATCGAGAGGCAGGCTCCCAATGTCGAAAAAATGCGGCTCTTGGGGGCCGAGGTTGTACCGGTCGAATCCGGGTCGAAGACTCTCAAAGATGCCACCAGTCAGGCTATCCGCGACTGGGTGACCAATGTTCGCGACACCTATTATATAATAGGCTCAGTTGTTGGTCCGCACCCGTATCCGATGATCGTCAGAGATTTCCAGGCGGTTATCGGGCGCGAGACAAAAAGCCAGTGTCGTCGACAGCTCGGATGTCTGCCGGATGCGATTGTCGCCTGCGTGGGTGGCGGCTCCAATGCCATGGGCATCTGGGCGCCGTTCATCCGCGAGCCGAAAGTAAGGTTGATCGGTGTAGAAGCGGGCGGCTACGGCCTACGATCCGGCCGCCATGCCGCTACCCTGGCCGCCGGAAAACCGGGTGTTCTGCACGGATCGTTGAGCTATTTGATCTATGACAAGCACGGCCAGGTGGCTCCTCCGCATTCCATCTCGGCCGGCCTCGACTATCCCGGGGTGGGGCCGGAGCACTCATATTTGAAGGATGCCGAGCGGGCCGAATACTACCATGTGACCGACAAAGAAGCGGTGCTCGCCTTCAAACTGACGGCCAAGCTGGAAGGTATCGTCCCCGCCCTGGAATCATCGCACGCCGTTGCCTGGGTGATGGCCCATGGCGATACGTTTTCCCGTCGTCAGACCGTTGTCATCTGCCTGTCCGGGCGTGGTGATAAGGATATGGGCATTCTGTCCGATTGGGGTCGGCTATGATGATGACCAATGGAATCTCGTCCTGCCTGGCTCAGTCAGGCAGGCGCAAGCTGCTGATTCCGTTTTTTACGGCCGGATACCCAAACATGGCCACAACCTTGGAGATGGTTCGGGTGGCGGCCGACAGCGGCGCCGACATGGTCGAGCTTGGCTTTCCATTTTCCGATCCGCTGGCCGATGGGCCGCTGATTCAGATGTCGTCATGGGAGGCCATTCAGGGCGGCACTACCCTGGCCTCCGTTCTCAAGGTCGTGGCGGCGCTGCGCCGGTTCTCGGACATATCTATCATACTGATGGGCTATTACAATCCCGTCATCGCTATGGGACTCGAGGCTTTTGCCAAGCGGGCCGCCGGGGCCGGAGTTGATGGTCTGATCCTTCCCGATGTGCCGGTGGACGAATCCAACTCGGTGAGGATAGCTGCAAACAGACACAACCTCTCGCTGATATATCTCGTGGCTCCGACCACAACTCGGCCGCGACTCACCCAAATCGATTTGGCCTCGACCGAATTTGTTTATGCCGTCACGGTCACCGGCGTAACCGGCACCGGTCAAAGGTTCTCGGGGGAGACCGATCGGTATTTGCGTCAGATCCGGCGCACACTGTCAAAGCCGTTTGTGGCCGGTTTTGGCGTATCCGGTCCCGACGATGCCGTCCGCCTGTGCCGCCATGCCGACGGTGTTGTCATCGGGTCGGCCCTGGTGCGACTGATGGCCACTACCCGCAATCTGCGAGATTGTCGTCAGCAGGTCGGTAAGTTCCTGAGTTCTTTGCGCCGGGCTCTTTGAGGGGCATCGGGATCCCGGCCGGGGCGCCTTTTTGCTTGTTTCACCGACCGCCTTTCTATATCGTGGCAGATCATGCAGCCGGATCAATACATGAAGCAGTTTGCCGAGGCCACGGCCGCCGCATTTAGAAGTGAATGGCCGGAGGTTTTTGCCGAACTGGGCGAAGTGCAGGCCTTTAGTTCAGACTTTGTTCTGCAGCACCTGGAGAAGCCCAAGGACCCCAAAATGGGCCGCTTTGCATTCCCGGTATTTCGCATGGCCGGAATTCTGAAAGAGCGGCCGCCGGATATCGCACTCAAGATCTGCGACCGGGCTAATGAGTTACTGGGTCGCGGCGATAGATCGCTGCTAATATGCGAGGCCGCTGCCGGCTTCATCAATGCCCAGGTCAACGCGACCGCTCTGGCCGAAGAAACCCTGAACGGCGTCTTGTCGGCCGGTAACGCCTTTGGAAGTTCCAATGCCGGCGCCGGCAAGACCATGCTCGTTGAATACTCCTCAGCCAACATCGCCAAGCCGTTCGGCATCGCCCATTTGCGCTCGACCGTCATAGGGAATTCGCTCAGGCGCGTGTTCAAGAAGCTCGGTTACGATGCAGTCGGGATCAACTACCTTGGCGATTGGGGCACCCAGTTCGGCAAGATGATAGTGGCCTATCGCATGTGGGGCCGGGATCTGAAACTGGATAGCAACGCCCTCAACGAATTGGTGAAGCTGTACGTTCGCTTTCATGACGAGGCTGAGAAGAACCCGGAGTTGGATGACAGGGCTCGTCAGGCTTTCAAAGACCTGGAGGACGGCGAGCCCGAGGCTATCAAGTTGTGGGAGACGTTCCGTTCGATTTCACTGGCAGAGTTTGACCAGATATATGAGATCCTGGGCGTAGAGTTTGACTGGGTTACCGGCGAAGCGTTCCTAAACGACAAGATGGAGGCTGCGATTGAGCGCTTCAGCCGCAGCGGGCTGACCTCCCAGTCGCAGGGAGCCCTGGTCATCGACCTGAAAGACGACCAACTGCCGCCTTTGTTGCTCAAAAAAGCCGACGGGGCCACACTGTATGCCACTCGTGAATTGGCCGGGCTGCTTTATCGATGGCAAGAATACAAATTCCACGAGGCGCTCTATGTCGTCGGCTCGGCCCAGGCCGATCACTTTCGGCAGACGCTTAAGGCCATCGACCTTCTCGAATTAGCCGAAGGGGTGCCCGAAACAGAGCTGATGTCGCCCCGGGTTAAACATGTCGATTTCGGTTGGGTACGCTTTGGCGATCGCAAGATGTCGACTCGAAAAGGTGATATCGTCTTTCTTGAGGATGTCTACCAGACGGCTACTACCAAGGTCCGAGAGATAATAGCCAAAAAGAACCCTGATCTGGCCGATTCGGACGAAGTGGCTCTGATGATTGGTGTCGGCGCCGTCATTTTCGCCCAGCTTTCGGTGAGGCGTCAGAAAGACGTCAACTTGCAATGGGAGGATATTCTGAGCTTCGAGGGTGAAACCGGTCCATATTTACAATATACCCACGCCCGCCTCTGCTCGTTAGAGAGAAACTATCCGGAGGCTGTCCTGGGCGTTGTGGATTTTGCTCTTCTGGATCGGGAGGAGGAACATCGGCTGATTGAGCTCTTGGCCGATTTCCCGGTGGCCGTCCAGGACGCAGCGCGGATTTACGACCCTCAGATAATTGCAGCCTGTCTGCTGCGGCTGGCCGGTGCCTTCAATAAATTCTATCAGCGCAAGGGCAGCGACGGTCGGGTGGAAAAGATAATCTCTGCGGATGCCCGGCTTTCGGCCGCACGCATGGCGCTGGTCAAGGCTGTTCGGCTGGTGATGAATGAAGGGCTCTACTTACTGGGACTAAGAGCACCGATCGCTATGTAGGCACCGGCGCATTTTGATACGTATTGGTTGATCTTTAGGCGCGATATTGGGAGCGAAATATGCTGATTGTAATGGATACCAACGCTTCGGCACAAATGATAGAGAGGGTCTGTCACGAAGTTGAGAGCATGGGACTGAAGGCACACTGCATCCCGGGGTCGATCCGCACCGCCATCGGTGTCACCGGGAACAAATCACGGATAGATGCCGATCGCATCCTGGCTCAATCCGGTGTAAGAGAGATCATTCACGTCACCAAACCGTTCAAATTGGTGAGTCGTGAGTTTTATCCGGAAGATTCGGTGATCGACGTCGGTGGTGTTCTGATCGGCGGCGAAAAGATCGTGGTGATGGCCGGTCCCTGTGCGGTGGAAAGCCGTGAGCAGTGTTTGACCATTGCCGAGCGGGTCGCGGCCTCGGGGGCCAAGTTTTTCCGAGGCGGGGCATACAAACCTCGCACGTCGCCCTACAGTTTCCAGGGAATGGGCGAGGAAGGATTGAAGATCCTGGCTGAAGTCCGGGAGCAGTTCGGCCTCAAGATCGTCACCGAAGCGGTCGATACGACCGTGCTCGACCTGGTGGCGAAGTACGCCGACATGATTCAGATCGGGGCGCGCAACATGCAGAACTTCTCGCTGCTGAAAGCAGCCGGTCGGCTGGACAAGCCGGTGTTGCTGAAGCGGGGGATGTCGGCCACGCTGGAAGAGTTTCTGATGGCGGCCGAATACATCATGTCGGAGGGCAACCGCGACGTAGTTCTATGCGAGCGCGGCGTGAGAACGTTCGCCGACCACACCCGCAATACGTTGGATCTGTCGGCCGTGCCGTTTGTTAAGCGCACTTCGCACTTGCCCATAATAGTGGATCCCAGTCACGGCACCGGTCGACGTGACAAGGTTCTGCCACTCTCGCGAGCAGCCGTCGCCGCCGGAGCCGACGGTTTACTGATTGAAGTTCACTACGACCCGGCCAACGCCCTTTCGGACGGCATACAATCGATTACGCCGCCCACCTTTGACGGCCTCGTGAAGGAAGTCGCTGCTATTGCCGGGGTGCTGGGCAGGAGTTGCTGATGCCTCGTCGTCTGCGCCCGGCTCGTAAGATCGGCGGCACGCTCCGATTACCCGGCGATAAGTCTATTGCTCACCGGGCAGCCATGATGTCGCTCTTGTCAAAAGGGCCGATTACAATCGAAAATTATCCCAGCGGCGCCGACTGCAACTCGTCTCTAAGAGCCGTCGGCACTCTCGGCGTCGATGTTCTGTGGGACGGCAGCCAGGTAACGCTGAAGCCGCGACCGGATGAACGGCCGCCGGCCGACCTGATAATCGAATGCGGCAACTCCGGCACGACAACCAGGTTGCTGGCCGGTATTATCGCAGGGCATGAGTGGGAGGTGACTCTGGCGGGGGACACTTCGCTCAGCCGACGTCCGATGCGACGCATCATTGAGCCGTTGACGACTATGGGCGCACGCCTGATCGCAGACGACGGACACTTGCCGATGAAAATTCAGGGACGGCATTTGATGCCGCTTGATTATCGTATGCCGGTAGCTTCGGCGCAGGTGAAATCGTCGATCTTGCTGGCCGGTCTGGCTTCGGGTTGTTCTGTCAGCATATATGAAGACACCATTACGCGCGATCATACCGAACTTATGATCAATCATCTGGGTGGCGGCATCGCGATTGAGGACGTCAAACCGGTGCTGGTACCGGATCCTGACGACCCGCGCAAACGCAAACTCGAACGTCATGAGTCGTACAAACGCCGGATATCGTTGTCATCCCAGGCCACCATCGAGGGCGGGCAGATTGACATTCCCGGCGACATCTCCACTGCTGCCTTCTTTTTTGCCGCCGCCGCCATCAGCGGAGGTACCGTCATGATCGAGAACCTGGGTCTTAATCCCACCCGCACGGGAATCCTGGATCATCTCAGGGCGGTCGGCTGCAGAGTCGACATATCCAAAAGGCAGACGGTATCAGGGGAAGTGAGAGGGACCGTGACCGTCACCGGGGGGACCTTGAAGCCGCGGCGTATCTCCGGGGCACAGACGGTTGCACTGATTGATGAAATCCCGATTGTGGCGGTAATGGCCGCGTTTGCCACCGGAACGACCGTTATTCGCGATGCCAAGGAGCTGCGGGTTAAGGAATCGGATCGGTTGGAGGCGATTGCCCACAATCTTCGTTTGATGGGGATAAAGTGCGGTCTCCTGGAAGATGGACTGGCCGTCGAACCGCTGGCCGAACCTGCCGGAGCTGACTTTCTCGGGTTCGGAGACCACCGCATTGCCATGGCCTTCAGTGTGGCCTCACTGTTCCTGGACGGACCATCAACGATCGACGACGATTCCTGCGTAGGTATATCTTGTCCCGAGTTCTTTGAGTTATTGGAGACGATTATCCAATGAGCAAAGCCCTGCGATGCGGCTTGATCGGTCATAACATCACTTATTCCAAGTCCGCAGAGTTGTTTCGGGCCATGTTCAATATGCTTAATATGGAGGGTCGGTTCGAGATCTTTGATGTGGCTCCATCCGACCTGGAGCAGACCGTGCGTCGGGCTGCGGCAGATCGGTTTGATGGGCTGTGCGTGACTATCCCATACAAGCAGGCCGTTATGTCACTGATAGACGAAGCGCATCCGGTGGCCGAAGCGTTGGGAGCCGTCAATTCCATCGCCATTCTCAAAGACGGCCGGCTGCAGGGACGCAATACCGATTGCTTCGGGTTTTCGCTACCGCTGCGGGACTACGTCGATCAACTGAAACACGGTCGCGGCCTGATTATCGGTTCCGGTGGTGGCGCCAGAGCGGCGATCTACAGTCTCTGTACGGATTACGAGTTGAATGACATCGCCGTGCTGGGACGAACGACAGCACCACTGAAGCGCCTGTGTACGTCCCTACAAGATCAGCTGCGCGATCTGGAGATCCGGTCGTTTCTGCGGGATGATGCCACGGCAATGTCCGGCCAGAAGTTTGATATTGTCGTAAATTGTACTCCCCTTGGCGGCTGGAACTTCCCCAACACGCTACCATTGCCGGCATGTCTGAGCTACGCCCAGAGCCACATCTATTACGACTTGAATTATAACGCCGACAATACGGCCGTGGCCTCCGCCCGGAAGGCGGGCTTGACTGCGATTGACGGTGCCCTCATGCTGGCGGGACAGGCGGCGCGCTCGATGGAGATCTGGAGCGGCCGGAAGGTCTCTGTAGAACAATTGAACCGACGGGTATTCGGTCGGTGAGGCAGGTATCGCATTTGGACGGACTATCCCCATCAGCGGCGCCAACGCACATATTCCTGGTCGGTTTTTCAGGCTCCGGCAAGTCTTGCCTGGCACCCTTGCTCGCCGAACGCCTGGGGTGTGAGAGTCACGATACCGACACGCTCGTGGCCGAGCGAGCCGGTCGTAGTATTGGAGCGATATTTGCCGAACAAGGTCAGGCGGAGTTTAGACGTTTGGAGCGAGAGATCATCTTTGAGCTGTGTTCTGACGCTCGACCCATGGTTGTGTCTCTGGGAGGCGGTGCTTTTGTGTCGGCCGGAAATCGACGCCGGATTCAGGCCGGCGGTATATCAATCTACTTGAGTTGCGCCCTCAGGGAGCTATATTCCCGGTTGAGCGGACGTGACGACCGCCCTCTGCTGAACGTCAACACCGCCTCCAGCCGCTCGCCACAAGAGGCCTTGAAGAATGAGATCAGACGTTTATACTCGGCTCGTCGCAATATCTATCGACTTGCGGATTTGACTGTTTCAACGTCGGCGCGCACTCCGAATCAGGTCGCCGAAGAAGTGATTCGCCGCCTACGGAGACGATATGGCAACCATTTACCTTGAACATGCCTGCGGGCGCTACCCGATAATGGTCGGCTACCGGATCCTGAATCGCTTGAGCGGCTTCTTGGCCAAAGATCGCCGAGGCGGCCGAGTATTTGTCATTTACGACGCTCAAGTGTTCGCATTGCACGGAAGCATGATAGCTCAGACGCTGGCCGACGCCGAAGCCGAGGTTGTCGAAATCACAATACCGGCGGGGGAGAGATCAAAGTCTGCGGCAACCGTGGCCAGGCTTCATGACTTCCTGTTGGTTCAGCGCGCGAGTCGCGATGATCTGATTTTGGCGGTCGGCGGCGGTGTCATTAGCGATTTGGCCGGATATGTCGCCGCCACCACTCTGCGTGGGATCGGATGGGGAGTGATCTCAACCAGCTTACTCGGCATGGTCGACGCCGGCATTGGCGGCAAGACCGGTATCAATCACCGCTACGGCAAGAATCTGATCGGCGCCTTCTGGCAACCCAGAGTGGTCCTGTGCGATACTTGTTTTTTGCATACGCTGAGTCGAAACGACATGCTTTCCGGGCTGGGAGAAGTGGCCAAATATGCCGGACTAATCGGAGAGGACATGCCGTCGCAACTTGCTGACTACCTGTCAGGAGACCTTTATCATCGCCGGCGCTTGGTCGAAATGGTGGCGCGCTCAGCCGCATACAAAGCGGAAATTGTCGGTCGGGATGAACGCGAAGGCAACCTCCGCATGGTCCTTAACCTTGGTCACAGTTTCGCTCACGGCATCGAATCGAGTGCGGGATATGGACGCATAAGTCACGGTCAGGCCGTGTTGGCGGGACTTTTGGCCGCCCTTGAACTCAGTCGTTTGGTATATCCGTCATCACGCCGCTCGTTGACGGAATACGAAAACGTGCTCACTTCTTTGGCGGCTAGGTTCAAGTGGCCACGCTTAACGGTCGATACCATCATTGACGCTATGCGGTGGGACAAAAAACGCAAAGGGCGGCAGTTGCGCTTCGTTCTGCTTAAGCGACCGGGAAATCCGGTCGTCACAACAGAGGTGCCTCGTCGCTCTGTCACAGTCGCACTGCGCTGGGCGCTGGGTCGGGTACAGGAAGTAGGAGAGAGATAATGGCTCGCATTCTAATAGTCAACGGACCGAATCTGAACCTGTTGGGCAGACGGGAGCCGGAGACGTACGGATCGCAGACACTGGACGAGATCAACCAAGAATTGAGCAAGATCGCCGCCCGACTCGGCCTGGAGCTTGAATTCTACCAATCCAATTGTGAGGGCGAGCTGATCGACTTTCTGCACCGCGAGGCCGGGGGTGCCGTGGGACTGATTATCAATCCCGGTGCATTTACGCATTATAGCTATGCCCTGAGAGATGCCATAGCGGCGGTTGACATCGAGTCTGTCGAAGTGCACCTTTCCAATATTCACGGACGCGAGGAGTTTCGGCGGAAATCGCTAATCGCCCCGGTGTGCCGGGGACAAGTAGCGGGCTTCGGCGCCTATGGCTACGCTATGGCCCTGTCTTATTTCTCCGACATCAGCAGCAAAGAACAATGAAACGTCTATTTGCCGGCATAACCACAGTCATCGCAGCGACGCTTACCCTGGTCTCCTGTCAGGAGCCGAGCCTCTCTCAAGAGGACGTCTTGATGGCCATGGATTCTCTGGAAACCAAGCTGGAGTGGTTGGAATACCGCTTGCCGCTGGAGCAGTGGAGTCTGGAGTCCACCGGCCGAACCGATTCGCTGGAATTATATACTGAACTCTTTCAAGAGGTGCTCAGCCGGAATAGCCTGCGCGATCTCCTCACCAAGGGAGAGAACCTGCTTACCGACGAAGTGGACCGGCGACGGCACAACCTGCTTCTGCGGACCTTGCTGTGGCATCAGGTGGAGGGCTCGCCGGCAGTTCGAGCCCTGAGAGATTCTATTATCGGTCCCGGTCGCGATCGCAGCCGGCGTCCTGTCGGCACTATGCGAGCGGCCTACCTGTTTGACGGACTCTGGAGCGCCAACGCCAGCCAAACGCTGCGTGAACAGTCGTTTGTGGCGCACTTCGCTTCATTGGAAAATCTGGCGGCTGGGGTCGGACAGATGATCAGAGGGCGCAATCAGGCCGCCCGACGCCTCGGATACAGCAATTTCCTTTCAGTGGCGTTTGGGGCGGACAATATCAAGGCCGAGGACATGCTGCAATTTGTGGCCCGGTTGGAGACTGCTACCGACGCCGCCTATGCCTCGCTTCTGGACGAACTTGAGCGACGAGAGAGCGTGGGGACTTTGGAGTTATGGGATGTCAGCGTCTCGTATACTTCGCTGCTGACTCAGATTAGCGGCCGGCTGAATTCCGAGACAACCTTGCCCATAGTGGCGGCCACGCTTGATGCGGCTGGATTTGGGCTGGACACTTTGCCGCTTTACTATGATCTGCAACCGGCCAAAGGAGATCGATCCGGAGCCCAAAGCTTTCTTATAAGCCCCGGTCGCGAAGCGCGCATTCTGCTGCGCGACGGGGGTGGACTTCCGGCCATACAAAACGCCCTGGCCGTGACTGCGGGGGCCTTGTCGTTCTTGGGTCGGGACGAGACCAATATTCCACTCTTTGCGCGCTATACCGATCATGCCTGGGAAGAAGGCATGGCTGCGCTGTTTGGCACCCTTGTCGGTGATTCCACCTGGTTAGTCGCTGAGGGTGAACTGCCGGCCCAGGATGCCGCCCGGCTTCACCGCCTTGCGGCCGAACAGAATCTGCTGGCTCTGCGATTGGCCTTGACCGACTTCATGTTCGAATACGAGGCCTACAAGAACCCTCAGCGCGATCTGGATCGCCTCTACTGGGATCTCTTCGAAAGATATGTCAAACTACCACGCCACGACGGCCTCTTTGTCTGGGCCGGACGACCGGAGTTGATTACGTCACCGTTTGATATCCGGGACGCTCTGCTCGGCCAGATTATTCGGAGTCAGACCCTGGAGTACTTTAGTTCGCGCTATGGGACCATAGTCAACAATTCGGAGCTGAGATCATTTCTGGGCCAGAGCTACTTCCGTTTTGGCGGCCGCTATCCCTGGCCGCAATTGCTCGAACACGGCACCGGCCAACCGCTGAAGGCGGACTTTTTGGCAAATGCGATAGTCACGGCCTTGTAAGCCGATCTACGCCTCTTGCCGATCTGTCATTCAGAACCCAACCGAGAAATCCAGGCTGATCCCAAAATAGGCGACATCAGTGTAGTCTGGTGTTGTCGTCGTTGAAGAGTCTCCGTCGCTGCCAAAACCGTGCTTGTAGTATACCTCCGCCCTGAGGGCCACGGTGGAAGACGTGTAGAATAGCGAGCCTGCGCCAATCCGAATATACGGATAGCTGTCATCTCCAACCAACATGTACCCAGGCTCACACCGCAAAGTATAGGTAGAGGCCTGACCGGGGCTGAATCGATAGAGCACGCTGGCACCGTATGAAGTTGCCCGTATTGCCTCCATCGAGGCTTCAGCCTCAATCTTCCAGTCGTATTCTACAATGGGCCCGACGAGCCATTTCTCGCCGACAGCATACTCCAAACCGAAGCCGACGCCGTAGACAACCTTATCCTTGAACGTGCCGTTAAATTCATCAACGGCGTCGGCTGCTTCCCCGACGAGCATCCCGCCCGTCAGCTTTCCTACCGCCATCCAACGAGTAGGCCTGACGTCGATATGCTTCTGGCTGGGTTTCGAAATCGGCTTGCCATACACCGGAGTGTTACCTATCAGGATAGACGCCAATGCCACTACGAGTATTGCCACATTTCTGTTCACTGGTCGCATATTCTCCTCCAATACAGCCTGGGCTCTGGTGTTTGGGAGAACATAGTTACCTCTTGCGCCTTGTGCAAGCGCAATTGAGGACAAATGTGCTTGTCACTCGCACTACCGTAACCTTAATTGCTCGATTGCAGCTATGAAATCGACATTGAACATCACTGAAGGTCCCATTACCAGGACCGTTTTCTCGCTGGCCGTGCCGGTGGTGCTGGGGATGTTGATGGAATTCGCTCTGACCAGCACCGACTACTTCTGGGTGGGGAAGCTGGGGCCGGCGGCGCAGGATGCCGTGACCTCCTCAATGGTGGTTATCTGGACCATCTTTGCAACTATGGCAGTCGTGACCGTTGGTGTGACGGCCCTGGTCTCCCGTTATGTCGGGGCCAAGGACCTGGCCAAAGTCACTCACTATATTAAGCAGGGTCTCTATATGGCGATCGGGCTGGCCCTGGTGTTTACGGTTGTCGGTTTCACGTTCTCGCCCGCCCTGTTGCGCTTCATGGACACCGGCCCGGACACTTTGGCCCACGCCATCCCTTACCTGCGGATATTCTTCCTGTCGGCCATCTTCTTTTTTGTCGCCGATACTTCTTATGCCACTTTCCGCGCATCGGGCGACACCCGCACGCCAACCAAAGTCGGGATCGGTGTGGTCCTGGCCAACATGGTTCTGGACCCGCTGCTGATCTTTGGGTGGGGTCCCATCCCGGCCCTTGGTGTCGCCGGGGCCAGTCTGGCTACGGCCCTGGCCGTGGCGGCCGGCAGTAGTTGCATCGTGACCCTGCTCTTTACGGGTCGGCTGGGTTATCGGGTGGGCAGCCTCTTTGATCAAGTACCCCGAATTGGCAGCATACTAAAAATCGCCAGGATCGGCCTGCCCAGCGCCAGTCAAACCTCGGTCTTTGTCTTTGTTTACTGGTTCCTGATAAAGATAGTCCACTCCTTCGGCGAGTCGGCCGGTGCCGCCATGGGTATCGGCAACCGCATGGAATCGCTTTCGTACCTGACATGTTTTGGCTTCTCGGTGGCGGCCTCAACGATGGTCGGCCAGAACCTCGGAGCCGGCAAGCCGGACCGGGCGGCGCGCTGTGCCTGGGGGGCAGCCCTGTCGGCCATAGGCATGACGGCGGTGACATCCATCGCCTTCATCGTCGTGCCCGGACTGATCGCATCGATATTCACCGGCGACCCGGTCGTGCACGCCATTGCCGTCGATTATCTGATAATCCTCGGTCTGTCGCAAACAGCCATGGCGCTGGAAATCGTCATCGAAGGAGCCTTTGGTGGGGCGGGGGACACGGTGCCGCCGATGCTGGTCAGCGTGCCCGGTTCGCTGGCGCGCATCCCTTTGGCCTATTACCTATGCTTCGGTCTCGATTGGGGCATAAACGGGGTCTGGTGGACACTGACTATTACCACCTTCATGAAAGCAGCCATAATCACTTTCTGGTTTAGGCGTGGTCGCTGGAAACTCAAAGAGGTCTGATTCCCAAATCCCTAAGTTCCTTGTTGATCCTGGCGCCGGCGCGCGTCTATATTGGCGGCAACACATTTTGAAGGGAACCAAATGAGCGAGAAGTATATACGCTTTCGGCCCAAGACTTCGGCGACATCCTACTACGGCCAATTGTATGGAGACAGCGTTCTGAAATTGGATCGGGCACCGTGGCATGGGGGAGAGGCCGCCGATGAGAAATTCAATCTCGATGACGTGGTCCTGGCAGCTCCCGTCGAGCCATCAAAGATAGTGTGTGTTGGTCTGAACTACCAGGCTCACGTAACCGCGTCGCAGTCGGCCGACAAAGCTCCCGAATATCCACTGCTGTTTCTCAAACCGCCATCGTCCCTAATCGGCCATGAGGGCAAGATCGTTCATCCCGAAGTTTCAGAACGCGTCGATTATGAAGCCGAACTGGGTGTCGTTATCGGTCGCACGGCTTGCAAGGTGAGTGTCGATGAAGCCGCCGACTGCATATTCGGCCTGACTTGTGTCAACGATGTTACGGCCCGCGACCTGCAGAAGAAGGACGGCCAATGGAGCCGGGCCAAGGGGTTTGATACTTTCTGTCCAGTGGGGCCTCATATTGTCACCGACGTAGACTACGGTGACCTGCTGGTGGAGGGTATACTCAACGGCAAAGTGATGCAGTCGGGGCGCACGTCGATGATGATCTTCCCTATCGAACAGGTGATAAGCTACATCTCGCGCATAATGACACTCAATCCGGGCGACTTGGTATCCACCGGCACGCCGGCCGGGATTGCCCCCATGAAGTCCGGAGATGAGATAGTCGTGAGCGTTGAGAATGTCGGCCGGTTGCGCAACGTCATGGCTTGAGATGGCTGTGATGAGACAAAAAATTGTCCCCCGACCGTCTCGAAGTGTAAAAGCATCGTGAACGGTAGGCGATAGTAAGACGGGATGAGTAGTGACTGAGCGGCTGTATTACCAGGATTCAAAGCTACTGGAGTTCCAGGCCAAATTGATCAGGACCGAGGAAGTTGATGGTTGGCACCATTCGGTTTTGGATTGCAGCGCCTTCTACCCAACGTCGGGCGGGCAGATGCACGATCTTGGGATGATTAATGACATCCCAGTGGTTGATGTTGTTGAAGATGAGTCCGGAGAGGTCGTTCATGTAACCGACGCATCGCCGGGCGAGGTGGGGACAATAGTCCGCGGTCGTGTGGACGGCCGACGCAGGATGCGACACAGCCGCCAGCACACAGCCCAACACATCCTTAGCCAGGCCTTTGATAGATTGCACAGATTGGTGACCGTGTCAGTGCATTTGGGCGAGGAATACGGCGCTCTGGAACTGGGCGTGAGCTCGGTGACACGCCGTCAGTGTGCACAGGTCGAAGATCTGTGTCAGCGAATCATCGAAGAGAATCGCGCCGTGGAAGTGGGCTTCTTTGAGGGCGACCAGCTGGCCGTCCTGCCGCTGCGTAAGCCACCCAAGCGATCAGGGAGAATCCGGGTGGTCAGCATCCCCGATTTTGAATGCTCGGCCTGCGGCGGGACTCATTGCCAATCGACCGGTGAAGTATTGATGATCAAAATAGTGGCGGTGCAGAAGCTGCGGGGCCACGCCCTGGTGAAATTTCTATGTGGTCTCGATGCCTACGCCGACTACCGGCGACGTTTTGAAGTGAGTGATGACCTGTCGCGTCAGTTCACCTGCCACTTTGAAGACCTGCCGGCCAAGATCCTCCAGCTGTCGGCCGAGCGCAAGTCAGCCCGCCGGCAAGTGACCGATCTCTATCGTCAGATGCTGCCAGCGATGGTCGACAGGGCCGCCGAGACCGCTGTGTCCGGTGAACACACCGTCGTTGCCGTCTGTGAGGATATCCCCGACCAAAAACTGGCTGGGCAGTACGCCTCGCTACTGGCCGACCGATGTCGCACGCCGGTATTGGTCATAAATCAAGACAAGCTGCATATCGCCGTGCCCGAGAATCATACCCCCGGGGCCGGGGATCTGGCCAACAAGATGAGTGCTCTGACAGATCTCAAAGGAGGCGGCCAAGCTCGCGCCGCCCAAATGGGCCCGGCCACGGACCAGTTTCTGGCAAAGTACCGGGCCATCGTCGAGAGGATTCTGGACGGTGAGTAGATCGGCTCTCACAGTTGTAGCGACCATGATTCTGCTTATTGTGGGGCGTTCGGTGTCGGCGGGGGATGGCGACAGCCTGCGCGTCGAGCACTCCGATGCCACCGAAGTGCAGCTTCTAGGCCATGAGTATGTGGTCACCCTGATCGGCAATGTCATTCTAAAAACCGGCAGCGGTACCATCTGGTGTGACTCGGCCGAATATCGGCGCGGTCACAATGCCTGGCTGCGCGGACGGGTCGTCGTCGAGGATACCGCTTACAACCTCCGGGCCGACTCCGTCTTTTACGACGTTGACAACCGAATTACCGATGCCTGGGGGGACAATGTCGAGTTGTGGTCGTTCACCGACTCCATCTACTCGGTCGGCCCCCACGCCTATTACAACCGCAAGTCGAGCTACCTCTTTATGGATCTGCGTCCGACACTCTATTTGCGCTATCCAGATTCAGCCAATATGGTGGAAGTTATCGCCGACACCATCGAGTATACTGCCCAGCCGAGACTGGCCACCGCCCGCGGCACCGCCAATATTACGTCTACCGACCTGAGGTCAACTTCGCAAGTGGCCATTATGGACATGGATTCCAACTTGCTGGAGCTGTCGGGCAAGCCGGTAGCTCATCACGGTAATTCCAAAGTTACCGGCGAACGCATTCGCGTCGGATATGAAGGGGACGTATTGCAGTCCATACTCGTTACCGACTCCGCCCGGGGGGAATTCAAACAGGCGGTGGATTCCACACATACTGAATTTGACGAATCGGTGTTGTCCGGTCGCGAAATCGTGTTTGACTTTGACCGCGGCAAGCTCACCGGCATCGTCTGTTACGGTCAGGCCTACTCCTGGTACTATCCGTCATCACAGGGCGGTTCCGAATATCACGAGAACACCGTGTCGGGAGACACTATTCGATTCCTGGTCAGAGACCAGGAAAAGCTGGATGCTGTCCGGGTCATCGGCGGGGCGGTCGGGACCTACACTCATGGTCGTCGCTCAACCGTATCCGGCGAACCTATTACCGCCGACACGGTCGACTACAGCTCGGCCTACATCGAGTATGCCCTCCAGGATTCCATAATCTCTCTGGACCGCGACGCCGTCATTGAATCGGGCGAGATCTCCCTCAGTGCTCACCAGGTTCGTTTTGATACCAGACAGGAGTTGATAAAGGCCTACTCAGCCGAGACAGCCGGCGACTCGCTGCCGGATATCAATAGCTTCAGCTATCGCGCCCAACCCAGCAATATGCCGGTCGTGCTGCTTGATGGTGACGAGGAGCTACTCGGCGATTACCTGGAATACTCGCTCAGCACTGAGAAAGGGCGGATCGTCCAATCCAAGACCAAGTACCCGCCTGGTCTGTATTACGGTGGCAAGCTCTTCCGCGAGCAGGAGAATATTTTCTACATCAAGGACGGCTGTTTTACGACCTGCGACCAGGAGGAACCACATTTCCATTTCCGCTCCAGCCATCTCAAGCTGATCCAGGATGATAAACTCATAGCCCGTCCGGTCGTCGCCTACCTCGGCCGGCTACCGGTCTTTGCCATCCCGTATTACGTGTTCCCGCTCAAGCGCGGACGGCACAGCGGCATTTTGCCGTTCCAATTCGGTAATTTCGAACGTGACGTGCGGTACGTAAAAGACATCGGCTACTACTGGGCGGCATCCGAATATTGGGATTGGCTGGGAGCGGTCGACTACTACGATAACGACCGAACTTTCACTTTCAAGTCGATGCTGAAGTTCCGCAAACGCTATCTGTTGACAGCCGACATGTCGGGCGAATACACCACTAAGACGGACTTCAATCGCGGTATCGCAAAGGAGACGAGCAGCAAAGAATATGTGCTGCGCGGCCTGTATGACCATCAGGTGACGCCGTCCTTCAAAATCGCGGGCGACGGCAAGTACCAGTCCACGAGTACGTATTTTCAGCAATATTCCAACAACCTGGACGAGCGTCTCAATCGCGAGGTCAGGTCGCAGTTGTCGATTACAAAGAAGTGGGGGCAATCGGTGTCGCTCTCTGCCACCGCAAATCACACTGTAAATCTCGACCAGGAGTCGCGCTTTGACAAGCTGCCCAGTGCCACCCTGTCATTGCCGGTGTTGTATCCGTTCGGCTCCGGGGCCAAAGATGATCGCAGCTGGTACAATGACATCAAGCTGACCTATTCACCATCGTTAGTGCACGAATCAAACCGCACCACGATTGACACCGGCCGGGTCTATTACACCAATGAAGCCGGCGATACCACTTCCGTCGACACCTTGAGCTACCGAACCCGCAAGCAGTATGCAAAGATCCAGCATCAACCGAAGTTGACGCTTCCGACAATAACGCTGGGATCGTATCTCAATCTCGTTCCCAGCATCGGCTACCAGGAAACCTGGTTTGAGATCTTCCGCACCGACCAATCGGATTCGGCCGGGATCGATCCCACAAATTATCGGACGTACAGTTGGGACGCCGGACTGAGTGCCAGCACCAAGCTCTACGGCACCGTGACCCCCAACATTCTTGGTCTGGCCGGTCTGCGCCACGTCCTGACTCCCTCGGTGTCCTACCAGTACCGGCCCGATATCGACCTACACCCGGAGGTACGCAGCTATGCCGGTGGGGGAGCGGGATCGACCAAAAGCCAAACCATCGGTGTCGGCCTCGGCCAGGATTTCATGGCCAAAGTGAAGCGTGGGGAGGACGAGAAGGTGGTCAGTCTGTTTTCTCTCAGTAGTAGCTTTGGCTACGATTTTGAGAAAGACTCTCTGCGCTTCAGCGATTTGACAACCACTTTCCGATCGGACGCCATTCCCAATCTGCACGTCGACGGCACGGTCAATCACTCGCTGTACGAGCCAGGCACCAACAACCTGGACTTTTTGTCCCCCTACAAGACCGGGCTTTCGTTTAACGCCCGCCTGAAGCTGGGTGGGGGATTCGGGCTTTTTGACGATGCCGGCAGTAGTGATTCGGAGGCGGACTCGCTGGCGGCCATGGGCAAAGGTAAACCCAAGGTCGGCGCCGGCAAGAAGGGCCGATTCGACTGCTCTGTCGAATACCGCTACGCTGAAAGCGGCAGAGGCGATCAATGGCGGAAGACCACCGATCAGTTGCTCGTGAATATCAACGTGCATTTCAACCTGACCGCTTCTACAACCGTCAAATTCACTGAGCACTTTGATGTGCGGGAGGGCAGAGTCATCAACAATTCAGTTGAGATAAATCGTACAATCCATTGCTGGACAGGGAATTTATACTGGGTACCAACCGGCAGCACGCGTGGCTTCGGTTTCAAACTGCATGTGACCGACCTACCTGAGATCAAGATCGACAACGGCCACGACGACTATCTGGGGACCCTTCAAAACCGCTATGGCGGATACTAGATTCCTGCAAACCCGCAGTTTTATTGCGTTTTGGCCGTTTCTTTTAGTTGACACATATTTGCACCGGAAGTTTCCTTTGGGCGTAAATAGCTAACCGAAACCGTCAACCGCCCAAGGAGGGGTGTGACATTATGACTAAAGAAGAGATGATTGCCATCATGGCCAAGGAATCCGGCATCAGCAAGAAACAGGCTAGTGAGGCTCTGCAGACGTTTATGGCCAGCGTGACGACTCAGTTGAAAAAGGGCAAGAAAGTGAGCTTTGCTGGCTTTGGTACTTTCACTGTATCCCAGCGCAAGGCTCGGACCGGTCGCAATCCGCAGACCGGCGCGGCCATCGAGATTCCGGCCACCAAGGTCCCGGTCTTCAAAGCCGGCAAACACCTCAAGCAGGCTGTCAAAAAGTAAGAGTCTTCGAAAGACCAAATAGGCGGCAGGGACCTCGGTTCCTGCCGCGTTTTTTTGGAAGTTTATAATTGAATTTACGCCGATAATCGGGCACCATAGGGCCACCAATGGCACGTCGAAAACGAAAACAGACCACCGATAGAAAACGACAGATACTGGGTGGACTTGTCTTTTTGCTGGCTCTGCTTCTGCTGGTGTCGTTGATATCTCACAGCGATCTGGATGACACCCGTATTACCGGCGAGATCGACAGTCATCTGAATCCTTTTGAGCTGCAGTATCGCAATCAGGGTGGCATGATGGGGGCCTACCTGTCCTTTGTGGCCGGGACCCTGATCGGATGGCTGGCCTTCTTTGTGCCGATCTGGCTGGTGCTCTGGTCGCTAAGGTTGTTTTCCTCGAAGTCAGGTGCCCGACTTGAGTTCAACAGCTTCCTGCTCTTTGTGGTGGCTCTGCTGGGCACCCTGCTGTACAACATACACTTCTTGTCACCGCCCGCTATCGCGACGCCGTCCGGCCTGGGTGGCGGCTTTGTAGCCCTTCAGTTGAATGAGTTGTCGTTGAAGTTCCTGGGGGAGCTGGGCTCGTATATTGTCCTCGGTGGAGTGATTTTGCTGGTGCTAATGTTGTACACCTCGATAACACCCTTTTTGAGTGTGAAAATGAGCTTGCCGGGCTCGCGCCTACTCAAGGCAGCGTACGGAAGCGTGGCCGGTTTGACCCGTCGAATCTTCAGTTTTAGCTGGCTGGCCGCCGGCGTCTTTCGTTCAGATAGTGACGAAGACGACGATGATGAGAGCGACGACGCCGAGCCGGCGTATCAATTCGACAAAGCCATGGATGAGGCTCTTGACCGACAGCCTGAAAACCCTCCGGGGCCCGATGATCCGTCCGAAGCGTCCGACGGGAAGCTGTCCACTGCTCGCGCGACACGGAAAACCAAGTTGGTGAAACCGTCCCAGCCCCTCAAGGTCAAAGATGTGGACTACAGCTATCCCACCGCCGATCTCCTCACTGAGAATCCGCACACCGGCGCCGCAGTTGAGAGTGACGAACTCGCCTTCACGGCCCGGATGTTGCAGGAGACCCTGGAGACTTTTGGAGTCAAGATCGATGGCGATATTCAGAAATTTCCCGGTCCCATAATCACCCGCTATGAGTTCAAGCCTGCGGCGGGCATCAAAGTCAATCAGATTATTGGTCTGGCGGATGATCTGGCCCTGGCCTTGAAGGCTCAACGGATAAGGATAATCGCCCCTATCCCGGGGAAGGCTGCGGTCGGTGTGGAAATTCCCAATCGTCAGCCCCAACCGGTTTACTTGCGCGACATTGTCAACTCCGGCAATTTCATGGATCGGGATCTGGTGCTGCCGATGGCACTGGGCAAGACCACTGCCGGTCGGCCGTATGTTACCGATCTGACCCGCATGCCGCATCTCCTGATCGCCGGAGCCACCGGTTCGGGTAAGTCGGTATGCATGAATGTCCTGATCTCCTCGCTGCTGTATCGAATGCACCCGTTGGAAGTTCGCTTTATAATGATCGATCCCAAGATGCTGGAGCTGTCGATCTATTCCGGTATTCCTCACATGGGTCGACCGGTAGTCACCAAACCACTCCGCGCGGAAAAGGTGCTGGCCGAGGCAGTGGTCGAGATGGAAAAACGCTATCGCAAGCTGGCTGAGGCCTCCGTGCGCAATATCGCCGATTTCAACAAGAAGCAGTCCAGTCCGGAAGCTAAGCTGCCATACATCGTGATTTTTGTTGATGAGCTAGCCGACCTGATGATGTCGACTACCTCTTCAAAGACCGAACTGCTGATAACCCGTCTGGCTCAGATGTCGCGCGCTGTGGGCATTCACTTGATCTTAGCCACACAGCGTCCGTCGGTTGATGTTATCACCGGCTTGATAAAAGCGAACTTCCCGGCGCGCATAGCGTTCCAGGTCTCATCTAAAGTAGATTCTCGTACGATTATCGATCAAAACGGCGCCGAAAAGCTCCTGGGGAAGGGGGATATGCTGTTCCTTCCGGCCGGTCAACCGGAGCCGATAAGAATCCACGGAGCCTACCTGTCCAGTGACGACACCGACAAAATCGTAAACTTCATCAAGGACCAGGGCCTGGAGATGTTCAAGCTGGAGAGCATATCACAGGCTACCGGCGAGCCGACAGAGACCGACATCGACTTTGGTGATCCATTGTTCCGCGAGGCCTGCGAGACGGTCGTCCGCCACAAACAGGGCTCCGTATCGCTGTTGCAGCGGCGTCTGGGGGTCGGCTACCAGCGAGCAGCCCGTCTTATCGACAAGCTTGAACAGGCTGGAATTGTCACTCCTTTTGACGGCTCGAAGGCCCGGGATGTCCTTGTGGATAAGGCGTATGTCGATACTCTCTTCGCCCAGCCGGGAGCGCCCCCTCCGACTCCGGTTTCCGAGGAAAACTGATCCGGCTCATTTCCGTATAAGGGTAGATGATTATATTCCACTATCTCATTCTAATGGCATTCACCGTCTGCCTGGTGAGCGCGGCCGCGTCCAGCGACAGCTTCCCGTCCATCCTGAGAACGCTGAGCGAAGCACCCTGCGTCGAATTGGAGTTTGTGGCCGTCATTGAGTCTGACGTCTTTGGCAGCATTGATTCGACTGAAGGATCGGCGAGCCTGGCCCGCGACGGTCGTTTTCGCGCCCAGCTGGGGGCCGAAACTTACTGGCAGGATAGTCTGCATCTTTACAGCTATTCGATCGAGACCAATCAAGTCATTGTCGAAAAGGTAAAACCGGCCGACGGAACCGATGCCTGGCCGCTCTTGACCCGACTGGATTCGCTTTATACCTCTGAAGTGATCCGGGCCGACTATCGCTATCGCCTGCGCCGTCGGGTTGGAGTCGAGGCCGATATTCCTGATTCTATGATAGTGACCATTGACAGCACGACGAGCATGATTGTCCAGTTGTCGTTTTTTGACATCAACGGCGAGCTCAACCGCATCCTGATTCAGAAACAGACAACAGACGGCCCATGCGACCCGGAGCGCTTCAAGCCCGACTACCCGGACTCAGCCGATGTCGTGCGGATGTACTAGCTATGACTTTTTACATTCGCATGCTGGGTTGTCCCAAGAACGACGTTGATGCCGATTACATTGCCGGTCACTTGGTACAGGCCGGGCATGTGCCGTCTGCATCGGCGGCGGCGGCTGATGCCCTGATAATCAATACCTGTGGCTTCATTGAGGCCGCCAAGGATGAATCGATTGACCACATCCTGGAACTCTGCCGGGTCAAGGAGACGAATCCGCAGGTAAGGGTCTACGTGGCTGGTTGCCTGGCCCAGCGCTACAGCGAGGAGCTGCTTAGGGAGATCCCGGAAATCGACGGTGTTTTTGGTCTGGGCGAGCTTGAGGCCCTGGCCGCAGCCCTGGCCTCACCCGAACAAGCGGGCCATAAACGTGTCACCGACCCACGCTTCATGAGCTATCTGGCCGGGGGATACCGTCATATCAGCGACGACCTGCCCTACGCCTACCTGAAAATCTCCGACGGTTGCAACCGCGGCTGCTCCTATTGTGTGATCCCCTCGATTCGCGGTGCGTTTCGTAGCCGGCCCCTGGATAGTATCCTGCGTGAGGCGACCTTCCTGGCCGACAATGGCAAGCGCGAGCTGATCCTCGTATCTCAGGACGCCACACTGTATGGGCAGGACCTGTCGCCATCGTCAACTGTTGTAGATCTGCTGTCGGAGTTGAACTCAGTACCCAACGTAGATTGGCTGAGGTTACTGTATTTGCACCCGGCCAACACCACCGAGGCTCTGATCGAATACCTCGGGGACACCTCGAACAAGGCGCTCGATTACTTTGATCTGCCACTGCAGCACATCAACGATGAGATCCTTTCGGCTATGAATCGCCGCACTTCGCGCAGCCGGATAGAGCGCTTGCTTGATCGCATACGTCGGCAGGCGCCCCAGGCGACACTTCGCACGACCTTTATTGTTGGTTTCCCCGGAGAGACTGAAAAGATGTTTGAAGAACTCCTTCAGTTCGTTTCCGACCAGCGCTTCGACAGAGCCGCTGCGTTTACCTACTCTCAGGAAGAAGGCAGCCCGGCCGCTGAGCTGGGCATGCAAATCGAGGAACAGGTCAAGCAACACCGTCTGGATTTGCTAATGACCTTGCAACAGGATATCGCTTTTGAGAGAAATAGATCCTTGATAGGAACCCGCCCGCAAGTTATGTTAGACAGGCTTGATGGTGAAAATCGAGCGGTCGGTCGAACGCGTGGCGATTGCCCTGAGATCGATCAGGAAGTGATCGTGTCCGGCGCCGGTACCACTATGGGGCGTTTGGCAACGGTTCTGATTGAACAGGCAAACGGCTACGACTTGGTTGGATCAATAATCGAGGACTGACGTATGATTCAGGTGGATAGAATCGGTATCTATCTGTCCAAACCGATAAGTGTTTTGCTGGTTCTGATTTACTTGATACAGTCAGGCCTGCTCATTTATCTGGTCCGGGACAAATTTGAACTCCAGCGACAGATAAATTTCCAGCAACAGCATGTGGATGAATTGGAAGAGCGGCTGCAGGTCCTGAACGCAGTCAAAGACCTTCAAATCGGATTCAACGACAAGCAGGTCCGCGATTTGGGCGAGGTGATCTTCACCGAAAGCAAAAAATACCGGTACGATCCGATGTTTGTCATGGCCCTCATCTTGACGGAATCGTCCTTCCGTAAGGGCCAGGTGTCACCGGCCGGCGCTCTGGGACTGATGCAGGTCATGCCCTGGGTCGGTGCCGACGTGGCCGAACGAGCCGGAATTGATTGGGAAGGGTACGAGTCGCTTCTGGAGCCGGAAACCAACATACAGGTCGGCACCCGACACCTCTTTGAACAGATCCTGAAGTTTGATGATATCGAAAAGGCCATTGTTGCATATAATGTGGGGGAGACCAGGTTGCGCGGCTTGATACGTCAGGGCAAAAAGCCTCCTCGGGAATACCTGAAGCGAGTGATGGAAAACTACAGTCTGCTCAAGGAGAGATACTCCACGTGAAATTCTCTGCACGGTTCAGCTACTTGACGGTCCTGGTGGCTCTGGGTGTGATAATGATGGGTTGCGGCGGCGGTCAGTCGATCAATGAGATGACTGGACACCAGCTTCTGGATGCCGGTCAAGCGGCCTACCAGAAGGGCAAGTACCTGACTTCAATCGACCTGTTTCAGGCCTGCCTGTACAATTTCCCCGGGCGGTCTTTTGTGGATACCGCCCAGTACTATCTGGCCCTGTCCTATTTCGGCAACAAAGAATACGAAGTTGCCCAGGTGGAGTTCAATCGCCTGGCTCTAAACTATCCGGCCAGCGTCTATTTTGAACAGTCGTTGTTCATGCGCGCCGTCTGCTATTTCGAGTCGGCTCCCGACCATTTTGGTCTCGACCAGGAATCGGCACGGACAGCGATTGTGCAACTGGAAGACTTCATAGTCGATTTTCCCGAATCCCCGGTCGTTGCCGACGCCCAGAAGTATCTGACGACCGCCCGCACTCGCCTGGCTCGGAAGCAGTTTGAAAGCGGCGTTGTCTATAGTCGCATGGGGGCTCGCGAGGCAGCCAAACTCTATTTTCAAACTGTGATCGATGATTACACCGACACCGAGTTTGCCGCCCAGGCCAGCTTTATGCTGGCCGAGCAGGAATTTGCCCTGAAGCACTACGACCAGGCCTCACGGAAATTCTCGGATTTCCAAATCGTGTTTCCGGAGCACGAGCTGGCCCCTAAGGCCCGGCAGAAGGCGGCCGAGGCTGCCTTCAAGGACGCACAGAGCGAGTTCCGCAAAGAGAACCTGGAATCGGCCCGGGCCAAATCGGAACAGCTCCAAAGCGACTACCCCGGGACCAAATGGGCCGACAAGGCCTCGGACCTCATAAACAAAATAGCCGAGCTTATGCCTGCGGCCGGATCACCTCAGGATGCGGAATCCTGAGAATCCAGAGCGGTGGGGAATCCTGGGGGGGAGCTTTGATCCGACGCACAATGGTCATCTGCATTTAGCCAATCAGATGCTGCAGTCTGCTCACCTTGATGGCGTTCTTTTTGTCCCCGCCTATCAGCACCCTTTCAAAAACCGCTTTGCCGCTGCATATGACGATCGCGTAAAAATGCTCCGGTTGGCCATCGCCTCGCATAGCCACTTCGAAGTGTGCGAAATAGAAAGGGAAGAGAACCTGCCCGGCCACACTTTGGCAACAGTAATGGCTTTGAAAAAGAGATTTCCGCAGCGGGAGTTCTTTTTCATAATGGGTGAAGACAATATCCCGGATTTTGATCGCTGGCACCAACCGGAACAGCTGCTTAGGGAGTTGGTTTTCCTGGTCGGAGGCCGCCCGCCGCATGAGGCCCTGGCATGCTGTCGCCTGCCGGGGGATCGCATGCGGCCGATAGAGATGGAGATGATCGACGTTTCGTCCACAGATATCCGGCGCAAGATCACCGAGGGTAGGATCGCCGATGTGGCCGAATTGGTACCACCGTCGGTCCATGCCTTTATTGTCACAAGAGGGTTGTATCGATGAATGCCGAGAAACGGCCTAACCTCTATTTGATCGACGGCTCGGCTCTGTTCTACCGGGCTTACTTCGCCTTCATTCGCAATCCCCTGATCAACTCCAAGGGTGAGGACACCTCCGCCACCTTCGGATTCGTCAACTCGCTGCTCAAGATCATCAAGGATGAGAAGCCAGAGTATATCGCTGTGGTCTTCGACACCAAGCAGCCTACGTTTCGCCACAAGATGTACGATGAGTACAAGTCAACCCGGGCCAAGATGCCGGATGAGCTGGTGGCACAACTGCCACGAATTCACCAAGCCTGTGAGGCGTTGAATCTGATCTGCTATGAGCTTGAGGGATATGAGGCGGATGATATCATCGGGACCTTTGCCACCAAAGCCGAAGCGGCCGGTCTCGATGTTTGGTGTGTGACCGGGGACAAGGACTACTTCCAGCTAGTTACCGATCACATCAGGGTCTATACGCCAGGCAAAGCTTCGGACGGACCGGCCAAGATCGGCCGAGAAGAGGTCAAAAAGAAATTTGGAGTGTACCCCGAGCTTGTTATCGACAGACTCGCCCTGATGGGGGACAGCTCCGACAATGTACCGGGCATTCCCGGAGTCGGACCAAAGACAGCCGACAAGCTGCTGGATCAGTTTGGATCGCTCGAAGGAGTGCTGTCCCGCGGCAGCGAAATCACGGCCAAGGGCCTGAGGCAGAAGGTCACCTCGAATGTCGAGCTGGCCAGACTGTCGCACAAGCTTGTCACAATCGAGACCGAGGTCCCACTCGCCTTTGAGTTGGATCAGTTTGAGCGTCGACCGATTGATCGCGAAAAGACGAAGGCCCTGTTCTCCGAGCTGGAATTCCGCGGTCTGCTGAAGGAAGTTCTGACAGAGAATGGAGCCGATCAGGAACTGCCTCATAAGCCGAGTGCGGCCGCCGCTTATCACGGAGTGACCGACCTGGCCGACCTCAAGCGCCTGGTTAAGAGTCTTCTGAAACGCAAAGAAATAGCCGTCGACACCGAAACCACCTCCCTCAATCCGCTCGAGGCGGAACTGGTTGGCGTCTCGTTGGCAGCCAAGGCCGGCGAAGCCTACTATATTCCGCTGGGACACCACCCTGACGAAAAACACAATCTGCCCTTTGATGAATCGGTCGCCGTTCTCAAGCAGCTCCTGGAATCAGACGACGTTTACAAGACCGGGCAGAATATCAAGTATGATCTTCATGTGTTGCGGCGCTGCGGGATCGAGATTGCTCCGATTTCTTTTGACACCATGCTGGCCTCGTATGTTATCGACCCCGGATCACGCGAACACTCTCTGAGCGCTCAGGCCATGAAGCACTTTGATTACCGGATGCAGCCGATTACGGAATTGATCGGTTCCGGAAAAAAGCAGAAGAGCTTTGCCACAGTGCCGGTCGATCAGGCGGTTTTTTATGCGGCTGAGGACGCCGACTACACTTACCGACTAAAAGACAGACTCACCCCGTTGATAGCCGAGCGCGAACTCCAGCACCTTTACTATGACATTGAGTTGCCCCTGATCAAGATCCTGGCCGACATGGAGCAGGCCGGAATTCGTGTTGACGCCGACTTCCTGGGCGAGCTGTCTATTGAGATGGACAAGAGCCTGGCTCAGTTGCAGGGCGAGATTTACGCTGGGGCCGGTGGGGAATTCAACATCAACTCGACCCAGCAGTTGTCTCACATCCTCTTTGACAAAATGGCCTTGCCAACCAAAGGCAAAACCGCCAAAAAAACCGGCTACTCGACCGATCAGAAAGTACTGGAAGAACTGGCCGCAATCCATCCCTTCCCGAGACTGATCGTAGATTATCGACAGTTCGCCAAACTGAAGTCGACTTATGTCGACGCCCTTCCGCGCCTGGTCAACCATCGGACCGGGCGCATGCACACCTCGTTCAACCAGACCATCACCGCCACCGGCCGCTTATCGTCGACCGATCCCAACCTGCAGAACATTCCGATCCGCACCGACGAAGGTCGACGGATACGCCGGGCCTTTGTGGCCCGCGATCAAGATCACGTTCTTCTGGTGGCCGATTATTCCCAGGTTGAGCTGCGTATACTGGCTCACTATTCGGAAGATCCGGCCCTGATCAAGGCCTTCACCGACGGGGAGGATATTCACTCCCGGACCGCCGCCGAGGTCTACGGCAAAGCGATAAGCGAAGTCACCAGCCAGGAACGACGGGCCGCCAAAACCGCAAATTTCGCCGTTATCTATGGCGTCTCGGCGTTTGGTCTGGCCCAACAGACGGAGCTTGATCTGTCGGGGGCCAGGTCGTTCATCGACACCTACTTTGAGCGCTATCCGGGTATCAAGCTGTACATGGAGCGAACCAAAGCGCAGGCGCGGCGCGACGGCTATGTTACGACGCTGCTCAACCGTCGACGCTATCTGCCGGAAATCAACAGCAAGAATTTTAATGTCAGGCAGTTCGCGGAGCGAACGGCAATCAACACACCCATCCAGGGCACAGCGGCCGATATGATCAAGCTGGCCATGATATCCATACACAAGGGCATGGCCGGGATGAAATCGAAAATGGTGCTGCAGGTTCACGACGAATTGGTGTTTGACGCTCATCGCACGGAAGTCGAGAAGCTGAAGAAGTTGGTCGTTACCGACATGCAAACAGCCCTGCCGCTGCGAGTACCGATAATTGCTGACGTCGGCGTGGGGGAGAACTGGCTTGAAGCGAAATAGCTCAGGGGCTTTGCTGATTGGCGTTACCGGCCTGATCGGATGCGGCAAGTCAACCGCTGCAGCCGCTTTGAAATCGATGGGAGCGGCGGTGGTCGACGCCGACCGGATTGGTCATGCCGTAGTTGATGATTCTGCGTCGCTGAAGCAGCAGCTAGCCCACGCCTTTGGATCCGACATTCTTACCGGTACGGGACGGGTGCGCCGCAAGCTGTTGGCCGCCCGAGCATTTGCCAGTGACAAATCTCGCCTTCAACTTAATACCCTGGTTCATCCGTATCTCCTAAAGGAACTCTGGAGGCAGGTCTCCGATGTACGCCGGAGATATCCGGCCGTGGTGATCGATGCCGCCCTGCTGCTGGACTGGGATATGGATCTGAAACTCGACTACACGTTGGTGATCCATGCCGGCCGCCGACTTCGCCGGGCTCGTCTGGCCAAGCGAGGCATCTCACCTGCCGAGGCCCGCAGCCGGGAACGACATCAGAAGCTTTGGCAGGAGTATCGGCAAAGGGCTGATCGGGTGATTCTGAACAATGGCACCGAGGTCGATTTGCGACGGAAAGTAGCCGCCTGGTACACCAAGATTTCCTGCAAAGATCGCTAGGTAGCGGTTGACTTGTCCTTAGAAATCAGTAAATTTGTCCGCAAGGTAGTATGTTAATTGTTTCACAAACTGTGAGGTTTTGGTATGCCTCTGACGGAATCGAAAACTAATTCGGCGATCAAGGACTACTCCACTGAGCAACTGAAAGAGCGCGCTAACTATATGCGTGGCATAAATTTGCTGTCGCTGTGTTCAGCCGGGTCAGGGCACTCGGGCGGCACTCTCGGAATCATGGACGTATGTGCCGCGCTCTATCTGAAGGTGGCCCGCCACGACCCCAAAGATCCCTTCTGGACCGACCGCGATCGGATCATCTGGTCGGCGGGACACAAGGCCCCGGCTCTGTACGCTTCGTTGGCAGTTTCGGGTTACTGCGAAGAAAAGGACCTCATGCGTTTGCGTATGCTGGGTTCGCCATACCAGGGACATCCTCATCGCAAGGATTTGCCCGGCGTCGAAATCTCCTCGGGGTCGCTGGGACAGGGATTTTCGGTTGCCGTCGGTGTGGCTTTGGCGGCCAGGTTGGACAAAAAGGACTATCGCACGTTTATCATTTCTTCCGATGGTGAGCAACAAGAGGGCTCCATGTGGGAGGCAGCCATGTCGGCGGCCCACTATGGTCTGGACAATCTCATCTTGATTGTTGACCGCAACCACCTCCAGATTGACGGTCGGACCGAAGATGTCATGGGTATCGATCCCATCGACGAGAAATATCGGGCTTTTGGCTGGCACGTAGTACACGTCGACGGTCATAACATTGCCGACCTCGTTAAGGAGTTGGATTGGGCTCGCAACAGCAATGATACCGGCAAACCGGTCGCCATCATTGCCAAGACCATCAAGGGTAAGGGTGTGTCCTTTATGGAAGACGTGGTCGGCTGGCATGGCAAGCCGCCGAACCGCGAAGAGCTGGACAAGGCCCTGATCGAGCTCGGGCTGACCGAGACCTTTGATGCGGACGAATGGCTGGCGATCGGGCAAGACTACCAAAAGAAGGTCGAAGCCCGTCTGGAGGCCAACCTGCCCAAGTTCTCCGCCGACTTCTGGTGGAACAAGCAGAGTGTCATGAAAGTAGACATGGACCCGACCCGCAAAGGACTTGGTCGGGCTCTGGACAAGTATGGCGACGACGAGCGCGTCGTCTGCATCGGCGCCGATATCTCCGGCTCGATTACGATTTCGCAGTTCCACGCCAATCACCCGGAACGGGCCGATCGGTGGCTGTCCCTCGGTATCGCCGAGCAGAACTGCACGACGGTCGCGGCCGGACTGGCCAAAGAAGGCAAGCTGCCCGTCTTTGGTACCTATGGTGTCTTTAGCTCGGCGAGAAATCTCGATCAGATTCGGGTCTCATGCTGTTATGCTGACTTCAACGTGTTTATCGTCGGCGCCCACGGTGGTGTTTCGGTCGGTCCCGACGGGGCCACCCACCAGGAACTGGAATCGCTGTTTCAGATGACCGGTCTGCCCAATATGAATGTGGTGGTACCTTGTGATTCGGTGGAAACCGAGAAAGCCACGCGGACGCTGCTGTTTGACGTTGTCGGTCCCAAGTATTTGCGTTTTGCCCGCGAGGCGACACCGATAATCACGCGTCCGGATACGCCTTTCAAGTTTGGTCAAGCCAACATATTCCGGCTTCGCAAAGAAGCCGAGAAAATGGTCGATGCCTTCGAGGTCCAGTTGTCTTCCAAGTATGCGGACGAAAAGGAGGCGCTGACGATCATCGCCTGCGGACCATCCACTCCGGAAGCTCTGAGAGCGGCTTGGATCCTCAAGAAAGACTATGGCATTGAGACGCGCGTGGTTCATATTCACACCGTGAAGCCGCTTGATCGCGCGGCTATCGTTCGCGCCGGCAAAGAGACAAAAGCCATTATCACAGCCGAGGAACACCAGGTTGGTGGACTGGGTAATCACGTAGCCGCGACCCTATGCACGGCCGGGGCAAATGTCCCCTTTGCTATGATAGGCGTTCAGGATCGTTTTGGCGAATCCGGAAAGTCCTGGCAGTTGGTAAAGGAATTCGGCGTCGCCGCTGAGCACATTGCCCAAAAGGCAAAAGAGTTACTCAAACTGTAAGTAAGGACCGCAGCCATGCAGTATGCCAACAGATTAGAACGCCTGGGCACTGAGAGCGCCTTTGAGGTCCTGGCGCGGGCGAAACAGATCGAAGCGCAGGGACATCCGGTGGTGCATCTTGAGATAGGTGAGCCGGATTTTCCGACCCCGAAGAATATCTGCGATGCCGGTATTGAAGCCATCCGCAACGACAGGACCCACTATTGTCCATCGGCCGGCGTGCCGCAAGCGCGCGAGGTAATCGCCGAATACGTCAACAAGACGCGCCACACCAATGTCAAGGCCGAAAACGTTGTGATAATGCCCGGCGGTAAGCCGATCATCTTCAATACTATTTTCGCCCTGGTCAATGAGGGAGACGAAGTAATCGTGCCCAACCCCGGATATCCCATTTATGAATCGGTGGTTGAGTATGTCGGCGCCAAGGCGGTGCCGATGAAGCTGCGCGAGGAGAGTGACTTTCGCTTCTCGATTGATGAACTGCGGGCGTTGGTCACTCCCAAGACCAGTATGATCATCGTCAACTCGCCTCAAAACCCGACCGGCGGTGTCTTGACTACCGAGGATCTTGAAGCGATTTACGCGCTGGCAAAAGAGCATGACCTCTGGATCCTGACGGACGAAATCTATTCGCGCATTATCTACGACGTTTCGTTTGAGTCGATTTGTGCGATCCCGGGAGCTTTGGAACGTACGGTGATGATGGACGGCATGTCCAAAACCTATTCCATGACCGGCTGGCGGTTGGGCTATGGTGTGGCCCCCGTCAAGGTGATCGAGATTCTCACCAAGCTGGCCATTAACAACTTCTCTTGCACCACTACCTTCGCGCAGGATGCCCTGATGGAGGCTCTGACCGGTCCCCAGGACGAAGTCGAGAAGATGGTGGCCGAGTTCCAGAAGCGTCGCGATGTCTTCGTAGATGGGCTCAATAAGATTGATGGTGTGTCCTGCACCAATCCTCTCGGTGCATTTTATGTATTCCCGAACATAACCAAGACCGGTATTGATTCGCGGACGCTGGCCAAGAGGGTATTGGAAGAGGCCTATGTGGCGTGTCTTTCCGGAACCGCTTTCGGCAAGTTTGGCGAAGGCTATTTGCGATTCTCCTACGCCAATTCGATCGACAATATCAAGGAGGCACTTGTCCGCTTCGAGAAACTGCTGAAAAGCAGCTGAGCGACACAACCCTTTTAGTGATGCGATCTTTGTCCGGCCGGGCTCTTTAGCCCGGCCGGCTTTGTTTTTGTTGATAGATACCGATAACCTGGCTATCAGGTAACCTAATGCAATATGCCAGAATTACAACCAACGTACTCGATATGCGAGCCAAGCCCGGTTATAGTCCCGAGAGGATCAACCAAGCCTTGTTTGATGACCTGGTGATTGTCTCCGCCAGACGAGACGGCTTCGTTTATGTCCGCAAATGCGATGGCTATCGGGGTTGGGTTGATGAGCGCAGTGTGGCGCCGGCAGCCGGCTCCGAGCAAGGCCGAATCGGTCGCGTTATTGCCAAGCAGGCTCGGCTAATGCCAACGCCCGCCGGCCGCACGGTCTATCCCCACGTCCTCTTTTATGGCACGACGGTAAGACTCAAGGGACAAGCTTCGGACGGGTTGGCGCGTATCGTAAATCCCGCCGGTGGACAGCTGCTACTTCGGTCGTCAGCGATCATGATGACGAAAATGCGACCGCCACGCAACGCCCGAGTTGCGGCCGTAATCAAGGAAGCCATCAAGTTCCTGGGTGTTCCTTATCTGTGGGGAGGGATTACTCCCTGCGGTTGCGATTGTTCCGGTCTAGTGCAAACTGTGTTTGCGACGATCGGTGTCGAATTGCCGCGCGACACAAAGGATCAACTGACTATCGGCCAACAACTCGAACCGGACTTGATTGCTGCCGGCGACCTGCTGTTTTTTGAGCGCCACGTCGCCATTGCCATTGATCGCTATCGATTTATTCATTCCTCGCGCGCTTCGGGCGTGGTTACCATTGAGAGTCTACTACCCAAACATGCCGCTTACCGCCCCGACCTACATGCCGGCTTTGCTGCAGCCAGGAGAGTCATATGATCGAAACCGAGGTTTTTGGCGTCGCCGTTCCGCTAAAGAAGAAATTCGTGGTCTCAAAGGGTGGGGCCGCGATTAAGAGAAACCTGATCACGGTGTTGAACAATCGATACTTTGGGGAAGCCGCGACCTCGGTCCATTATGGTCCGCAATTGCCCCAACTCAAGGTTGACCTCACCGAGGGACTCAAGAAACTGAGAGAACTCGAGACCATCGACACCGATACCCTGTCCGAGATTGAGTCCTGGGATATTCATCCGATCGCTCGCGCCGCCATCGTCGGCATGGTCCTAAACTACATCTCGGGCGAAACCAGACGGTATCCCTGGGAGATTCTGGATCTGGGGAGTCCGCTCGGTATCAGGAGTTCCTGGACGGTGGCCATCGACGACCCGAATGACATGATCGCCGCGATCAAGAGCAGTCCGTACCCTATTATAAAAATCAAGATGGGCAATGAGCAGGATCTGCTTCTCCTGGACCAGATCGGCGATCTCTCTGATAAGGAGATTCGAGTTGACGCCAACGGCGGCTGGTCCTGCGCCAAGGCTGAGGAGATGATCTTTCACCTGTCCCGTCTGGGCGTCAAAGTGATTGAGCAGCCGACCGATATCGAGTTCGTGAGCGAATGGCGCCACCTCAAGGGTAAGATCGAGGACGTGGAGTTGTTCGTTGACGAAGGCCTGAACAATCTGGAAGACTATCGCAAGTATGCTGAGCACATAGACGGTGTCAACATCAAGCCGGAGAAAAGCGGCGGAATCGTGCAAGCCTCCAAGCTGGCCAAGCAGGCTGCCACCGACGGCAAGAAGATCATGCTGGGGTGCATGGTACAGTCCTCGCTCGGTATCGCTCAGGCGGTATATATGTCGTCGCAGGCCGATTACTTCGACCTCGACGGGCCCTTGCTGCTGGAATCGGACATCGGCCGGGGTATTCGCTATAACCGTGAGTCGATCGAAGTCGACCGTGAGATCATAGGCGGTCCCAAAATAAGACGCGACATCGTCCAGAAGTACCTTGATGACTAGATCTCTGTTCCACATAGCGCTATTGGCACTCGGCCTCTTCGGCCTTGAGGTCGGAGCCGCAACGCAGCCGTGCATCAATATCGTCTATCCGGAGCCGGAGCAGAGGATAGGGGCCGTCGACTCCACTTTCGTCTTTGGCAACGTGCCACAACGGGTCGGCCGATGGGCGTATCAAGTAACCGTCAACGGCCACCACGTCGAGGTTCATGACGACGGTGGCTTCCTGGCTTTTGTGCCGATAGAACCGGGCGAGTTTGTCTTCCGGGTCCAGGCCACTCTCACGGCCGACGGAAGCGTCAATTACCAGGGGAAAATCAAGGCCGGGCACGAGCCACAACGGCCCGAATATCAGGATCAACTTGTCGATTCGGTGATTGTCTTTGTTCCGAGGCCCTGGCAGGCGCTGGGTGCCGATTCATTGGTAATCGTCGGCGATTATCATCCCCCATCGGGTGATCTGTCCGTCGAGCCGGGACACCTGTTGCAAGTCCGGTTCCGGGGGACCCCCGGATGCCGGGCCTGGTTCGGAATCGACGGCGTGGCTGACTCGGTGCCGATGAGCGAAGACGAACCGCTCGAGCAACCCTACTGGGGCGAGGCGGTATTTGGCGGCGGAGCCGTCCCCGATAGTCTGAAAGTACGCGGCATCTATTCGGGTATGTTGGCCATTCCTGAAGGTGTCCGGGTCGACACCGCGCGGATCAAATACTATCTGGCCTCGCCGTCGCTGGCCCAGATTTTCCTCCGGCTCTTCGGCCCGGTGCAAGATGAGCACCTGAATTTTGACCTGGCGGGATACCTGCGTCTGGCCCGACTGGATACTCTGATAACGCGTGACGCCCGCTGGCGGCTGAGTGTCGGCGGCCGGGATTATCCGCGCACGGTGCGGTTTACCGACTCGGTGCAAATTGTTCGCCACGGACCGAGGCAAGGCTATCTCTCGATTTTCCAGCCGGAAGGTGTCGAGGCACTGGCCGTCGGGGGAGAGGGCGCTTGGCTCAACATACGTTTATCGGAGTCGGTCGACGGTTGGGTACATCGAGAGTCGGTCGAGTTGTTGCCGATTGGGATAATGCCGCCTCATTCGCGGCTGCGAAGCATCCGTACTCATTCGGGCCCTGAAGGGTTGGATATAACTCTGCTGCTTTCAGGTCGACATCCTTTTCGAGTCGAAGAGTCTGACCGGCGGCATATAGTACTCAGCCTCTATGGCGTCACTTCGGATACCGACTGGATACGATACGACTTCTCCGACAGCCTGCTTGACTTCGCTACCTGGCGTCAACCGGAACCGGGTTTGTATGAGCTGCATCTGAATCTCAAGATCGACGCCTGGGGATTTGACACCTATTACGACGGCACGACGCTGCACTTGCTGATTGCCCGGCCTCCGGAGAGAGTTGGCAAGCTCGAAGGCAAGATTATTGTCATCGATCCCGGACATTCGGCCGATCCGGGCGCCCGCGGACCAACCGGATTGACGGAAGCCCAGGCCAATCTGGATATTGCTCTGGCTCTGCGCGACCGCCTGCAGAAGCGCGGAGCGACGGTGGTCATGACGCGAGATGACCTCTCCAATGTACCACTGTATGACCGACCGGCCATCGCCAAACAGGCCTCGGCCGACCTTTTCATTTCCATTCACAACAACGCTCTGCCTGATGGCGTCAATCCGTTTGAGAATAACGGTACCTCGACTTATTACTATCACCCGCATTCCATCGATCTGGCCAAGGCCGTACATCCGCGCTTGGCCAAAGCCACCGGCCTGAGTGATCACGGACTTTTTTACGGCAACCTGGCTGTGGTCCGGCCGACGCAATATCCGGCCATATTGGTCGAGTGTGCCTTCATGATGATTCCCCAGCAGGAGGCGCGCTTAAAGTCTGACAAGTTCCAGGACCAAATCGCCAAGGGCATCGTCAGAGGTATCGAAGATTTTCTGAGGGAGTATGAGCACCGCCAACGTCACAACTAGAAAACCCGAGCGCCTCTGGATTTTGTGGACAGCGCTGGTCATAGCGGGTGTTCTGCTTCTGGCCGAGGCCTTCCAGATCGGTCACCTGACCAAATGGACAGCGCGGCTGGGAATTGGGCTGGTCTACACGGCACTGGCCTTGATTGTCGCCTACGGGCGATGGCCGGCCATTGTAGGTGTTGTCGTGGTGTGGCTGGCCATCATCCTGTGCTACCTGCTATAACATACACCTATCACGAAGTGACGCAAATGTAGTTGTTTCCTGGCGATCCGGTGCATAGGTTAATCGCATGGCCAAAAGTAAAGCGAAGACCGTCCCCGTAAACCGACGGGCCTTCAACCCGATGGTGCGCTTCGTGGTGACATTTATTCTCTGCCTGGCCGCAGGGGGCGCCGCCTACGCGTATTTCTCGACCAATTATCACGGCATTTTGATATGGGTCATGCGCCTGACTACCGTCATCACCGGATCAGTGGCGTCGCTGTTTTCGTCGGACGTTTCCCACTACGACCAGATCTGCAGCTTCAAAGGGTTTGATGTCCAGATAATCGACGAGTGCACCGGCGTCCTGGAGATGGTCATATTCGCCGCCGCCGTAGTCTCGTACCCAACTACCTGGCGCAACAAGGGGTTGGGGCATCCTGTTCGGCGTGCCGATCATCTACATATTCAATGTCCTGCGTATCATCATGCTCCTGGTGGTCGGAGCCTATTCGCGTCCAACGTTTGAATTTATGCATCTGTACTTCTGGCAGGCGACCCTGGTGATCATCATTGCGTCGATCTGGGTAGGCTGGCTGATTTTGGTGGTGAACCGTGAGAAAAGACCTGTGGTTGTTTCTGACTAAACTAGCCGTGGTAACTGTGGTTCTGGGGTTGGCCTGGTTCTGGTGGTTCAAACTGCAATACCCACGGTTGCTGCAACCGATAGGCAATGTCGTCCTGCCGTGGCTGGGCGCCCACAAGTGGCAACTCTCCTGGACCCTGGAGCATATGTCCAATATGGTGTCCTACCTGGCCCTGGTGTTAGCCACACCGGAAATCGGGAGACGGTGGCGAGAAGTACTGCGAGCCTTGTACATCGGTTTGCCAATCATGGTCCTGGTGCACCTGCTAATGCTGGCTGCCTTCGATCACATCATCTCCCGATGGGGGCTCTCAGAGATCACTTACCGCTGGGCAGTGCCAATCTGGGTGGTCAATGATGCTCTACCGCTAATTTTATGGCTGCTGTTGCTTCCCGAAGTACTGACGGAATTATTCCCTCGGTTGCGGTCAGGTGGACTCTCCAGGCAGGTCGGGAAGAATACCAGGGAATAAGAAATACCCCCGCCAGGAATCGAACCTGGATTACCGGCTCCGGAGGCCGATGCGTTATCCGTTACACCACGGGGGCAGTCAGCCGGACATGAGGTCGCCCGGCGTCACCATGTATATGCCAATCACTTCACAAGCGCAACTCAAAAAATCGGTACCATGACACGAAGATCACCGAAAGCCGGGATCAATCCGTTGATTCACACGCGGTGGAGTGGTGGAACAGAATCGCGACAGTAAAAGGGATCGCATGCCGGCGCCAATGGCTCTCTTTGATGTTCGAATACCGCCCCTGGATTTCTCGAAATCGGAGCATCGGGATCCGGCTTTGCGCCTGCTGGGTGAAACAAACAGTCAAAGTCTGGATTGTCTGATCGACGATCGCGAACTCCGCCCCGGTGTTAAGTTTGCCGAAGCGGGATTTCTGGGTATCCCCCTGCGCCTGGCAATCGGGGATAAGTCGTTGCGCTCCGGTAGCATAGAGGCGCAGCATCGTGACGGTCGGGTGTCTGAGACATTCGGCATCGAGGCAGCCACTTCAAATATCCGCGATTTGACCCGCGATTCAAATCAATCCAGAAAATAGTTGCGCCGGAACGAGTTGGTTGTTATTATAAACGGTTCTGGTGGGCCCGTTGCCCACGTTTTTTGTGGCTAGGTGCGTTTATGAGTAAGGACTTGAAAGAGAAGATATTGGAGCTTTTGGAAGAGCCACTCCGAGAAGAAGGCTGTGAACTGGCCGACAGCGCTCTGTCGCGTTATAAGCAGTCCACCATGTTGCGACTATATGTGTATTCCAAAAACGGCGCAAGCCTAACAGAGTGCGCTCGCATCAGTCGTATTGTGGGCGACCTTATTGACGGCACCGACTTGCTGTCGGATGGGTACACGCTGGAGGTATCCTCACCGGGCCTGGACAGGCCTCTGGTCACAGCAACGGATTTTAGATACCGCGTAGGAGAAACCGTCAGGGTTTTCCCGGCGCGCAAAGATATTGAGAACATCACGGCCGAGATAGTCTCGGTCAGTGACACGGAAGTATTGTTCAGAAACGAAGCCGGTGACACTCTACTGGCCCTGGCTGATATAGAGCAGGCCAAAATCGTCTTCTGAGGGAGTGATGTGCGATGGCATTTGACATCGTTGAAGCGATGACCCTGATCGCGCGAGAAAAGAACATCGAGTTTGATGTAGTTGTCGAAACGGTTGAAAACAGTCTCTTGGCAGCCGCCAAGAAAAAGTACACCTTCACCGACAACCTGAGCTTCAAATTCGACCGCAAGAACAATGACCTCTTGATGATAGCGACAAAAAAGGTCGTCACGGAGGTCGTCGACAAAGACACGGAGATTCTGCTCTCAGATGCTCAGGATATTGATAAAGAAGCCCAACTGGGTGACGAAATCGATATCTATATTGACTATGAAGTGGAATTTGGGCGCAATGCCATCTCATCGGCCAAGCAGATGTTGATCCAAAAAGTGCGCGAGGCGGAGCGAGATCGCATTTACGGCGAGTACATCGACAAAGTCGGGACGCTGGTATCAGGCGTCGTGCAACAGATCGACAAAGGCAATGTCATTGTCAATCTGGGGCGCGCCGAAGGTATCCTGCTGGCCAAAGAACAGATCCCTCGTGAGCGCTTCAGGCAGGGTGACCGGGTACGCGCCTATGTTCTCGATGTGCAGAAAAACACGCGAGGTCCCCAGATCATGTTGTCGCGCGTGATCAACGAGTTCCTGTTCAAGCTTTTTGAACTCGAGGTGCCGGAGATCTACGAGAAGGTAATCGAGATTCGGGCCATCGCCCGCGAACCCGGCGAGCGAGCCAAGGTAGCGGTTTTTTCCTCGGATGATCGCATCGATCCGGTCGGTGCCTGCGTCGGCATTAAGGGCGTTCGGGTGCAATCGATCGTTCGCGAGCTGAACAACGAGCGCATCGACATCGTTCCTTTCACGTCAAATCCGGAATCGTTTGTGACCCGTGCCCTGGCTCCGGCCAAAGTGGTGGCGGTCGAGATGTTTGAACTGGAACACAAGATGACGGTGGCGGTTGAGGATGAGAAGCTGTCGCTGGCCATTGGACGTAACGGGCAGAATGCCCGCCTGGCTTCGAAGCTGACCGGTTGGAAAGTGAATATCCTCTCTGAGACCGAATACAACGACGCCAAGCATCGCGAAGCCGAACTGCTGGTGCCGGTCGTCGAACTGGACGGCATCGGAACCAAGATTCGCGAACGACTGGTGGAAGCCGACATTAGTTCGGTGCAGCGACTGGCGGCAGCGACGGTCGAGATGCTGGTCAAGATACCGGGCATCGGTGACAAAACCGCTGAGACTCTGATTGACAAAGCCAAAGCGTTTGTGGCCGAGATCGAAAAGGACTACGATCGCAAGCACGCTGCCAAGAAGAAGGCCGAGCCGGAGACTTCAGACGAGAAGCTGACGGCCGAGGATGTTTTTGAGGATGATACCGACTTCGTGACCGAGGTCGACGATGTCAGGCAGGCAGAGGCCCCTGACCTTACTGATGTAGAAGATGATCAGATGTAACCAAACCGTAAGCGATATAGAAATCGTCGAGCAAATGAGACGATTGCGTTTACGGAGGAGGTGAAAGCTGGATGGCCGAAGGATCCACGCGTATTTACGAATTAGCCAAGGAGTTTAACATCTCGTCGGCGGCAATGCTCAAGATATTGCGCGATTTGATGTTTGATCCAAAGTCCCACATGTCGGTGGCGTCTCCCGAAATGATGGCCGCTGTCAAAACCAAGTTTGCCAGCGAAAAGAAGGCTGCCAAGGAAGGCATGGACAATCGGGCCCAGGCGCAGGCCAAGGCAAAGGCCAGCGCTGATGCAGCCGCCAGAGCCAAGCCCCGGGTGGTTCCGGCGACTAGGGAACAAGTCAAAGAGGACGAACCGACGCCAGACAAACTCACTGTCGGTGGCTTCAAGGTTCAGGATTCCAAGTCCAGCGTCGCCGGCTTGATTCGCAAGATCGACAAGAAGCAGCGGAAAAAGGAGCGGCGGAAGAGGAAAGATCGTCGGTCCGTTGACCAGGCTGAGGTCGCCAAGAGCTTCAAAGCGACGATGGCCGGCATCACCGGAGCCACGTCACGCAAGCGTTACAAACGCGGCACAGGACAGGTCGGAGAAGAGGGACCATCCAATGTCTTGGATATCAGTGAGTTCATGTCGGTCGCTGAATTGGCCAATCTCATGGACCTGAAACCGGCCGAGCTCATTGCCAAGCTTTTTGAGATGGGCGCCATGGCCACCATCAACCAGCGGCTTGACATGGATACTATCGAGACGCTGGTTTCGGAGTTTGGTTTCGAGGTTAGTCAGGTCGCTGAAATCGGCGATGACGTCAAGGAGATCGAGGATGACGAGCGTCTGCAACGACGCGCTCCGGTGGTGACTATCATGGGACATGTCGATCACGGCAAGACGTCGTTGCTGGACTACGTGCGGAAGACCAACGTAGTCGCGGGTGAAGCCGGGGCCATCACTCAACATATCGGCGCCTATCAGGTGCAGCATGCCGAAGGGGTCGTGACTTTTCTGGATACCCCGGGCCACGAAGCTTTCACTGCCATGCGTGCCCGCGGTGCCCACATCACCGACATCGTCGTTCTGGTGGTAGCTGCTGACGACGGCGTCCGTCCGCAGACGATCGAG
>JBDRES010000039.1:0-39113 GCA_043819515.1 bacterium
GGCTGTTGACTAAGTCGAACAGCCTCCCGTTTAAACTCCGCATCAAACTGACGACGACTTCGATCTCTTGACATTCGGACACCTCCTGATACCAATATAACATGGCTTCTTCATGTGTCCACCAAACCGGGGGAAGGTCAGAGGGGGCTAGGGGGTGTGTTGGTCGGCGTCGAAGAAACACACCCCGGCCTTCGGCCACCCCTCTCAAGAGGGGAGACGGGACGACAGCTCTTGCTTTGGATGGTACCCAGAGTCGGAACCCGCAAGGGGTTCCGATCTACATTGGCTTCCACACAAACCATATTCCGTTTGACAACCACCCCCTGCAAAGCAGATCTTAACTGCCATGCTGAGTGTACCTGTGTCCAACCCATCCGACGAGACGGAAGAATCCGGGAGCGGCATGCCGTTTCTGGATCACCTCGAAGAACTCCGCTGGCGGCTGCTCAAGTCAGTGCTATCAGTGGTGGTGATGGCCGGGGCTGCGTTCTATTTTCGCAATCAGCTGTTTGAGTTCCTCACCGCGCCCCTGGGGGATATCCAGCTTCATTTTACCGAAGTGACCGGGTCGTTCTACGCCTACCTCAAGGTTTCACTGTTGGCCGGTGTCCTGGCGGCGCTGCCGATCGTTTTCTATCAGATGTGGATGTTCTTGTCGCCCGGTTTGTACCGGCATGAACGATCGGTGATCCTGCCTCTGGTCTTCATTTCGACTCTGTTGTTTCTGCTGGGGGCCGGATTTTGCTACTATCTCACACTGCCGCTGGCTCTGGATTTTCTGATTGGCTTTTCCGGTGACCTGCTCAATCCGATCATTACCGTCGGTTCTTATATCAGCTTCGCCGGGCTGTTGCTGGTCGCTTTCGGTGCCGGTTTTGAGCTGCCGGTGGTGGCCTATTTCCTTGGCAAGCTGGGTCTGGTAACCCCGGCCATGCTGTCCAAAGGGCGTCGCTACGCGGTCGTAATCATTCTTATTGCCGCCGCGATAATTACCCCGCCGGACGTGTTTACCCAGGTCCTGCTGGCCGGACCGATCTATCTATTGTATGAAGTTTCGATTATTGTCGTCCGCCTGACCCGACCTCGGGACAAATCCTGAGCCTGACCGCCGGCTGTCGAACCGGATCCGTATTGACATTCATCGGGGCACAGAGTACATTGCCGCCAGATAGAGATTTTGGCGGGCGTAATTCAGTGGTAGAATGCCAGCCTCCCATGCTGGACGCCGTGGGTTCGAGTCCCATCGCCCGCTCTTTTTTGTGCCTGGAAGTGAAATGAAGGTCATGCACGTGGATCCCGAATCGCCGCTCTTTGGATCGGTGCGGGCCGGATACAGCCTGAGGGCCATAAACGGCCAGCCGGTTTCTGATCTGTTGGATTTCCAATTCAAAGCCTCCGAGGAACGCATCCAGATGACCTTTACCGACCCCAATGGCGCCGAACACTCGTTTCGATTCGAGGCGCTCTACCCGGGCGAGCTGGGGCTGAGTTTCGAAGATGATCGTATCCGCCGGTGCCAATGCAATTGTGTTTTTTGCTTTGTGCATCAACAGCCGAAAGGGATGCGGCGCGCCCTCTATGTCAAGGACGAGGACTATCGCCTGTCCTTCACGCATGGCAATTTCATTACGCTGTCCAATGTAACCGATGACGACATCGAGCGCATCATCAGCCAGAGGCTGTCGCCGCTTTATGTTTCAGTGCACACGACCGACGATGATCTCCGTCGCCGCATGTTGGGTAATGCCAACCTGAGGGCGATTCTTCCGACTGTGCGGCATCTTGTCGACAACGGGATTACCGTTCACACTCAGGTGGTGGTTTGCCCTCAGTGGAACGACGGCGCCAATCTCGAGCGCACCATCGACGACTTGGCGGCGCTGCACCCCGGCGTCGAATCTCTGGCGGTCGTGCCGGTGGGGGTGACGCGATACCGCAGTCGCCTGACTCAGTTGCGCCGTCCGACTCCGGACGAGGCAAGAGCGACCGTAGGCAAGATAGAAAAACGCCAGCGTGATATGCTGGGTCGGTTGGGCACCAGGTTTGTCTGGGCGGCTGATGAGTACTACGTTCTTGCCGGCAGGAAACTGCCGTCGCAATCGTCCTATGAGGCGATGCCGCAGTTCGAGAATGGTGTCGGTATGCTCCGCGATACGCTGACGGCCTTCAATCGTCGTCGCCGCTATCTCAAGAGGCTCAAATCCAAAAAGCAGGTGTTGTTCCTAACCGGCCAATCCGCGGCACCGTTCCTAAATGACAGGGTCGTCTCATATGTGCGGCAGAAACTAGGGCTGAAACTGTCGACAATCGCCGTGCCCAATCGATTCTGGGGCGAAACCGTGACCGTGTCCGGTCTTTTGACCGGCGCCGATCTCCTGAAGGCGGCCGCTGAGAAAACGACCGCCGCTGACCTGGTGGTGCTGCCCCCGAACTGTCTCAACCCGGACGAGCTCTTTTTGGATGATATGTCGCTGGATCAGTTTCAAGCAGCGCTCGGCCTTCCGGTCATGCGTGGTTCGTATGACTTGGCGGCCACAATAGGGGAGGCCTTTGCGTGAAAACGCCTATCGTCGCCATCGTGGGTCGACCGAATGTCGGCAAATCATCGCTCTTCAATCGCTTCCTGCGTCGTCGGCTGGCGGTCGTGGCTGAGCAGTCCGGGGTTACCCGCGATCGCAATTACGCCGTCTGTGATTGGAACGGTGTCGACTTCCAACTGGTCGATACCGGAGGCATCGTGCCCCAAACCAAGGATCAAATGGAGCAGTTGATCATGGATCAGGCCGAATTTGCCGTCGCGGAGGCCGATCTGGTTCTGTTTGTTGGCGATGTTCGCGTGGGAGTGAATCCGGGTGATATCAAAATTGCCCGCTATCTACGGAAGGCCGATCTCACGGTAGTGCTGGCCGTCAACAAAGTCGACCACGAGAAGCTCCAGCCCGAGGTCTATGAGTTCATGAAACTCGGACTTGGCGAGCCTATGCCGGTATCGGCTACGACCGGCCACGGCGTCGGCGACTTGCTGGACGAGATTGTGAAGAATCTGCCCGTCCGGGATGATGACGACAAAGATGACGACGATGCTATCCGAGTGGCGTTGGTGGGTCGGCCGAACGTGGGCAAGTCGTCGTTCATCAATCGGCTCACCGGTCAGCTACGGTCCATTGTCAGTGAGGTGGCCGGGACGACTCGTGATGCCATCGATACTCCTTTTGAGATGGACGGCAAGCGGTACGTTATGGTTGATACGGCCGGCCTGCGCAGGAAGTACAAAGTCCATGAGAACATCGAGTTTTTCACCAATCTGCGGGCTTCGCGGGCTATAGACCGGAGCGACGCTGTGATCATCCTGATCGACGCTGTCGACGGCGTCACCGCCCAGGATCAACATATCCTGGAATTGGTGTCGCAGATGCGCCGACCGGCCATACTAGCCGTCAACAAGTGGGATCTGATGGAAAAGGATTCCTTCACGGCTGATCGCTACAGCCTGGAGATTAAGGACGTAGTCGCTCGATATTCTTACCTGCCCATCATCTACGTATCAGCCCTGACCGGCCAGCGCGTGACCAAGGCGATGCAGTTGGTCAGCCAGGCGTACGTCGAGGGCTGTCGCCGCATTGTCACCTCGGAGTTAAACGAGTTTCTGAAAAAGGTCACGGAACGACGTCATGCGCCTGCCAGGAAGGGTAAGCATATCAAGTTCTATTATGTTACCCAATCAGAAGTTAGCCCTCCTACCTTCGTGTTCTTTGTGAACTTTCCGAAGCTGGTAGACAAAGCCTACATAAGTTACCTGTCCAATCAGATTCGGGCCGAGTACGGCTTCGCCGGCGTTCCCATCCGGATCAAATTCCGCGGCAAATAACCCTATCCACTCATCGGGCGCGAAGTGGCGAAGTAATCAATTGCGGCCCAGAGAGGGCCTCAGGGGATTAGATTTCCGGCCGATAATCGGGGTATGCCGCAGACACACAGCGACAACCATGTCCTCGACTTGGAAGCCCGCCTGGCATCCACCCGCAGTCAGCTTCGCGATCTGGCCACGATGGGGGCCGTGATTACATCCATCCACGAGATCGACGCGGTGCTGTCGGTGGTCATGGACATGTCTATCAGGTTGGTCGATGGGGAAGTCGGCCTGATCATGCTGGAAGAAGATCAGGGTCTGCACCTCAAAACATCGTGGGGGCTCACCGAGGAATTCGCCCGCAGTCTGGACTACTATCACAACACCGATCTGCCGACGTATGTGTTCGAGAATCGCCAGGCGGTGATCCTGAACGAGCTCAATATCACCAACGAAGTCGGGCTCAACATCAACTCCCTGGTATGTCTGCCGATCAAGACCTCGACCGAGTGTTTTGGCATCCTGATGATTGTCAATAAGCACGAGGGCGGGACGTTCACCGACGACGATAGCGAGATCCTCGATATGCTGGCCAACTTCGCGGCGGTAGCTATTCAGAATTCGATTTTGATCAAGGCCCGTCTGGCTCAGAAAGAACAGGAACAGGAGCTGGCTCTGGCCCGGCAGATTCAGAAGACCATCCTGCCGCAGCGGATTGACGACATCGCCGGCGTCGAGATCGGCGCTGAGTACTTTCCCATGGGGGAAGTCGGCGGCGATTTCTATGATGTGATACCCTTGGATGAGCACCGCTTTGTGCTGGTTCTGGGCGATGTTTCCTCCCATGGTATGCCGGCCGCTCTGGTCATGGCGGCCGCTGCCGGAATGCTCAAGGCAGTGCTGAAATCAGATCCGCAACAGAGCATGGCCGAGCTGGCCGGCCGCCTAAACAACCTTCTGGCCAATGAAATCATCAAAGACAAAGACATGTTTATTACTCTGTTTGTGTGCCGATTCGACCTGGAATCCAAGCAGATCGAATTCTGCAACGCCGGGCACTTACCAGGGCTTTTTTGGGATAGTTCACTAGATCAAGTGATACCCCTTACTGAAGGAGGCCCCATAATCGGTCAGTTTGCGGAGACACCGTTCAAGCTGGGTTCGCTGGCTTTTGGATCAGGTGATCGGTTGTTCCTGTTTACCGACGGACTGACCGAGGCTGCCGATGCGGATGGCAACCTCTTCGGGCGAGAACGCGTCCAGCAAATATTCGCTGCGAATAAAGGATTGTCTCCCAGCGCGTTCTGCTCATGTATTAAAGAACTGGGTGATAGGTTTTCGAGGGGTTCTCACAAGGATACCCGTGACGATTTCACAATCTTGCAGCTTACGGTCAAGTGAAATGGCTATCTTTGAAAAAACATATGCGTCCGCTATTTCCGCAGAATCAGAGCTCATGGCCGATTTGAGATGTCTGCTTGCCGACCACGAGGTAGAGGCCTGGCTGCAACACCGGTTTGTGTTGATTGTCTCGGAAGCGTTTACCAATGCTGTGGTCCATGGCAATCGAGGGAACCCGGAAAAGCATATTATTGTCGCCGTTGGCATAAACGCCGACCGCCTTACTGCCGATATTATTGATCAAGGTGATGGATCGCCGGATAGAATCGAAGCGCGTCCGTCCACATCGTCGACTGCGGAAGGGGGGCGCGGAATCGATCTGATCAAGCACTTTGCCAGCAGGGTCAAGATCGACCGGCCGGGCGATAAGGGCATGCGAGTGTCGATTACCCTGGATAGGGCCAAGTCGAAAAACCAACAACGCGTCTGATATTACACGGAGGTTTGCAATGGACATAACCGTCACCGAAGTCAACGAGGCAACGGTTTTGAAACTGAGCGGTCGTCTTGATCTGGCCAGCGGTTCAGATCTGAAGCATCGCGTCAAGGAGCTGTTCGATAAGGACTACAATTCCTTCCATTTCAATATGTGCGACATTGAGTTCGTCAACAGTTCCGGTCTGGGTACCCTGGTTTCAATCATGAAGGAAGTACGCCTGAGAAAAGGGCGCCTGACACTATCTGATCTGGCCAGCTATGTTCAGGAGATCTTCGATATTACCCAGCTGTCACACATTTTCGAGATTTATGGCACTCAAGCAGAGGCCTTGAGCTCCTACAAGACGACCTCGGTCGGCTGACCCCGGCCTGCGTTTAGGAAGGGATCATCATGAGCACAGTCGTTGATAGGATAGGCGATCTCCTGACTCAACTTCAATCGCCCGACTTTTACGAGCGCGAACAAGCCCTTCGTGAGTTGGGTACCCATGCTGAGGATGAGGCCGTTGCCGGCCTGGTTCTGGCCATTGAAGATGACGACCTGGGCATTCGGGAGTTGGCTGCTGATTTACTTGTTCAGACCGGTGGCGATCTGGCTTGCCGGCTGCTAATCAAGTTTCTGGGACACGAAGACATCGGCCCGCGCAACCTGGCGGCCGAAATACTAGTGAAGATCGGCGCGCGCGCGGTCGGGCCTCTGGTGGACGAGATCGAAAACGAGGACCACGATATTCGCAAATTTGTGGTCGATGTCCTCGGTATGATTAAAGACCCTCAAGCGGTGGAACCGGTCATCGGACGCCTTTTCGACGACAATGCCAACGTCGTTTGCTCGGCGGCTGAAGCCCTGGGTGAGATCGGCGACAAAAGAGCCTTGCCTGCCCTAACTAGTGCCTTTAAGCGGATTGACGACGCTCGCCTGCAAGCCGTCGAGGCGATCGGCAAGATCGGCGATCCGGAAGTTCTTGATACCTTACACGACCTCCTCGCCACCGATGATCCCATGGTACGATTTGCCGTGATAGAGGCGATAGGCGCCATTGGTCGGCAGGAATCAGTGCCTAAGCTGCGGCCCTTCTTGGATAGCGACAACGTCTCTATCGCCGAGTCGGCCTTGATGGCCATCATCAATATCTCCACGTTAAGCGGCAACAAGCCGGACTGTGATCTGCCGTTGGATCGCTTTGTCGATTTTCTATTTAGTGGTATTCGCAGCGGCAACCGCCCGGTTACAGATTTCACCCTCGGGCGATTGCAGGATTGGCACGGTCCGGAAGTGACCAGCCGATTGGTCGACGTAATCGACACCGTCAATGATATCGACCGCGACCGGATTGTCGATATCCTGGAGCTGGCCGGCCCCACGGCGATCGACCTCATGCTGAGAAAATTCCCGACCGCCACCTTGAAGGCCAAGCTGGCCATTTTGGACATACTGCGCCAGTTCGCCGACGAAGAGGTCTGCCGAAGTCTGATGCCATATGCCGATGACGCCGAGCCCAGCGTCCGCCAGCGCCTGGTGCAGGTGTTGGGATTGTCGGGATGCGGGGAGGCGGCCCAGGTTCTTAGGCGCCTGACCTACGATCCGGACGGCCATGTCCGCAGCGCGGCCTACGCCGCCCTGGGATGGTTTGGAGCAGAGGAGCAGATTGACGTGCTGTTGGCCGGATTGGATGACAAGTTCCCCGATGTTCGTCAGGCTGCTATGGGGGCACTCGTAATTGTCGGCGGCTCGCGAGTCATCGAGCGGTTTACCCAAGACCTCTTCCACGAGTCGGTCGAGCGACAACGGTTGGCGATCACCGCTTTGGGACTGATCGGTGACGCCGAGGTAGTCGATCCGCTACTTAAGGCAGTGGGACATCCGGACGCCTCCGTTCGCAAACAAGCTTTGCTTTCTCTGGCGCGGATCGGCGGAATCGAAGATACGGGGGCGATCAAGGTTGCCTTGGGTGATGAAAATCCGGCGGTGCGGAAGACGGCGGTGTCGGTTCTGCTGTCACTAGAGGGTGAGCGGGCGGTACCCGACATTCGCCTGTTGCTGAGCGACGAAGATGTCTGGGTGCGCTACCATGCCATCACCGCCATCGCTCAATTCAAGAAACCTGACCATGCCGCACTGATTATGCCGTCTCTGGACGACGACAATGACGTCATCAGGATTGCGGCTGTTAAGGCTCTGTCGGAAATGAACTGCCGGCAGGCCTTGCCGCGTCTAAAACCGATGGGCCGGGACAAAAATGCCGATGTTGCCGCAGCTGTACGAAACGCGGTGACGATTCTGGAGGTTGAATAATGCCCCAGCAACCATCGATTCTCGTCGTCGACGACGAACTCCTGATCCGCGACCTGCTGTACGATTTTTTCAACGAGCAGGGTTGGCAGATTGCCGTGGCTGAAAATGGCGAAAAGGCTCTATCCATTTTGCAGCAGAAGAAGGTAGATCTGGTCCTTACGGATCTCAAGATGCCGCAGATGGACGGGTTGGCTCTAACTAGCAAGGTGCAACAAGACTTTCCAGATATCCCAGTGGTGATCATGACCGGATACCCGTCAGTAGAATCGGCGGTGACGGCCTTGCGCCGGAAAGTGGCCGATTATGTTACCAAGCCGTTCAATATTAGCGAGTTGCTTAAAATCGTCGAGTCGCACTTAGTCTTCGACGACAGGGAATAGAGAATTATCGATGATCACCATTGCACCTGCGTGCCGTATTCTGGTAGCCGAACCACATGAGAGCATCCGCGCCGATTTGTGTGAGGTGCTCGGGCAGCTAGGGCATCACCCTGAGATGGTCGAGTCCCGGGATCAGGTTCTGGGTTGCCTCGCAAAGGAGTCATATGCCATGGTGCTGCTTTCCACCGACATGTGTGAGGATAACATGGCCGACTTGCTCAGGGAAGTGGAGCAGCGATATCCTCGCGTGGCAATCGTCATTATGGACAGCAGTCCCTCGGTGAGTTCAGTGAGGGAGGCTTTGCGCCTCGGGGCGCGAGATTACCTGATAAAACCGTTCGGATTGGAAGAGCTGGTTGCGGCTGTGGAACGCGCCAGTCGGAACGTACACGATGCCGCACCGAATCAGACGAAGTGAGGACGTTGGTCGCGGTCGGGCGAGAGCCCGTTCCCCGATCGATCACTGCTGAGGTTAATCCACCGAGCGGTGAAGAGGCCGGCCACGACTGTAATGAGGACAGATGATGTTGACCAAGCCTGCAAATGAGCTTGACATGTCCAACGAAGAATTCGAGATGATCCGCGATTTCATCCATGAAAAAAGCGGAATCTACTTCGCCGAGAACAAGATGTACCTCCTGAAGAGCCGTTTGTCAAAGAGGATGGAGAGTCTCGGCATAGGCGGCTACCGCGACTATTTCTATCACATCAAGTATGACTCGTCACAGCGGGAGTTTGGTCAGCTCATGAATCTGGTCACCACCAACGAGACCAGCTTCTATCGCAACGAACCGCAGTTGAAGTCCTTTGCCGAGGAAGTTCTGCCGCAGTTCATAGAGGACCGGAAAGCCTCGGGGCGCAAGGCCCTGCGTATCTGGTCGGCAGGTTGCTCAACCGGAGAGGAACCGTACACACTGGCCATGATCATTCTGGAGCGTTTGCCTGATCCCTCCGGCTGGAATATCGAGATCATTGCCAACGACATCTCCGAGCAGGTTCTGGGAACTGCCCGGGCCGGCGCTTACAGTGGCATAACCCTTAGAAACACCGCGCCGTACCTGCTGAGCAAGTACTTCGACAGGGCTCCCAACGGCGTCTTCAATATCAAGCAGAAAGTCAAGTCACTGGTGCGGTTCTCGCAGATAAACCTGAACGACCCGCGCCAACTGGCCAGGTACAGCAACGTTGACACCGTATTCTGCCGCAACGTCATGATCTACTTCTCGGACGAAGTCAAAAAGCGGATTGTTCGCGGCTATTACAATGCCTTGAGCCCCGGCGGGTATCTATATGTGGGGCACTCGGAAACGCTACACGGCATTTCCAAGGCCTTCAAGTTGGTGTACTTGAAAAACGCCCTGGTCTATCAGAAGGAAGCACCCCCGGTCGATCAGAGGCCCAAGGCTGCAGCGACCATCACTGGAGCCAGAGCTACTGCAACGTCGGCTGCGGGGGGGGCTGCTCGAGCGCTGGACTTGTTGAGTAAGATCAAGTCCGGGACTAATACGAAATAGAGAACTTGTGGATAAAGGAAACGACCCAATGCCTCAAACTATTTTGGTAGTAGACGATTCACCGACGGTGGTGAAATTTGTCGCATTCTCCCTGAAAAATAGTGGGTATAAGGTTGTCACCGCTTGCGACGGGATGGATGCGATCGAGAAGATATCAATCCTGCCCGATGACATCGACTTGGTAATAACCGACCTGAACATGCCCAATCTGGACGGTTACGGATTGATCGCCACTCTACGCGAGAATGAGGTCTATCGCCAAACACCAGTCATAATCCTCTCATCCGAAGAGGCCGAGGAAGACCAACAGCTGGGTGCCGCGGCAGGTGCCAACTCGTATCTGGTGAAGCCGTTCAAGTCCTCTCTGCTTTTGCAGGAAGTGGCCAAATACTTGAAAGATAAATAATCGTCATAGTCAGGAGAAAGCAACATGCCGGAACTGAAGATTTTGGCGGTCGATGACAGCCCGACCATGCGGCGCATCATCATCAACACGCTCAAAAGAGCGGGATTCAAAGATGTTGTCGAGGCCAGTGATGGCCGGGATGCTTTGGCCAAAATGAAGCTGGATAGCTTCAATTTCGTTATCACCGACTGGAATATGCCCGAAATGGACGGCCTGGCTCTTGTCACGGCGCTGCGGTCGATGGATCAGTACAAGCGACTGCCGATTTTGATGGTTACCACGCGGTCCGTGAAGGACGATATCGTGGAGGCGCTGAAGGCGGGAGTGAACAACTACATTGTCAAACCATTTACGCCCGATACTCTGAAAGAGAAGATCGAACAGGTTCTGGCCGGCTAAATTCAGTATCATGGAGGAGACTATATAATGACAAACATGACGCTTCAGGGCAAGATCCAGGTAGAGATAAGAGAGTTGGCGTCGTCGATTGGTGCTATCGTTCAGAACTTCAAGGAGCTACATAGCCCACTCGCTGAGTCCCGGGAGAAGGTGCCTGTTGCAACTCAGCAATTGGACAAAATCTCCGAACAAACCGAGGCTGCTACCCACAGGGTTCTTGACCTGGTGGAACAGATTATGGGTAGGGAAGAGCAGGTTATAGACGGACTTCAGAAGATCCAGGAATCCATGGACGACCACTCCGAGCGAATTCCAGAGTTGGTAGCCGGCCTGACAGACCTAGCCAACACCAACTTGGCCGATACCTATACCATCATGGACGCCCTGCAATTCCAGGATATCACGGCCCAGCAGATAGACCATGCGGCCTCGCTGTTGGAAGAAATCGAGACTAAGTTGTCCCGTATCGGCAGGGTCATCGACGGCGATGACACCGTCCAGGCTGAGACCGATCCGCCGAAGAAGAACCGGGTCTTTGATCCTAACGCGGATCTTTTCAGCAAAAAGACGGACCAGGCCATGATCGATAGCCTGATTGAACAAAAAGCCGCCAGGTCGTAGGTCGATCCTATGAGTACCGACACCGGTTTTGACATCGACGAAATGCGGGAGATCATCGAGGATTTCCTGGTAGAGGCGGACGAACTGGTTCAGTTCCTGGATAGCGCCTTCGTGCAGCTTGAGGCGGCTCCTTCGGATTTGGATCTGCTGAACGAGATCTTCCGCGCCGTGCACACGATCAAGGGGACTTCGAGTTTTCTCGGCTTCGAGCAGGTTACCAACCTGTCCCACAAAATGGAAGACATCCTCAACAAGCTGCGCAAATCCGAGCTGACCGCTACGGCTGAGATCATGGACGTGCTGCTTCAGGGCCTCGATTTGCTCAAGTTGCTGCTGAAGAACGTGCGCAATGACGTCAAAGAACCGGTCGATATCGATGAGATTATTCAACGCCTGTCATCGGTTGAAGAAGGTAGTACCGACGTGACGGCGGCGGTCAAACCGCCTGCGGAGGATCCGGAGCCAGAGATCTCTGCGGTGCTCCCGGCTGTTCCATTGCCGGACGCAGAAACGACACCAAGGGAACTGCCTCAGAAGCCCAATGACCCAACCCCCGACGCACAATCGTCCCTGAGAAAGCCGGCCATGCCGGCCAAGAAACCCGCTGAGCAGACCATCAGGGTGGGAGTCGACCGACTCGATACTCTTATGAACATGATGGGGGAGCTGGTTCTTGGGCGCAATGCCCTGTTGCAGGGGGTCGGGGCGCTCAATGCCGGCCGGGAAGGCGAGCATGACCATGAACTTGAAGCGATCAATGCCGCCGCCAAGGGTGTCAATTTCATAACCACCGAGTTGCAGATGGCCGTCATGGCCATGCGCATGCTGCCGATTGGAAAGATCTTTAGTCGCTTTCCGCGCCAGGTCCGGGATTTGTCGCGGGATTCGGGCAAGAAAATCGAACTGGTGGTCAGCGGCGAGGGGACCGAGCTGGACAAATCCGTAATCGAGGAGATCGGCGATCCGTTAATGCATATCATTCGGAATTCGTGCGATCACGGTCTGGAATTGCCGGAAGAACGAGTCGCCCTGGGCAAGCCTGATCAGGGGACAATCTGGCTGGACGCGACTCAGGAAGGCTCGAATATCGTCATCTCCATTCGTGATGACGGTCGTGGTCTCGATATCGATGCCATACGTGCCAAGGCTCTGGAGCGGGGCGTGGCCTCTTCCGAAGAGATCGAACGTATGAGCAAAGGGGAGATATTTAGATTTATTTTCCACGCCGGCTTCTCGACGGCCAAAAAAGTCACCGAGGTGAGCGGCCGTGGGGTTGGCATGGACGTGGTCCGGACCAACATCGAAAAGCTCAACGGAATCATCGAATTGGACTCCGAGGTCAACGTGGGCACCACCGTGACCATAAAGCTACCGTTGACCCTGGCCATCGTCCAGGGACTACTTGTTGAGTGCGACGAGGAGATCTTCATTCTCCCGTTGTCGTCAGTGCAGGAAACCGTGAAGTTGGACCAGACCAGGTTATTCTCCGTCAATCAGCGTTCGGTGTTTCGGCTCCGAGACGAAGTCATCCCGCTGGTCAATATCGCTGACGTCCTGGCCGGTCGGCACCGGGAGACCGATCTCGAACGTAAGCCCTACGTCGTCGTTGTGGGTTTGGCCGAGAAGAAGCTGGGAATACTCATAGACCGTTTCCTGGGTCAGGAAGAGGTTGTGATCAAGGGCCTGGGTGAATACCTGGGCGCTGCTCAGGGGGTTGCCGGGGCCACCATTCTGGGAGACGGTCGAATCCGTCTGATTGTCGACATGATAGGGTTGTTTAACTTGGCCAGGAAGTACTACCACTAGCATGAACGACAGAATTCAGACAAATGGCGCCACGAAGCCGATCAGGGTACTAATCGTTGACGATTCGGCCTTCATGCGCAAAGCCCTGAGCCTGATGCTGGAGTCGGATCCGGGCATTCGGGTAGTGGGTACCGCTTGTGATGGGCTGGAGGGTGTCGAGAAGGTCAATCGCCTCAAACCTGACCTGGTCACCATGGACATTGAAATGCCGCGCATGGATGGCTTGGCCGCTCTGAGGGAGATAATGCTCCATCACCCGACTCCGGTGATGATGATATCCTCTCTAACCACCGACGGTGCTACGGCTACCCTTGAGGCGCTGGACATGGGTGCGGTTGATTTCATTCCCAAAGGAAAATCCTACGTCAGCCTCGATATCGTCCAGATACGCGATAGTCTGATTGAGAAGATCAAAGACATCGTATGTCGCAAGAGCCTTTTGATGGCGCGTTTCAGGCGTTTGGGCTTGCCGCGGTTGCAAGCCGGGCGATCGGCAACTCCGACTGCCCTTACCGGTGCCGCCGCTCGGCCGTCACGATTCGTGGCTAAACGTATTCATCCGATCTCTATTATCGTGGTGGGCAGTTCCACCGGTGGACCACCGGCTCTGCAGGCGATTATTCCAAGATTGCCAAGAAATCTACCGGTTGGGATGGTAGTGGCTCAGCATATGCCGGCCGCTTTCACCAAATCCTTGGCCGAGCGGCTCGATAGTCTGTCGCAGGTTTCGGTCAAGGAAGCAGCCGATGGGGATCTGATCGAGCCGGGGACAGTCCTGATTGCCCCGGGCGGACGCCACCTCACGGTCCGCCGTGCGGGTGCCCGAACTCACGCCGTCATCAGCGACGAGCCGTCCGACACTCTCTACAAACCGTGTGTGGATGTCACTGCCAAATCTGTCGCCGAGGCTTTCGGCCCGGCAGCTCTGGGCGTAATTCTGACCGGAATGGGCTCCAATGGTCTGGCTGGAATGGGTCTGGTGCGTGAGAAAGGTGGAATCGTTGTGGCCGAGGCGGAGGAGTCCTGCGTCGTATACGGAATGCCGCGAGCCGTCATCGAGGCCAAGTTAGCCCATCATATTGCCACCATCGAAAACGTGGCCTCCGAAATCATGGCCTACTTCTAAGCAAAGTTTTTGTTGAACATCATCTTAACCGGTTGTATCCACCGACTAAGATGGATACTACCAAGGATGGTTCTCCAGCTCCCAAGGGCGACAGCGCTGTGGCAGAAAAGGAATTCGGCCGGACTCCGCAGGCGCCGGACGCCGTGATAATGCCCCAGGCGAACGGGCCCAATGACGTAGACCAATTCATCCAGTCCTACACTTCGTTCACGAGGGTACTGAACTCCCTGCAGCGGAAGTACATTGGGCTCAAGGAGGAGTTTACCCAGCAGAATGACGCTCTGGTCGAGGCTAATCGTAGATTAGTCGACCTGTCTGAGCGGAATCTGGCCGCCACCGGCTTTCTCAATAGTATTTTAGATTCGGTTTCGGCCGGAGTGGTGGCGGTCGATCCGACCGGCTGCATTACCCACTTCAATCGGGCCGCAGCGGCTATCACCGGAGTGGAGAGGAATCGGGCTCTGGGGTACCTTTATGACGACATTATGCCTGTGGGCGAGCCGGAACAAGCCGGGGCCGGATTTGCGGTCAGGTCCGGTCAGGAAGTCTCCTCGGTCCAGAAGAAGGTCCGACTGGCTGATGGCCGCAGTCTGCGTCTGTCGGTATCAACCTCGATCCTTCGCGATGGCGACGGCCGGCCGGCCGGGGCGGTTGAAGTCTTTCAGGACCTGACCAAGATCAGTCGCATGGAGTCGGAACTGGCCCGCCTCAATACTTTGGCCGCCCTGGGTGAAATGGCCGCTACTATTGCTCACGAGGTTCGGAATCCTCTTGCTGGAATCGCCGGATTTGCAGCTCTGTTGGAGCGAGATCTGGATCCTGAGGATCCCGGTCGCAAGATTGTGCGCAAGATTATCCGTGGAGTGGAGGCACTCAATCAGACCGTTTCGACCCTTCTCAATTATACGCGCTTCAAGGAAATAACCCGCTCCGAAGTCGATTACGAATCATTCCTGCGGGACACCGTGGATCAATTCGCTCCGGACACCGGCAAGGGTGGCGGTGGACTGGCCGTTGATTGTCGACGGGAAAGCAGTTGCGTCGGCGCCGAACCGCTGCGGCTTCTTCTGGATCGCGTGCTGATGCGCCAGGTGATACATAACATAATGACCAACGCGACTCAGGCGATGGACGGTCGGGGTCGTATCAAGGTGCGGTATCGGATGTTATCTCCTTCGGAGGCCAGTCGGCTGTATTCCGAGTCAGTCATATTGGGTAGCGATGAGACCCTGGTCGAAACCGTTATCAGCGACAATGGTCCGGGCATTCACAAACACCACAAAGAGCGGATTTTTGCCCCGTTCTTTTCTACCCGTTCCGGTGGTAACGGCCTGGGTCTAGCAGTAGTTTGGAAAATCATGAAGGCACACGGTGGTGAGGTGTTTACCGCCGATGTACCTCGGGGCGGGGCCGCTTTCCACTTGTTACTTCCGGCCCGAATACGACAGAGCAAGCACGGAGCAACGCAATGAATCACACCGTTCTGGTAGTTGATGATGATCGGTTGGTAAACGAATTCCTGGTCGAAACGCTGCAGCGGGCAGGGTATCAATGTCGCTCGGTGGAATCCGGCGAACAGGCTGTGGCTGCCTTTGCCGAGGACCCAACCGATCTTGTCCTCACCGATCTGAAAATGCCGGGCATGAGCGGTATCGAGGTGATTGAACAGATTCGCAAACTCGCCCCTGAGGTCATCATCATTATGATGACCGCCTATGGCACTATTGAGACGGCGGTCAAGGCCATCAAACTGGGCGCTTACGATTTTCTGCTCAAGCCGGTTTTGCCCGAACCTCTGGAACACCTGATGAGTCGGGCCACCGAAATTCTCAAACTGCGAAGCGAAAACGCTCGCATGCGTCACTATCTGGAGAGCAGTTTCCAGAATATCGTCGGCAAGTCGAAAGTCATGCAGGCGGTCTTTGAGTTGATTCAGTCGGTGGCCAACGCCAGATCGACAGTCATGATCACGGGTCCGTCCGGGACCGGTAAAGAAATGGTAGCTCGGGCCCTTCATTTCAGTTCGAACCGCCGCGAGAAACCGTTTATCAAGCTCAATTGCGCGGCGCTGCCCGAAAATCTGGTCGAGGCGGAGCTCTTTGGTTATGAGAAGGGCGCTTTCACCGACGCCCGCAAGACTCACCGCGGCCGGTTTGAACTTGCCGACGGCGGCACGCTCCTGCTCGATGAGATTAGCGAGATGCCGCTAAATCTCCAGTCGAAGCTGCTGCGCGTCATTCAGGAGCGCGAGTTCGAGCGAGTCGGCTCCAGCCAGACTATCACGGTTGACGTTCGCCTGGTGGCGACCTCCAACCGCGATCTCAAAGCCTTCATAAACGACGGCCGCTTTCGAGAGGATCTGTTTTACCGGCTCAATGTAATTCCGATCTATCTGTGTTCCCTCGAAGAACGCAAGGAAGATATTCCGCTGTTGGTGAGGCATTTTGTCGACAAATACAACGCTGAAAACGGAAAGCAGATCAAAGAGGTTTCGCCCGGAGCTTTGAAGTTGTTCATGAAGTACCACTGGCCCGGTAACGTGCGCGAGTTGGAGAACCTCATCGAACGAGCGGTGGTCACGGCTCGAGGCGACACCTTGACCGACGACGACTTCCCGCCGGAGTTGGCTATGGGGCCGGTGGCACAAGATCTGCCGCAATTGAAGGTGCCGATGAAGCTCGAGGAGGGAAGTCGGTATCTGATCCTGAAGACTTTGGAGAAATTCAGCGGCAACAAGACCAAGGCGGCCGAGGCGCTGGGGATTACTACGCGTACTATCCGCAACAAGCTGGCCGAGTACCGAATGCAAACAGACGAAGTCGGTATCGAGCAGTAGGTCCGGGTCGATTTAAGGTGGCAAATCGAAGAGGCGCTCCCAAATGGGAGCGCCTTTTTCATTGGGGGCGGCCCGCACTGTGAGAGTGTCGGTTCACAGCGACACCAGCGAGGTAGTGTGCGACCGGTGCACAAAGTGACTGAATTGTGAACACAAACTGCCGATAACTTCTGGTAAGAGAGCGCAACGTCTGGATCGACGTTGAACACTTATAAAGGGATTGGCTGATGGATCTGGCAACTCTGTTTGGCTCGGTTATCGCATTCGGTGCCATCGCACTTGCTTACACGCTTGAGGGTGGTAATCCGGATGCCATCTTTTTGACCGCGCCCATTCTAACTGTAATCGGCGGCACTCTGGGAGCCACGACCATTACTACCTCGATGCAGACCGTGTTGAGGCTTCCGGCGTATCTGCGAATAGCCCTCTTTGGAAGACCACATCCGGTGGAAACGACCATAGATACCATCGTCAAACTCTCCGAGAGAGCGCGACGTGAAGGTATTCTAGGTCTGGAGGCCCGACTGAGGACCATCCCCAATCCTTTTTTTCGCAAGGCGGTGCAGTTGGTGATCGACGGCACCGAAGTTACTATGCTGCGCGATGTGCTTGAGGGCGAGATTCTCAATGGCCAGCAACGACACCTGCACGGGATTCAGTTTTTCCAGAAGGCCGGGGGCTTTGCGCCGACCATGGGCATTCTGGGCACGGTGCTGGGTTTGGTGCACGCCCTGTCCAACACCGGTGATGCTTCCCGCATGGCCACTTCTATAGCCGCTGCCTTTGTCGCGACTCTATGGGGTGTCGGATTGGCCAATCTGTTTTTGCTTCCGATTTCGGACAAGTTGCGTATGCGCCATAAGGAAGAAGTAGCTTTCCAGGAACTGATTGTCGAGGGCGTGATTGCTCTGCAATCGGGGGATACCCCGCGCAACATCCGATCTCGCCTGATGTCATTCATAGCTCCCAAGCAACGCCCGGCCGATCAGTAATATGCGCCGTCGAACCGACATCCCCGACGATGAAAACGCCGATCGGTGGCTCTTGACCTACGCCGATATGATCACCCTCCTGCTGGCGTTCTTCATCGTCATGTACTCTATGTCGCAACTCGATGCCAAGAAGTTCGACCGCATGGCCGAGGCCCTCAACGGCGTGCTTCGGGGCGGCGAGTCGATTCTCAATAAGTTTGACGACGAACAGCTCGCCGCCAATCATGGTCTGCTCAAGCTGGGCAATCTAAGAGTGATCCAGACGCAGATTCAAAAGCAATTCAAGGAGATGGGTAAGGAAAGCGACGTGCAGACCGAGATCACGGAACGGGGCCTGGTCGTCCACATCGTAGAATCGGCCCTGTTCAGCCAGGGATCGGCCACATTGCAGCCTCGTGCGATGGAGATCCTGGACCTGATCGCCCAGCGCACCACGGGTATTCCCAACCACATCCGTGTCGAGGGACACACCGATGATCGTCCCATCAACACCGACCGCTTCCCATCTAACTGGGAATTGTCCTCCGCTCGCGCGACGGAGGTCGTTCGCTATTTCATCGACAACCACGGCCTGGAGCCGAGTCGCTCTTCAGCCCTGGGTTATGGAAAATTCCGACCGGTGCGCCCCAATACTTCGATTGAGAACCGCGCCAGGAACCGGCGCGTGGATGTGGTCATACTCACTATGGAGCTTTCGCTCAAAGAGCCCTCGTCCCAGTTCCTTGACCTGAATGCCGACCAGCAAGATCTTCCGCCGAGCGGGGAAAGCTTTTCTCTATCGGCTCCCCGGCAGCCCCATAGCGCGAACTAACTCTCTATCCTAAGTTGTTATCTGTCTGTGCGTTGCCTCGGCGCCGCAGTTCTTTGGCATGGCCGTTGCTTAGTGGCTGTGCGAAGGAGTCTATTTGATGGGTAATACAAGCAACGGCATCGCCGCCTTTATGTTTGAAAAGACAGGCATGGAACGTCTGGGTAAGTACCTGGACGTAGCCGGACTGCGTCATAAGTTGATCGCGCGCAATCTGGCCAACAGCTCCACGCCCGGCTTCAAGAGCGCCGATATCGACTTCCAGGAGGAGTTCCAGCGCGCCTCGGGCAATGGTGACTTTCTCGCGGGCACTACAACCCATCCCGGACACGTGGCCTTTGGCGGACATCCTTCGGCCGATCCGCAAATCAACGAACAGCGAGTGGCCGGCGGTGACCTCAACTCGGTTGACGCCGAAAAGGAAATCTCGAACCTGGCTCAGAATGAACTGATTTACACGGTCGGAGCCAAACTACTCAAGAGGAAAGTGGAAGGAATTCGCAAGGCCATCACCAGCGAATGAAAGAGCTTATGTCAGGACTTCTCGACGCCATACAGATGTCATCACAGGGCATGACTACTCAACGCCGCCGGATGAATACGGTGGCGGAGAATATCGCCAACGCCGAAACAACATCGACTCCAAAAGGCGGACCGTATCAACGTCAGCGGGTTGAAGTTGAAGGCGGCAGGCAACAAATCAGCTTTTCAAAGCTTCTGGATAATGCCGGTATGCAGTTGACGCGGACCAGTCCCGGCCACCTCGGCTCCGGTCGCGGCACGGCCACCGGCCACGAGGATCGCACCGTCGTGAACTCCAGAATTACCACCGATTCCGAGCAGCAATACCGACTCGTCTATGAGCCCTCCCATCCCGATGCCGACGAAGAGGGCTATGTCAAAATGCCCGATATTGAGATTATGACTGAAATGGTGGACATGATGTCCGCCGCCAGGGCGTATGAGGCCAATACGGTGGCAATTAGTACTGCCAAGCAAATGGCCAAAAACGCTCTCGATATATAACGCAGTGATAGGAACCAAGCGATGAAGATCAACCCCATTGGACTACAGTCCTACCAGGAGTCGGTACGGCGCGACAATCAACCGACGAACGCCGATCCGTCCCAGGTGTCGCCGCAGCCGACGACCGACAAAACGGTGAAGATCCGTCCGCAGGACGAGGCCCAACGCTCCCGGATGGCCGTCCGCGCTCCCCGGTCAACTTATGCCGACAACCTCAGTCCGGAAGAACAGCGAGCCATGGAATTGCTGTTTAGCCGATTCCGTGATGCGGGCCGTTTTGGTCCCGGCTATGTTGCCGATCCAGGCACCACCGACCAAGCCACTCCCGGGCTCGGTGGGCTGGTTGACGTGAAGGCCTAAGAGCCATGGGCGTACCAGTCACCAACTTGCCGCGGGTGCTGCCCGGCCTGCTTGAACGCACCGGGTCACTCGCCAAGGCCGCCCAAGCGGCCCCGGTCGGACCCAGCTTCGCCGAGCGACTGGGGCAGGTGCTTGACGACACCAACGATACTCAGAAGGTCGCCGAGCAAATGCAACAGGCGCTGCTCAACGGTGAGCCGGTGGAATTGCACCAGGTTATGATCAAGGCTGAAGAGGCCGGATTGGCCATGGATCTACTTCTGGAGTTGAGAAACAAGTTGATCGATGCTTACAAAGATGTGATTAGAATGCCCCTGTAAGGGGAGATTATGTACGCGCCGGCAAGGAAGCCGGCCATATAGAGAATAGGAACTCTGATGGAAGGCATTAGAGACTTTTTTAAGAACTTTGCGTCCTTCGTCGGCCGCATGTCGGCCAGCCAGGTCATGATGCTGCTGGGTGTCGGAGCCGGCGCTATCGTCGGTATCTTCTTTTTGGTGGGTTGGCTCAGCAGTGTCAATTATTCGCGCCTCTATAGTGGCCTGGATGAAAAGGAGGCCGGCGAGGTTCTGTCCTACCTCAGCGACAAAAAGATCGAGTACCGCCTCTCAGACGGCGGTCGCACCATTGAAGTTCCCTCGGGCGAAGTGTACTCTACGCGCATTGCCCTGGCTACGGAAGGGATGCCCCGGTCGGGCTCGATTGGGTATTCGCTCTTTGATCAAAACAGTCTGGGCATGACGGATTTCCTGCAGAACCTCAATTTCCGCAGGGCCCTGGAGGGCGAGTTGACCAGGACGATCACTCAGCTCGAGGAGGTTCAGGCTGCCCGGGTGCACATTGTAATGCCCAAGGACAGATTGTTCAAAGACGACCAGCAAAAAGCTACGGCGTCAGTGGTCATCAAGCTCGCTCGCGGTGGTACCCTGGCCAAGGCGCAGGTGTCCGGTATCTCACATCTGGTGGCCTCGTCGGTCGAGGGCTTGTTACCCGAAAACATAACCATTTTAGATTATGGCGGGAATATGCTGTCTTCGGGACAGGATTCCGATCCCACCCTGGGACTCTCCAGCTCGCAATTGGAGGTCGCCCAACGCGTCGAATCGCACCTGGAACAGAAGGCTCAGTCGATGCTGGATGAAGTGCTGGGGACGGGGGCATCGGTAGTCCGGGTCAGTGCCAGCCTCGATTTCCAGCAGATGGAACGAACGTCCGAATCGTATGACCCCAACTCGCCGTCAATCAGAAGCGAGGAGCGCATCAAGGCCTCAGGTAAAGAGAGCGACAAGGCCGAAGAACTCAATGAAAGCGAACGCGAAGACAACTCTGAGACGACCCGTACAAATTACGAGTTAAATAAGACCATCGAGCATGTGATTAATGCTATGGGTACGGTCGAGCGGCTTTCGGTGGCTGTTTTGGTTGACGGCATTTACACGCCAGTCGAGGCCGAAGATGGAACTGTCCAGCCGACTTACCAACCGCGATCGGCCGAAGAGCTTGATCGCCTGGAGTCGATTGTTAAAAACGCCGTTGGGTACAGTAGTGAGCGTAACGACCAAATCGAAATGGTCAACATCGCTTTTGATCGCCAGTATCTGAGCGACGATCGTGAGGCGCTTGATGCTATGTACACTCGCGATCTATACATGGACATTGCGAAGAAGGTCGGCTATGTATTGTTGATCCTCTTCGGCGTGCTGTATTTCCGCAAGAAAGCCAAAAAGCTGTTTGCTGCGCTGGGCGGTCTGATTCCTCAGCAGCCCGTGAGGAGCCAGCCGTCTTCTTCATCCGAACAGAGTCGGGAAGAGGAGCAGCTGGAGCCGATGGAGGTTCTAAGAGCCGCGCGGCGGGCGCCAACAATGGTAGAACGGATGCAGGAAACCGCCAAAGAGCAACCCGCAGAAATAGCCAAGGTCATCAAGACTATGATGGTGGAGTAAACTATGGGCGCTCTAAAATACGATGACATGACACCGATACAAAAAGCTGCGGTGGCCCTGGTTGCCTTCGGTCCGGAAGTATCGGCCCACGTCCTCAAGGGCATGAATGAAGACGATCTGGAGGCCATCACCGTCGAAATAGCCAACCTGCGCGATGTTCCCTCGGACATAGAAGAAAAGGTGGTGGAAGAATGCCATCAGATCTTCATGGCTCGCGAGTATATCTCGCAAGGCGGCGTCGACTTCGCTCGCTCGGTATTGGAAAAAGCGGTCGGCGCCGGGAAAGCAGGCGAGATCCTCAAACGTCTGGAATCGTCGTTCCGACACACTGGTTTTTCTCTGATCAAAGATATCGATCCCAAACAGCTGACCGGTTTCTTACAGAACGAACACCCCCAGACAATATCGCTGGTTTTGACCCAGCTCACGTCACATCATGCGGCTGCAGTGCTGTCCGAGTTGTCGCCGGAGTTGCAGGCCGAGGTTGCCCTTCGTATCGCCACAATGGAAAAAATCGCCCCCGAAATTCTCACCGAAATCGAAGGTACACTGCAGGGTCATTTTGAGGGCTCCGGTGGCGAGATGTCGGCCTCAGGCGGGGCCAAAGCCATCGCCGAGATTCTCAATCTGATCGACACCACGGCCGAGAAGAACATCCTCCAGAGCCTCGAGGCAGAGGATCCCGATCTGGCCGGCGAAATCAAGAACATGATGTTCGTCTTTGATGATTTGGTTCTGCTCGACGATCGCTCTATCCAACGTCTGCTCAAGGAAGTCGAGACTAAGGATCTGTCACTGGCCTTGAAAGCCGCCTCCGACACCGTCAAGGGAAAGATTTTTGCAAACGTGTCCGAACGCGTGAAAGTCATGATCGAGGAGGAGATGGAGTTCATGGGACCGACCAGGTTGTCCGATGTCGAAGCGGCTCAGACACGCATCGTGGATGCCGTCCGTCGCCTCGAGGAAGAGGGACAGATAATCGTCTCCGGTCGTGGCGGCAAAGAGGATATCATTGTCTAAAATCATTCGGAATGTACTATCTGCGCCGGCCATCGTTATCGGCGGCCAGCGCGTGGACATAGAGGCCGAAGCCAAAGCGGAAGCCAAAATGCGCCGTATCTTGCCGATGGTCGAAGTACTCACCGATGTCCGCAACGCTAAGTTGATTCCTATCGGCGAAGTGACCAAAATCGAGCGAGTCATGTCTGAGGCGGTGGCCGAGGCCACCCGGCAGGGCCATCGTCAGGGATTTGATGAAGGCCATCGCAAGGGTCTTGAGGAAGGACTCACCAAGTCGCACGAGGTCATGCGGCAGTTTGAAAAGGCGATCGGCCAGGCCGTCGAACAGCGCGAGGCCATGCTCGAGGAGGCCCGGCAGCGCGTTTTGGATTTGGTCATTCAGATCAGTCGCAAAGTGACCTTCGATGCCATCCGGATCAACCCGGAATCGACGGCCGACATGATCCGGGGCGTGATCGACTCCCTAGTTGATCGCTCCCGGCTGAAAATCAGGGTCCACCCGGACCATCTGCCCATTATCGAACAGAATATCAACCAGTTTCTCAAGGGTTCGACCGCCATCAAGGAGATTGCCATCGAGGCCGACCCGCGCGTCGATTATGGTGGCTGTTTCATAGAGACCCCCACCGGCGATATTGATGCCCGGCTGGAGTCTCAGTTTGAGGTTGTCATGGAACAGTTGCACACCGATGAGGTCGACCAGTGAGCCTTCTACCCTGGGATATTTACGCGCAACGTATCGCTTCGGCCCGCACTATCAAACACTTCGGGAAAGTGACCAAAGTGATCGGGCTCGTCATTGAGTCGGCCGGACCGGCCGTGTCCATCGGCCGGCTGTGTCAGATCGAAAATCATGACAACGGTGTCCGGGTCCTGGCGGAGGTGGTTGGATTTCGTGATGATCGGTTGCTTTTGATGCCGTTGGGGTCGATTACCGGCATAACGCCCGGAGCTATCGTGACCTCGACCTTTGAGCAACTGCGCATCGACGTCGGTCCGCAGCTCATCGGTCGCGTTCTGGGTGGCTTGGGCGAACCCATCGACGGTAACGGTCCGATTGCGTCAACGACGACGCGGTCCGTCGACAGTGCGCCGGTACCGGCCTTGAAGCGTCGGCGTATCTCCCAACCGTTACGCACCGGAGTCAGGGCCATTGACACCAGTGTTATGGTTGGCAAAGGTCAACGTTTGGGTATCTTCTCCGGATCCGGTGTCGGCAAGTCGGTTTTGCTGGGCATGATGGCTCGCGGCACTTCGGCCGACGTCAACGTCGTGGCCCTGCTGGGGTGAGCGCGGGCGAGAGGTACGTGAATTTATTGAACGGGACCTGGGTCCGGAAGGAATGAAGAACACCGTCGTTGTGGCCGTGACTTCGGACCAACCGTCATTGATACGGGTCAAGGGGGCGCTGGTAGCGACGACGATTGCCGAGTACTTCCGGGATCAAGGCAAAGACGTTCTGCTTATGATGGACTCGTTGACTCGAATTGCCATGGCGCAACGCGAGATCGGCATCGCTGTCGGAGAACCGCCAACGACCAAGGGTTACACCCCCTCGGTTTTTGCCATGTTGCCGCGTCTTCTGGAACGGGCCGGGCAGATGCCGAACGGTTCGATAACCGGATTGTATACCGTCCTCGTTGAGGGTGATGACTTCAATGAGCCGATCTCAGACGCCGTCAGGTCTATCCTGGACGGTCACGTCAGTCTGTCGCGTCGGCTGGCCTCGATCAACCAATATCCGGCGGTCGATATTCTGGATTCCATCAGTCGCTTGATGAAGGATGTTGCTACCGAGGAAGAAAAACGTTTGGCCGCCAAACTGCGTACGCTTATGTCGGTCTACCGCGAAAACGAGGATCTGATAAATATCGGCGCCTATGTGAAGGGCACCAACCCGAAAATAGATGTGGCCATCAGCAAGATCGACGATCTGAGCGACTACTTCAGGCAGGCCATAACGGAACAGGCCGACCATGAGGATTCCCTTGATCGGCTGCGAGAAATAATCGACCGCCCCACCGAATCCGGCCAGGGTCGCAATCATGAAAAAGTTCAAGTTTCGACTTGAGGCCTTGCTTCGGGTCCGCGAACATGCTGAGCGCGAGAAACAAAAGACTCACGCCAAAGCACTGCATATGGTGCAAAAGCAGCGCCAGAAACTGCAGGAGCTCCAGGCCGACCGGCACCGGACAACCGGGGAACAGCGCGCGCAGATGACGGGCCGCCTCAGTGTTGCCGACATGCTGGTTTATTCACGGTATCTGCAGAAAATCAGGGGTGAGCACACGATGGGAGAACAGCTGCTGGCTGGTCTGGACAAGGATGCCGAAGCCAAGCGCCAAAACCTCGTGGAGGCATCGAAGCAGCGAAAGATCTACGAACAACTCAAAGCGCACCGTCGCGAGCGCCATTATAAGGAGCTGGAAGGCTTCATCACCAAAGACAACGACGAAATCGCCATAGGTTCTCATCGCCAGAAAGATAAATGAGCTGTAATTGGCTCGCCGGGAATCGCCGGCCTCTTGTACCGCACTGCGAAAAAGGCCTCCCGAAAACGGGAGGCCTTGTGCAATTTGTCAGTATGGACCAAAAGCCTAGAAACATGAAGCAGGTGGCACGCCGTCGTTAAACATATAATTGACAAGCGTCACCAGGTCGGCAATGTCGATTTCGCCTTCGCCGTTGATGTTGGCTTCTTCCAGGCAGGGTGGTTCGTCCCCCCCGTTGAACATATAGTTCACCAGGAAGACCAGGTCAGAAATGTCGATACCGTCCTCGACGCTGCCGTTGACATTGCCGCGGTCGGCGATACAGCAGCCGCTTTCGATCAGGACCAGTTGGCCACCGTCAAATTGCGGCACAAAATACTGCGAGCCGGCATCGGAAAACGTGGTGCTGTACTCTGTCTGCCCCTGAATCAGCGTCACCGTGTCGATATTTGCCGTCTGGGCGGCAATCCCGCTGGAATAGCCGAACCACACCGTGCCCAGCAGGCCGGAGCCGACCGGAATCAAGTCGCTGAAGGCAATACCATAAATGCTAACCATGTTGGAAGTGGAAGACCAGCCGACGGAGCCGACCGCCTGCAGGCGACCGGTCGCAAAAGAAACCGAGTCGACATGTAGATCGGGAGAATCCCAGGACAGGGTGACCTCCAAACCTCCGAGGGTCTCGTCGTTAACAAAGTGAATCTCCAAAGGCGCTGAACCGGAGCCCACTGAACTGGTGTCGGTTATAATCATGACACTGTCTGGTCCCGACGGATCCGGGATCTGAGCCACACCAACCGTCGGCGTCCAGCACAACCCCACCGCCACTGCTACTACCATCAGCACTGACCGAATATTGTCGCAGGTGCGCATACTAATTCCTTCTATAGTTAGAACTGGCCGAATTCACAGCAAAAACGGTGCTACTCTTCGGTGGAATCGGGCCACTAAGGAGAAAGCTTGTAAGTACCTGAAACAGCGTCCCTTTGATCGTCCGCAATATAGCCTCGCCAGGCCGTCGAAGCAATCTATTTTTGATTTGTACCCCTATCCTGCAGCGAGGTTCACATTCTTCACACCAAGAGGCATTTTGTTCGACCGGTTTTCGCAGAAGAATTCAAACATTTGCCGGCATCTGCCGATGATGGCTATATGCCACTGAACAATACCGCCAACAACATCAAGCGCTGCGTTTACGTGAGGGCCTGCTATCTGGCCGAGGAGCTGCGCTGCTTCGGCTACAAGACTGATTGCCCGCTGTATCAGGAATCAACCGGCCAATACTACGACCAAACCTGCTTCAATGCCGCCATGGACAAATTGATAGACAAGACCCTGTCCAGAAACAAAGCGTAAGCCCCAGCCACCCGACTTCCTTCGCTCGACCTCAGCTCAACCGGAAAACAGTTCCGCCGAGCACGGTAAGCTGTTCCCTCTTCTGGCGAATCCGGGCTTGCGTTGGTGCTGTGGCGTGCCCGTAATCCATAGTCTAACAACGTCTTGTGTAATCAGGGGAGAGGTTGGCACAGTCGCTGCTATACCCTAAGCGGAGAAAACTATGATTAAAGGACTTTTTACATCCGCTTCGGGGATGATTCCCCATGTCAGACGGCAGGAGATTGCGGCCAACAACTTGGCTAACGCCGCCACTCCAGGTTTCAAAAAAGACGGTGTTTTCACGCAAGAGCTGTCCAAAGCAAACCAGAAGCTGGCCAGCCGCAAGACCGACTGGGAGCAGCCGATGATGGACAAGACCTACACCGACTATGCCCCGGGTGTCTTCGACAAGACCGGCAACCCCCTGGACTTGGCAATTGACGGCGACGGGTTCTTCGTGCTGACGACCCCCGATGGGCAGACGGTGCTGACTCGCTCCGGGTCCTTTACTTCCAGTGCGGAAGGACTGTTGGAATTCCCCGGCGGTGCGACCGTTATGGGTGAAGGTGGTCCCGTTGAAATCGGTAACGGCCAGGTCAGTATTTCTTCTTCGGGAGAAGTGGACGTAGACGGTATCGTCGTAGCGCGCATCGTGCCTCGTACCGTGAACGACTTGACCCAGCTTCAGAAGATCGGCGGCTCCATGTTTGTCGTGCCGGAAGGTACGGAATTGATCGACGTGGAGACCTCGACCATACGCCAGGGCTATTTGGAAACATCAAATGTCGACATCGTGGCGGAAATGGTGGACATGATCACCTCCTTCCGTAACTACGAAGCCAACGCCCGGGCCGTTCAATCACAGGATAATTCTCTGGACCACCTGTTTAAGCGGGTGGCCGGACAAGGCTAGATCAGGGATGATTTAGGAGGCTACAATGCTCAAAGCAATGCGTACGGCATCCTCGGGAATGCAAGGCCAGCAGATGAATATCGACAACATCGCTAACAATCTGGCCAACATCAATACCAACGGCTTCAAAAAGAGCCGAGTAGAGTTTCAGGATGTTCTGTATCAAAAATTCCGTCAGGCTGGTGTGGCCTCGGCGGTCGGGTCCAGCGTGCCCAACGAATTGGCGGTGGGCTACGGCGTCAAGCCGGTGTCGACAGTGCGCCAATTCAGCACCGGCAGCTTGGAGCAGACCGGCAATCCCCTGGACATGGCCATCGAAGGCGACGGCTTCTTCCAGATACAAAACATTGACGGCACCACCGCCTATTCGCGGGACGGCAGTTTCAAGCTCACCGCCGACGGACAGCTGGTCACATCGGACGGATATTTCTTGCAGCCGGAGATCAGCATACCTGAGGACGCTGTTTCGATGTCGGTCGGCGTCGACGGCACTGTCCAGGTGCTGCAGTTTGGCCAGGATGAGGCAACCCAAGTAGGTCAGATCGAGTTGGCTCGCTTTGTCAACCCGGCCGGACTGTCAGCCTTAGGCCACAATCTCTACGCTCGAACGGGAGCCTCGGGTGATCCTATTACCGATGTGCCCGGCGCGAGCGGCCTGGGTCAGATCAACCAGGGTTATCTGGAGACGTCCAACGTCAGCGTTGTCGACGAGATGGTCAACATGATCGTTGCCCAGCGGGCCTACGAAATGAACTCCAAAGCGATTCAGACGGCCGACGAGATGTCGGGTATCGCCAACAACCTCAAGAGGTAGTGATTGTGCGCATTCTTAGACGCATTCTCCTATTGATTTTGTTTCTGACCGGGACCGGGTCTTTGGTCGCCGGTACCGTCCCGGTCGATCAGGCCATCATTGAGCACATGTTCTCTCTATACGACCTAAACTCGGCTCAATATGAGATCGAGATTCTATCCAACCCGCTGGTCACCGAACAAGTGTCGCCGGGAGAATTCTCGCTGAAGCCGCTGACTCAGAAGTCCCCCGCCGGGCTTTTCTCGATCATGGCGACCATTACCCGTGACGGCCAGGAAGTCGAGTCTCGGCAGGTACGCTTGAGAATCAAACTCCTGGGTGAGGTGCTGGTCGTCCAGGACCGGGTGAATCGGTCCATGCCGATGAGCCAGGTGCAGACGGAACTTGCACGACGTGATGTTACTGAATTGAAAGAACGTCCCATCGTCGACAGGGCCGAACTGGTCGGATATCAGTCCCGGCGCAATCTCCAGCGTGGTGAAATCCTGACCGCGGGTGACATCGAGCTGATTCCGGATGTTGTCAATGGCAACGATGTCGAAATCGTCTATGTCGACGGTTTCTGCCGCGTTACCGCTCCTGGGCGGGTTCTGGAAAAAGGTTCCATCGGCGATCATATCAGAGTCAAAAACACCGCTACCAATAAAGTAATCGTTGCCCGCGTCGTCGATGGATCGGCGGTCGCGGTTGATCCGTAAGCCAAAAGAGAGACAGATCATGAACTATCGGAAAGTTCTCCTGATCCTGCTGGTGCTCCTGTTGTTGCCCTTCACGGTTAAACTCTACAGCCGCGATTTTGGGCAAGGAGCGTCGTTGTTCACCGATGTCAAGGCCAACCAGGTTGGTGATGTCCTGACAGTGCTGATTTACGAGCAGAGCACCGCTTCGCAGGAAGTGCAAAGCAAGAACGAAAAGACAGCCAAGGGAAGCACCAGCGGTGGTCCGGGCCTGGGACCCCTCGATTTTATTCCCCTGTTTAACGTCGACCTGGAAGCCAAGAACAGTCACGACGGCAAGGGCCAGAACTCTCGTCTGGGTTCCCTGCGAGCCAAGATGTCGGTGACGGTCGTCGGCGTCAAACCCAACGGCGATTTGATTATCGAGGGTTCGCGAACCATCGGCATTTCCGGTGATCGTGAATCGCTGCGTCTCTCCGGAGTCGTGCGCCAAAATGATATCACCCAGGACAACACCATCGATTCCTATCTGATTGCCGATGCGGAAATCAGCTATACCGGCAAAGGGTCGGGCAACACCGCCTCTCGTCAGGGATTTGTGGGCCGGTTGTTGAACTGGCTTTTCTAGGAGGAAGCCATGTTAGCAACTGCCATAATCAAAATTATGCCCCCGATAGGACTGACGTTGTTGGCGACGCTGCTGCTGACGCTGGCCACGCCCGCCGATGCCGCTAAAGTCCGCATCAAAGATATCTGCTCCTTCCACAATACAAAGGAAGTGGAGTTGGTCGGCTACGGGCTGGTGATTGGTCTTGATGGAAGCGGTGATGGTTCCGGGACGCAGTTCACGGTGCAGTCCCTGGCCAACATGATGGAGCGCATGGGGCTGACCGTCGACCCCAAGAAAATCAAAGTCAAGAATGTCGCTGCCGTGCTGGTGACCGCCAAGCACTCGAGTCAGATGAGTCTGGGTACAAGTTTCGACGTAACGGTTTCATCAGTCGGTGATGCCTCCTCTCTGGCCGGTGGGACGTTAGTCATGACGCCCCTGTCCGGTCCTGATGGGACGGTCTATGCCATGGCCCAGGGACCGATTTCGATCGGCGGCTTTAATGTCCAGGTCGACGAAGGCAACAAGATTGTCAACAATCATTCGCTGGTTGGACGAGTACCGAGTGGGGGAAAGGTGACTCAGGAACTGCCGGTCGCTGAACTGGACCAGCGCGAAATCGCCCTGGCTCTTTTTAATCCGGACTTCATGACCTCCACCCGCATCGCCGAGCGCATCAACATCAAGTATGGCCTCACTGCCTATGCGATTGACGGCGGTAGGGTCAAGGTAATAATCCCGGATTCACTATGGTACCCATCGACGCGAACCAAGTTTGTCGCCGACATCGGGCACCTGGAAGTGGTCCCGGACAGCCCGGCGCGGGTTGTGATCAACGAAAAGACCGGTACCATCGTTGCCGGCGAACATGTCACCATCGCTCCGGTGGCGGTGGCTCACGGCACTATAACCGTCACCATCGAATCCAACCCGATTATCTCGCAGCCGGAACCGTTCAGCAGCGGTGAGACCATTGTCACCCAACAACCGCGGCTGACAGTAGACCAGGCCCCGGCTCGAGTGACCTATATGAACGGCGCCGTCTATCTCAAGGATGTGGCCAGCGCCCTGAACAAGATCGGGGCCACGCCGCGTGACATCATAGCCATTTTCCAGGCCCTCAAGCAGGCGGGCGCGCTGCGATCCGAGTTGGTGATTCTGTAATGTCCACTCTGGCCATAAAACAGTTCACACCGGAGATCCCAAGCTCCGGCCTGGAGCGCCTGAACAGGCAAAAAGGGGCTACTCTGGAGGCGGAGAAGCAGCGGCTGCGCAAGGCTACCAAGGAATTCGAAGCCTTCTTCTCGCACTACCTGCTGAAGACGATGCGTAAAACCATACCGGAGGATCCCCTCGGCAAGGGGTTGTCGATGGGAGAAGGATCCGGTCGCGAAATCTATACGGATCTTTTCGACATGGAATTATCCCGGCACATCTCCGGTAGTAGTCGGGGCTCCCTGGGCGATATTCTATACAGATCAATGGAACCTCTGATCGAGGCGGAATTTGCCGGTGATAGCGACCTGCCGCCGACCCTGAATCCGCTTCGGCCCGATGTCAACAGGAGCATGCCGCTGGGGCAGGATGCCCTCAGCCTGCCGGGCAGAGCGGGGCAGATGCAGGCTCTGGACGGCGTTAGCCGTCGTTCTCCCGCCGTTCGACGCGATCTCCCCGACGACGACATCAGTGACCGTTACGGCCGCGATATCAGGCGTGCCGCCCGCCGCCACGAACTCAGTCCGGCCCTGGTGCACTCTGTGATCAAGGCTGAATCAGGTGGCGATCCCCTGGCTGTCTCGAGCGCCGGTGCCAAGGGGTTGATGCAGTTGATCGACTCCACCGCCCAGGCCCTGGGTGTCAAGGACAGCTTCGATCCGCGTCAAAACATCGAAGCCGGGACGAAGTACCTCAAGCACCTGCTTGATCGCTTTGGCGATACCCGGTTGGCCGTGGCCGCCTACAACGCGGGGCCGGCCAATGTGGAGAGGTATGGAGGTATGCCTCCCTTCCCGGAAACCGAAAATTACGTACAGCGAGTCATGGACAATGTCAAAACTATGCGATCTGAATCGCATCCGTCACCTAAAGCAGGATCCGATAAGGACCGATAATCTATGTGTATGAGCGACAGAACATTATCGGATGCGGTCGAGAAACTGATTGATGTCATCGGTCAGGAAGCCGCCTTGTTTGAGTCTTTTTTGGACTTGCTTGAGCAGCAGCAGCAAGCGCTGGTGACCAATGATGTCGACTGTTTGGGTCGCATTACAGATGCCTTACGTGAGAAGACGGTGCACAACCAGATACTCAATCGGCAGCGAGAAGAGATCATCGACGACATTCGCCGTGTCAACGCTATTGAAGGTGACCTGAGTGTCGGTCGCTTGCTGGCGCTGGTCGAGCACCAGCAGGCGGATCAGTTGCGTCACCTGCGTCAGGTGATCTTTGAACTCCATGACAAGATAACCGATACTCGCAATCACAATGCCACCTTGATCAACCGCTCCCGCGAGTATGTGGCGAAGACCATGTCGCTTCTGGCCAAAGTGGGCAAGCCGGGGAGCGCCTATGCGGCCACCGGCGCCAGCGACACGCCGGATCACACCGTGGCCGTAGATTGGAGGGCCTGATGCCGGGTCTATTTCAAGGATTGGAACTGGCCAAGCGGGCGCTGCTGACGCACCAGTCGTCGCTGCAAACCATCGGCCACAACATCGCCAACATCAATACCCCCGGCTACCGACGTCAGCGCGTAAGTATCTCGTCGACGCAGCCCGAATTCACTACGCAGGGTTCTATCGGTACCGGTGTTTCCGCTACCGATGTGCGCCATATCCGGGATCTGTTCCTGGGCGATCAGTATCGCAAAGACCGGCGGTCTCTGGGCCAATGGGAATACAAGGAGAAGACGCTGTCACAGGTTGAGGCTCAGTTTGGCGAACCCAACGACAACGCTCTGTCAGACATTTTGTCGGAGTTCTGGGGATCCTGGTCCAGTCTGGCCCGGGGCGACGCCGGCAGTCGCGAGACCATCGCAGAAAACGCCCGGCTGCTGGTCAACGGCCTGCAAACATTGGCCGGCAATCTCATCAGCCTGCAGGACTCGACCGATCGCGAGTTGGTGGCTATGACTTCCGATATCAACGCCATCACGGCCGAAATAGCTCGCGTCAATCATCAGATCAAACGGTCGGAACTGGGTGGCCAGTCGGCCAACGATTTACGAGATGTTCGCGACCAGTTGGTCGACGATTTGTCGGTTTTCGTTGATGTAAACACGCACGAGACTCCCATCGGCGATTTCATGGTCTTCATCGGATCCTTCACCGTGGTCGATCAAGACAACCAATTCGAAATCGCGACCGCCATCACCAATATCGATGGCCACGCTTATCACGACCTGGTGTGGAAGGGCTCAAAAGTCGAAATCCGCAATCTGAACGGCCAGATGAAGGGCCTGCTGGATTCGCGCGATGAGATCATTCCTCGCTACCTGGAGAAGCTGGACGAGGTTGCTCGGGCGATCGTTACCGAAGTAAACGCGCTTCATCGGAGCGGCTATGGGGCCGATGGTTCGACCGGCGTCGACTTTTTTGATCCCAGATTCATCAGCGCCGCAACGATCAGCATCAGTTTCGATATCCTGGCCGATTCCAGCAAAATTGCGGCTTCGCAGTCCGGAGACCCGGGAGATACGCGCGTGGCCAAGGCGATTGCCGATCTGAGCGAGGCCGAAATTCTCGGCCGGAACACTGTGACCGTAGGTGATTTCTACAATGGTCTGGTCGGCGGGCTTGGGATCGAGGCGCGCGAGGCACGCTCGTCTACGGAATCGTACGAGTTGCTGGTGAATCAGGTGGTAAACGAACGTCTGAGTGTTGAAGGAGTCTCTCTGGATGAAGAGATGACAAATATGATAAGATTCCAGCGTGCCTATGATGCCGCCGCTCGTGTCATCACCACCATGGACCAGGCGCTGGACACGGTTATCAACAATATGGGCATAGTCGGACGATAAAACCAAGTCCGTCCAGGTAAGGACGGCGAGACCACGGAGGGTTGTGTGCTGATTTTGACAAGGAAGTTAGGTGAGTCGATCACTATCGGTGATGACATCAAAGTCTCCGTCCTGGGGATACATGGCCGACAGGTGCGGCTGGGTATTGATGCGCCGATGAATGTGGTTGTCCATCGCGAAGAAGTCTACGTTCGGATTCAAAACGAGAATCGTCGGGCGCAAAAATCGATCAAGGATGACCTGCTGGGCATGGTCAGTATGATCAAGGGCAAAATTAAGGGCAAGGATACCGACAACACGGTTCGCCCCCCGATCGAGTATCGCGAAGATGATCGGCACAAGGGTCGCCCGGACAATGACCGAACAGGAGACCGGCCCAATAACGGTTGAGGTGATTTATGGGAATGCGTGTTACCAACGGCATGATGAGTAACTTGGTGAACTTCAATATGCAGCGTTCGCTGAGTCGTTTTGTCGAGATGCAGACCCAGGCCTCCAACGGCCGACGGATTAACAAGCCATCCGATGATCCTTTGGGTACTCTGCTGGACCTGGACTACCGGGCGGAGCTTAAGAGTATCGAGCAGTTGCGGCGCAACATCAGTGTAGCCAGCGAGTGGCAACAAAATTATGATACGGTCATGGCCGATGCGAAGGATATGTTGTCCACCGCGCGCGAATTGGCCGTATCGATGAGTAACTCGACCTATGATGAGACGGCTCGGGCGGCCGCAGCCGTCGAAATCAGGTCCATCTACGATCACCTGATAAATCTCGCCAACTCCGAAATCAACGGCAAGACAGTCTTTTCAGGCTACAAGACCGATACGGCCGCCTTTGTCGGCACCTATACCGGCGCCACGTTTGAGGGCAATGACGGCGTTATGGAGCTGGCCGTAGAGTCCAGATTAAGCACGCAGTACAACCTCATCGGGAGCGACACCTTTCTGAAACAGCTTTCGATATTGGGCGAGGATACCGACCTCAACGCGGCCGTGACCGGCTCGACTTTGCTCGGTGATCTGAACGGAGGCACCGGGATCGATCTGACCGGCGGTGCCACACCGGGTACGATCACGATCACCGATCGGAATCTGAATATCACTTCGACGATTGACTTCACGGCCGCTCCTCCGGCGACCACCGTGCAGGATATCCTCGACAGAATCAATACCCAGCTGACCATCGACGGGATCACCGACATCACGGCGCAACTCGGCCCGTCCGGCAATCAAATCATGTTTGCGGCCAGTCCCAGCGGAATCGTTACGGCGTCCACGAGTCTGGGTGTTCTCAATGACGGCCAGGGAGTTGATTTGGCTACGGGGCAAATAATGCTTCGGGACGGGACTAACCCTGATCTGCCCATCGACCTGTCAGGTGCGACCGACCTGAACGACATTATCACCATGTTCAACGCCCAGGCGCCGGCCAATGTGCTGATGCAGCTCGATCCGGTGGGCAACAAAGGTCTGCAGATTGTAGATAGCAACGGTGTCCCGCTGGGCCTGGAAGTTATAGATGCATCCGCCAACTCTACCTTGGCTCAGGACCTCGGAATCCTGGGGCAAATCTCGCCAATCCTGACCGGTACCGACCTCAATCCGTCCATCTCCATGAATATCTCCGAAACGGACGGGTCCACCGCCGCCGATCTCGGTATCCTGGGCGAGTTCCGGTCGACCTTCTTGGGACAGGATCTCAATCCCCGGCTTACCACCGATGTCTTGGTCACAGACCTGAAAAATCAATTGGGCATGAATCTGGGAACACTGATCGTCCGGCAGGGGCAGGTTGAAAGAACGGTCGACCTTGGCAGTAGCGCCATTACTACGGTGCAGGATATTATCGATGCCTTTCACAACACCGGGTTGGATATCACCGCTTCGATCAATGTCGCCGGAACCGGGATTCAGGTCGTCAACGACGATCCCAACGCGACTTTCGTGATCGAAAACGACTACAGTTCCGACACCACGGCGTCGGATCTGGGACTCTATGGATCAAGTGATACGTTGGGGTCATTGTTAGTGCTGGCTGACGCTTTGGACCGCAACGACGAGGACGCCGTTCGCAAACTGGTCGGCAACATGGAGCACGCCATTGAGCATTCTTTGACTATCCGCGCCCAGATCGGTGCCCGCTGGAGCCGGCTCGAGACGGCCGAGGCGCGCCAGATAAGTCACGAATCGGCTGTTACCGCCCTCCTTTCGGAGACCGAAGATGCCGATATCGCCAAGCTGGTGTCCGACCTGGCCACCTATGAAAACAACTATCGGGTGTCGCTGATGGCCACCGCTAAAATAATACAACCGAGCTTATTGGACTTCTTGAGGTAGGTGTAAAAGTAGGATAGGAACATGATTATTGACACCTTTCGCTTCGGGCCGCTGGAAATTCCCGAGGACAAGATTATTAGCATGGAGCGCCCCATCCTCGGCTTTGAGCAGTTGCGCCGCTTTTGTCTTATCGAACGAGACGAACTGGCGCCGTTTTTATGGCTGCAGGCTCTTGATGACTCGGCCGTGGCGTTCCTCGTGGTCAACCCGGCCGTATTCTATCCTGACTATCGGATAGAGGTTAATCCGCGCGAAATTGCCGAGCTGCACGTGAAGCGGCTTGAGGATGTAGAGACGTATGTCGTCGTTACAGCGCCGGAGGATCCCGCAGCTATTTCAGTAAACCTGCAGGGGCCGATCATTATCAACACCGCCGGCCGGCGTGCCAAGCAACTGGTCCTGGTCAACTCCAGCTACCAGGTAACCCACCGCCTGATGGATGTCCTTGACAGCTACGCTGATGACGAGGTCGAGCAGGTGCAGCTGGCACAGGTTTAGACTATCAGAGCGATTCACCGGCGATTATTGGAGGATCGGAATGGCCCGCAACAAGAAATTCCCGACACGCAGATCCGCACCATCCCGATCCCGGCGGCAGAGGCCGGTCGGAGGGGACGTCGGTCAAAGCTCCATCAGCAGCTTTGATGAGATCCTAAACACTGCCGCCAGGCATCTGTCCGGCGGCACCGAAGAAGAAATCCTGACGGCTCTAAAACCCGCTCAGGGGTTGCTGCCTGAGGCTTCGCTATCCCAGAGACGGAAGTATCATCGCCTATTGGCTCTGGGACAGGCCCACGCCAATCGCCTGCTGGATGCCGAGCAGACCTGCCTCACGGCCTTGGCCGATGAGCCGAATGTGCCGGATTACTATTTCGTGCTGACCTACGTAGCACTGTCCCTTCGTGAGTTCGACAAGGCTCGCCAGTGGGCCGAGGCCTACCTCAAGACGCAACCGACCAGCGGTGCCGGCGACCGGTCGATGGGCTTCTGTGTTTCTGTCAGTCACCGGAGCCAGGTGATAAATCTGCTTGGCTCGGCCCATATGGAGCAGGGCCGGCTGGAGAGCGCGGCCGAGTGTTTTCGTGATGCCATTGGTGCCGACCCGGGCAATCATCTGCCGTATCTGAACCTTGCCAACACCTACCTCCGCCTGCACCGACGCAACGACGCCATAAAGGTAATACAAAAGGGTCTGTCGTCGTGCCGTCAGATAGGTGACTTGCGACTAATGAATGAATCGTACAAGAAGACCGCCACCATCTCAGCCTGCTTGATGGTCAAAAACGAAGAGGAACTGCTGCCGGGCTGTCTTGATTCGATTCGCGATTGGGTCGACGAAATCATTGTAGTCGATACCGGTTCTACCGACAAGACAATCGAAATCGCCGAGTCGTACGGGGCAAAGATCTTCCACCAGCCGTGGGAGGGGAATTTCTCCAAGCATCGAAATCACACTATCGAGCTGGCCACGTGTGACTGGATTTTCATCATTGATGCCGACGAGCGTTTCGAACCGGATCATGTCGATTCGCTGCTGAAGGCCGTCAACAGCGGCGACCATGAGATTATATCGGTGAATGTCTACAATCTTTACGGTAGCGTGAACCACAAGCTTACGGCCGTGAACTCGATGCGTTTCTTTAAACGCAACATGAATCTGCGGTACGAAGGGATCGTGCACAATTCACTGCGCATTCCCGACGGCGCCAGGATTTCTCGGGCGCCGTTCGTGATGCAGCATCTGGGTTACGATCTGTCTCCGGAAAAAATGCAGGCCAAATTCGACCGCAGCCATGCTCTGCTGTTAAAGCAAGTCGAAGAGAACCCGGATTATGCCTATGCCTGGTTCAATCTGGCCCAGCTCTACCGTGGACGGGTCGCGGAAGATGTAGAACTATGGGGTCCCAAGATCATCCAAGCCGCCAAACGCGTGATCGAGTTGGTTACGCCTGACGATCCCAACCGCAGTCACTTCTTTGTTATGGCGCACGATCAGATCGCCTGGACCGAATACCTTTTGGGCAATTCCTCCGAGGCGGAGAAGTGGGCTCATAAAGCTCTGGAATACAAGCCGGACTACCTCGACCCGCTCATGTTGATCGCCCATGCCCATGCGCGTCAAGGCCGCCATGAGCAGGCTCTGAAGGCGTACCGGGTTTATCTCGATGCCCAGGCCAAGTACGACGAGTTTGAAGAAATCGACGCCTTCATCCTTTATCATCCGGAATCACAGGCAACAGCGTACTTCGGAATGGGGTGTGTGGCCGAACTACTGGGCCGAAAGGATGAAGCCGAGACATATTACCTGAAAGCCATTGAACACTCGCCGGGCTACTTGCACGCCAACCTTCATCTGGGCCGAGTGTACCTGGAGAAGGATGACTTAATCGGCGCTCGGAAGCACTTCGAATCTCAAAACGATCACGATCAGCCGCATCCGCAGGCGACGCTAGGGTTGGCTTGCGTGTCGGTCAAATCCGGCCGTATTGACGAAGCCGGTCAGCTGTTCGAGAAAGCCCTCGAACTGGACAGCAAGGATTTTGATATCCTTACCAAGAGCGCCCAGTTCTTCGCGCAGGTGGGGCAGGAGTCCCGGGCCTGTGAGCTTTACGAGAAGGCGCTCGATTTGCACCCGACAATTCCCGGTGTGG
>JBDRES010000040.1:0-145827 GCA_043819515.1 bacterium
GTTTGCGTACACTCTGAGGCTGTGATACTGGATCTTAGGGAATTCAAGAGTTTCCCCGCCCGGGCACAGGTCACGGCCGACCCAGAAAAATTTTCTGTGGATTATGATAGTATCCACAGCCTGGAGCGGCTGACGGTTGACCTTGAGGTTCAGCAGGCCGGGGATGAATATTACTGCCGGGGCACGGTGGTGGCTGAGGCCAACGTGGAATGTGCGCGCTGTCTGGCGATTTTCCCCACCGAGTTGACCGGCGAGATCGACTTTTTTTGTCGCCCGGAGGGCTGGAAACCGCCCGGAGACGATGGCGTTGTCGATGATGAGGATTACGCCCATTTTGTGGGTGGTGACCTCCGCGCTGATATTGGTGAACTTGTGCGCCAGGCGGTTGTTCTGGCTGTTGACCTCAAGCCGGTCTGTCGTGAAGACTGCCGTGGTCTGTGTCCCTCTTGCGGCTGCAATCTCAACGAAAGTGATTGTGGTTGTAAGAGTGATGTTGTTGACGAACGCTGGAGCGCACTGAAGGACCTGAAAAAGAAGCTCACTTAACTGATTAGAGGAAAAATCCGATGGCACTACCCAAGAGACGTCATTCCCGCACGCGCGGTCGCAAGCGCCGTACCAATTGGACGATTTCGCTGCCTAATCCGGTGGAATGCTCCCATTGTCATAGTGCCCGTCTGCCGCATCACATTTGTCCCAGTTGCGGATACTACGACGGCCGTCAGGTGATCAGCTCAAACCAAGCCGGTTAAGAGATCGGGATTTTCACAACTTAACGGCGGTTTACTTAGCGCGAATGGCGTCTGAGAAACTACATAAAATCGTCCTGGACGTAATGGGGGCCGACGGTGGCGAGGAATGCATTGTTGATGGCGGCTTGGAAGCGGCCCGCAAGCACCCTGATTCCTTGCATATGATCCTTGTCGGTCGGCGTGATCGTATCGAGGCCGTGCTCAATACCAAAGAAGACGTACCGGCCAATATTTCCATCGAGCACGCTCCCGATGTTGTGTCCATGCAGATGTCGGCCACCGACGGTGTCCGGGCGCGCCAGTCGTCTATTCACATCGGCTTGAAGTTGGTCAAAGCAGGCCAGGCCGAGGCCTTCGTTTCCCCGGGTAACACCGGGGCCGTCATGGCCACCTCGCTTCTGACTCTGGGGCGTATCGAAGGCGTCAGCCGCCCGGCCATTGCCTCGGCGTTTCCGACTTCGACCGGCAATCCGACCCTGGTTCTGGATTGCGGTGCCAACGCCGACTGCAAGCCGGCCCACATCTCGCAGTTTGCCATCATGGGCTCTGTTTTTGCGCAGGTCATTTTCAACCGCGAGTCTCCCCGCGTCGGGCTGATCTCCATCGGCGAAGAACGCAGCAAAGGCAACGAACTGATCTTTAACTCGCGGCGGCTACTAAAGGACTCCGATATAAATTTCGTCGGCAACATCGAGGGCCGCGACATATTGTCGGGCATGGTCGATGTTGCCGTGACCGACGGTTTCACCGGCAATATTCTGCTTAAGTTTGCCGAGTCGATCAAACCGATGATGGTCTCGGCCATGCAGCGGCAAATACAGACCAATATATTTTCGCGCATGGGCGCGGTGCTGTTGTTGCCGTTTCTGAAGCGCATGAGAAACCGCTTCGACTATGCCGAGTCGGGCGGCGCCCCGCTCCTGGGTGTCAACGGAGCGGTTATCATCTGCCACGGTTCGTCCAATGCCCGAGCCATCGGTAACGCCGTTGGCGTAGCTTACGGTATGGTCAGGTGCCGGATGGTCGACCGTATCCGCGAAGAACTCGTAACCAACCACCTGGGATATTTCAATGGAACGAAAGCCAAGGGCTCGAATAATCGGAACGGGGTCGTATACTCCACCGAAGCGAATGACGAACGCTGATTTCGAGAAAATTGTAGATACATCTGACGAGTGGATCACGACGCGGACCGGCATCAAGGAAAGACGTATTGCCGAGGACGGTACCAACTCCTCCGACATGGCCACCGAAGCCCTGAGGCATGCTCTCGATATGGCCGCCTGCCCGGCCGCAGACATCGACGCGTTGATTCTGGGGACGGTGACACCGGACTACCGGCTGCCGTCGACCGCCTGCCTGGTGCAGGAACGCCTGGGACTAAAAAACGCCGTCGCTTACGACATCGTGGCGGCCTGTACCGGCTTTATCAACGGTTTAGGCATCGCCCGGGCCTATATCGAATCAGGCATCTACAAGAGGGTAGCCGTGATCGGGGTTGAGAAGCTTACCTCGATTACCAATTACAACGACCGGAATACCTGCGTTCTTTTTGGCGATGCCGCCGGAGCGGCCATTGTCGCCGCTGACGACGGTGACAGAGGCCTGCTGTCCACGGTTATGAAATCCGACGGCAGCATGAAAGAGTGGCTGTGGATACCAACCGGCGGTACGGTGACACCCTACACCAGGGACTTCACCTACGACGGATCGGACAAGATCTACATGAACGGCAGCGAGGTCTTCAAAGTAGCGGTCAGGCAGATGTGTAATGCGGCCCTCAAGGCGGTCGAAGAGGCCGGTCTCGACCGATCCGATATCTCGCTGGTTATTCCCCATCAAGCCAATGTTCGCATTATCGAGGCTATCGCCAAACGTCTCAAAGTCGGCATGGACAAAGTTGTTCTCAATATCGAGAAATACGGCAACACCTCGGCGGCTTCGGTGCCTCTGGCCCTCGATGAAGCTAATCGAGCCGGTCGGCTGAAAGAGGGGGATATTATCTTGATGGTGGCCTTTGGTGGTGGTATGATCTGGGGCTCGGCTCTGATGAGGTGGTAAAGCGATGAGTAAAACTGTTCTGATGTTTCCCGGTCAGGCTTCCCAGTACGTTGGTATGGGAAAAGATTTGTACGACGCTTCGGCGCCGGTGCGGGCACTATACCAACTGGCCTCGGCGGAACTGGGCGCGGATATCGCCCGAATTTCATTTGAAGGACCGGCCGAAGAGCTCAAGCGCACTCGCTTCACGCAACCGGCCATCCTGTTGCATTCACTGGCGGTGCTGACCACGCTGGGAGAAAATCTACCCGATTTTGATTATGCTTGCGGCCACTCTTTGGGCGAGTATGGTGCCCTGGCGGTGACCGGGGCGCTGAGTTATGAAGACGCCGTACGGGCGGTGGTCCGCCGCGCTACTCTGATGGAAGAGGCCTGCGTCGCCAATCCCGGCACTATGGCCGCGATCGTCGCTCTGACCGCCGACCAGGTGGAAGAGGTCTGTCGGCAGGCCGCGCGACATGGGGTGGTGATTCCGGCCAATTATAACTCCGGAAATCAAATCGCCATCTCGGGGTCTCTGGCAGCGGTGGAAGCGGCCGTGACCCTGGCCAAGGAGGCCGGAGCCAAACGAGCTCTGATGCTGGAGGTAGGTGGCGCTTTTCATTCGCCGCTCATGGAGTCGGCCAAGGCGGGGCTGGCCCGATATCTCGGGACCCTGACGTTTAACACCCCATCCCGGCCGGTTGTGGCCAACGTTACGGCAGTTCCTACTACCGACGCCGGCCAAATAAAAGAGCTACTCGAAGCCCAGGTCACGGCCCCGGTACGCTGGTCGCAAACGATGGCCTGCCTCAAAGAGGCGGGGGTGGATCGGGTTATCGAAATCGGTCCCGGTAAGGTCTTGGCCGGTTTGGCCAAACGAGATATGCGACCTGAAAAGATATTGAATCTGGATACGCTTGAGGACGTTACTAATTACTGTAGCGTGACCGCCTGAAGGGACGAGATGGATTTTACCGATAGGACAGCAATTATTACCGGATCGGGTCGTGGCATCGGCAAAACCATCGCCGCGCACCTGGTCGCGTGTGGTGCCAATGTTGTGATTTCTGATATTGACGGCAGCTCTACGCAGCAGACAGCCTCCGAGCTGGGCGAGCGGGCGTTGGCGGTGCCGGCCGATGTTACCAAGCCTGATGATATCGACGCCCTGATAAGCCGGACTGTCGAGAGATTCGGTCGAGTTGATATTTTGGTCAACAATGCCGGTATTACTCGCGACACGCTGATGATTCGGATGGATCCGGCCGATTGGGACCTGGTACTTGACATCAACTTAAAAGGAGCTTTTCTTAGCACGAAAGCGGCCGCGCGGCAAATGATGAAGCAGCGTTATGGCCGCATTGTGAATATTAGCTCGGTGGTCGGACTGACCGGCAATGCCGGACAGGCCAACTACTCGGCCTCGAAAGCCGGTCTGATCGGGTTGACCAAAACCGCTGCCCGCGAGCTGGCACCCCGTGGGGTGACGGTCAATGCCGTGGCGCCGGGATTTATCGAGACCGAGATGACGGCGACTTTGCCGGACTCTGCCCGGGCCTATTTTATGGACCGGGTAGCCATCAAGCGTGCCGGGACACCTGATGATGTCGCTCGGGCGGTGGCCTTTTTGGCCTCGGACGAAGCGGCTTATATCACCGGGCAAGTACTGGCCGTTGACGGCGGCATGACAATGTAGTGAAAGACAATGTAACAGGTAGAAGAGATAAAGGAGTTTTCTCATGACAGTGGAAGCAAGAGTCAAGGAGCTCATCGTCGAGCAGCTGGGTGTCGAGCCGAGCCAGGTCACTGAACCGGCCAAGTTTGTTGATGATCTCGGGGCCGATTCTCTGGACACGGTGGAGCTGGTTATGGCTCTGGAAGAAGAGTTCTCGATAGAGATCCCGGACGAGGACGCCGAGAAGATCGTCTCCGTGGCCGATGCCATTTCATACATCCTGGAGCACTCCGAAAAGGCCGGCTGACGTCTAACCAAGAGCAGGGGATATCAGCGCTATGAACAACCGGGTAATGGTCACGGGGATGGGTATCACCTGCCCGTTGGGATGTACTGTCGACGAAGTCTGGCAGGCTGTGCTGGCCGGCAAATCCGGCGTGGGATTGGTGACGCGATTTGATGTGAGCGACTACACCACCAAGATCGCGGCCGAGGTCAAGGACTTCGATCCCACCGCCTTCATCGACAAAAAAGAGCTGCGGCGCATGGACCTGGCCGAGCAGTATGCTATTGTCAGCACCGAGCGAGCTCTGGCCGATTCCGGTCTGGATCTGGATAAGCTGGACAAGAATCGTTGCGGCGTAATTATCGGATCCGGCATTGGTGGCATCAGCACCTTTGAGGCGCAGCATAAGCGGCTTCTGGAAGGCGGCCCGGGCAAGGTCTCACCCTTTTTCATCCCCATGATGATCAGTGATATGTGCGCCGGGCTGGTCTCGATCCGCCACGGCTTTGGCGGGCCCAATTACGCTACGGTGTCGGCCTGTGCCTCTTCCGCCCATGCCGTTATAGATGCCTACCGCATCATCCAGCGCGGTGAGGCCGACGTTATGGTGGCTGGTGGCGCTGAAGCTACTATCACGCCGGTGTCCATGGCCGGTTTCTGCCAGGCGCGGGCGATGTCAACTCGAAACGACGAACCCGAACGCGCCTCGCGACCATTCGACAAGGAACGTGATGGTTTCGTCATGGGTGAGGGATCCGGTATCCTGATTCTGGAGTCCCTGGAGCACGCCACCCGGCGCGGAGCGGGAATATACGGCGAGGTTTGCGGCGGCGGTATGACCGGTGATGCCTATCACATGACGGCCCCGCATCCTGAGGGCCACGGTGCCCGGCGGGCGATGCAGATCGCTATTGACGACGCCGGGATTACGCCGGCTCAAATCGACTATGTCAACACCCATGGCACCGCCACCGGCCTGGGTGACATCGCCGAAACCAAGGCGATAAAAGAAGTCCTGGGACCGCATGCTTATGAGGTACCCTGCAACTCGACCAAGTCTCTTACCGGTCACCTGTTGGGCTCGGCCGGTTCGGCCGAGTTGATAATCACTTTCAAATCCATCGTCGAGCGACAGGTGCATCCGACCATCAACCTTGATTATCCGGACCCGGAATGCGACCTGGATTATGTCCCCGGCAAATCTCGCAAGTGCGACATCAACTACGCCATCAGCAATTCCTTCGGCTTCGGGGGACACAACGTATCTATCGTAGTAGGGAAGGCTGACGGCGGCGACTAATACGCGACCATATGAGTCTGACCAAGAAGTTGAGAAGCCTGCTGGGGCTCTCTGCTCCCAATCGAAGGGAGTCGGCCGACCCCGACCAGGCCCAACCAAAGCAGCAAGGACCGTCACGGGTCGATCTGGATACGGTCGAGGGTATCCTGGGTTATCGCTTCCATGACCGCGCCCTTCTGATATTGAGTCTGACGCATCGGTCGTTTACACGTTTTGACCCGCACCATTCCCCGTCCAATGAACGCCTGGAGTATCTGGGCGACTCGGTCCTTGGCCTGGTCGTCGCCGAGCAGCTATTCCGTGATCACCCTCAGATCCACGAGGGCGACCTGACCAAAATGAAAGCCAAGCTGGTCAACGAGACGACCCTGGCTAATGTATCCCGCGAAGTCGATCTTCACCGCCACTTGCGTCTCTCGCCCGAAGAGGATCGGGCCGGAGGACGCGAGCGAGCGTCGATAGTCTCCGACGGTCTGGAGTCGGTCATCGCGGCCGTTTACCTCGACGGCGGTTTGGAGTCGGCTCGTGACGTCATCCTGCGCCTGATCTACTCGCGAAAAAAGCAGATTTTGTCCGACTCGTCGCAACGCAACTACAAGGGGGCGCTGCTCGAGATGGTGCAAAGCTGGGGCGAGGCCATGCCCCGCTACGATGTGCTGGAGGAATCCGGACCCGATCATCAAAAGACCTTTGTTGTCGAAGTACATGTTCAGGGTGCGGCGCTTGGTCAAGGCACGGGCAACTCCAAAAAAGAGGCCGAGCAGCACGCCGCCGCCCAGGCCCTGGCCAAAATACAGCAACAATCTCAAGACTGTCCCCCCCCGGCATAGGTTCTGCCGTAAGAGTTTACGAACTTGTTGGGGCAGGTCTTGCGCATCCGCGTCAGCGGATAGGTGTGACCAATCGCTATCGTCCGGCATGACATTGCCTGTCAGGTCACATGACCTGACACAACGGAATACCGTATTCCTTAACAGGCCCTACATGCACGTTCTCCCCCCCGGGCCATGTTACCCATCATGTTTTAGTTGACATAACCCGTCGCAGGTTGATCCTGTAATAGGAAACCGGGTGTGAGACCATGGTCCGTGGCTATGTAATCGATCTCAGTGTACGGTGATCGACCGCTGCCTGGCACACCCCCGATCAACATAGGAACCTGGACCTGCCAACTCATAAACAGGAGTGTTGATGATGCCGAGAGCGAAACACAAAAGCCCGGTAAAAAAAACGGCCAGGAAGGTCGCGCGGAAAGTCACCAAGAAGCCGGCCGGGGTGCGTCCGGGTGTGAAGCTTTGGACTAAGACAGAAGAGTCCAGACTCAAAATGGCCTACAAGACCAAATCGGCCACCGAGATTGCCACGATGCTCAGTCGGTCGCCGGCTTCGATCAAGGCCAAGATTCGGGCTATGGGTATTGCCAAGCCGGCCTCGGCAAAACGCCGCCCGGAAACTAAAAAGCCGACCACCCGCAAACCAACTCGCCGCGCCGTCGCCAAGCGTGCGACGCCGACTCGCCGCACCAAAGCCGCGCCGCGCCGCAAGATCACTCGCCGTAAGCGCTGATACATTCATCAGGCGCCCGGTTACGAAACCAAGAGGACCCGCCCGGGCGGGTCCTTTCATTTTGGGCGACGGCCGCGACTTGACAATACCGCCCCGGCGTGCAATATTAGCCGATTAACGCTACCGTACACTGATGTCTGTAAGGATTAGTTAGAGATGAACATAGTAGCTCTGATCAAACAAGTTCCGGAAATTGCCCTGATCAAGGTCGATGAAACCAACAACCAAGTGGTCCTGCCCCAGGGTCCGGGTACGGTCAATCCGTTCGACGAGTATGGTGTCGAGGAAGCCCTGAGAATCAAGGAGCAGCTGGGTGGCAAAGTAACGGTGATCTCGGTCGGGACTGAGCGGGCCGAGTCGGCCCTGCGGGACTGCCTGGCTTTGGGTGTTGACGAAGCTTACCTCTTGTGTGATGAGCAATTTAACGGCGTCGATCCCCAGGCGACCGCCGTCATATTGGCCGCCGGCCTGAAGAAATTGGGCGAGTATGATCTTATTGTGGGCGGCAAGCAGGCCATCGATACCGATGCCGCCCAAGTACCGGCAGCGCTGGCGGCCCATCTCGGCCTGCCGCAGGCGTTGTTTGTGAAGAAAGTGCAAGCCATCGACGCCGGTTCAGCTACCGTTGAGCGATCTACTGAGGATGGTTACGATGTGGTCCAGCTAACGCTCCCGGCGGTACTCTCGGTGGTCAAGGAGATTAACGAACCGCGCTTGCCGTCGCTCAAGGGAAAGATGGCGGCCAAGAAGAAGACTATCACCCGGTGGTCCGCGGCTGATTTGGGGCTTGACGCTGTTGCCTCGGCTACCAAGGTTACCGGGGTGGCCCCGCCGCCGCCACGCCCGTCCGGCGAGATGATCCAGGGCGAGACCCCCGAGGAGCTGGCCGACCATCTGTATGAGAAGCTTCACGAGAAGAAGATAATCTGACGAGATCAGACTTTGCATAAGGCCACCCGACGGGGTGGCTTTTTTTTGTGACAGGGCTCAATGATGCCGGCGGTAATAATTTCAAGTTTGACAGCGATCAGAACCCGATCTAATTTGGCGTTATGGAAGTTAACATTCGCGTCTTGCATTTGGTCGAGTATATGCGCTCAGCTCTACTGGCCCTTGCGATGATAGTAGTCGGCTCGGCCAAGCTTGCGGCGGCGCCGGATCCGATAACGTACGCCTTGTGTGATGTCCGTGTTGTCTACCTATACGACGAGGCGGACCCCGTCGACTGGCCGACACTGTACTACCTCAACGATCTCTACGGCTGCCGCATCGATCTTTTACAATTGCGGACCGGTGGTGAGTTTCGACATTCGTCCCAGGTCCTGGCCGACCGGCAAATGGGATGGCATCAATATTTTTTGCCGACCGAGGACACGGCGGCCATACAGCGGTTGGTCACAGAGCTTTGGGGTTATCATCCACCCGATCTGGTGCTGCAATCGCGTCCTTTCAAGGACGGCTGGCAGCGTCGACTTATCGACTATCTAGTAACGTCCGAGAGGGACAGCGCCGAGCTGTTCTCCACGTCCAAAGTATATGAATTCTTGCCCGTGGGCGCTGTCGACCAGGGTGGTCCGCAGGTAGTGCTCAACCCGCATGAGCTGTTTGGTCGTTACCGTGATCGCCTGGAACTGGAAGTGCCGCAACTGCTGGGGCGACCCGTTGGGGCCGAAGAGTATAGCGGATTCCAGGTGCGTTATGTCAGGCGTTTCAATCGAGGCGGAGCGGATGGTGCCCAGCCGGACTTTCTCTCCGGCCTCCAGCCTCTGAGATTAACGGAGTTCATTGACAAGTCGATTCCCCAAGGCCCCATGAGAAGGACCTTTCTGAGTCAGGCCCATCATTACCTGTCGTCGTTTCGCGCTGCTCAAGCGTTAACCGGATCCGGCCGCGCCGATAAGGTCATTGACGGCTTTCGTCAAATGCAATTTCTGACCGAACAGACGCTCAACTCCCTTTCGGGGCCCCGAGCAGGTGATCTCCAGAGTTACCTTTTGGACCTGGCCGCCCGGGCTGAGCAGGCGGCTCTGGCTACGGTTGGAATCGCCTGGGATGGTCGCATTGTTGTACTTGATACGCCGCACGGGCCGCGTGTCAAATTCCGTCTGTCGCTGTCGGCCAACGGTCCGTCCGAGGTTGTCCTGGAGACGGTACGCTTCCGACCGCACTGGGATTCGGTTGAGGTCGTTCTGGACGACCGACCTCGCGTAGTATCGCCACATCAATCGTATGTCCGGGAGTTTCTGGTTGATGTCGAGCCGGGCTATCTCGAAACCCAAAAGCCGGAATCGTTGGCCTTCGTAGTCGGTCTCAGTTACGGTGCCATCCCGCTGCAGTTCGAGCGCTCGCTGCCTTTGCGACGAACACCAACGCTTACCGTTAGCTTCGATCCGGACTACGTGATCGTGCCGCCGGTAAGCAGCGTTGACATCGATCGTCTGATCGGGTCCTCGTCACTCGACGTGGTCATCACAAAAGCGAGCGAATACGCCGGCCCCGCCTACCTGGAACTGACCACTCCGAGGGGAGTTTTTGCCGGCGCCTACAGGCAGACGCTGGACCTTGAGCAGGGTCAGACGCGGCGGCGCGTACGCATTCCATTTACAACTTCGAATTTGATGGAAATTGGTCGACAGATGGCCACCATTGCGTTGTCGGTCGATAATCAGGTGATTGCAGTCGATACCGCCATGATGAGAATCGCCCGGTGCCGGGTCGCCGATACCCTCACCATCGGCTTTGTCCCGGACAGCTCCGGCAGGCTTGAGGACGCCCTGCGCATGACTAATGCCGACTTTCGACCTCTGACCGACCGCAGCCTGTTGACGGCCGATCTCGCCGCCTACAGCGTCATTATCATCGGCTCCGGCAGTCATCGGGGGTATCCGTCACTAAGCCAGATGACCGATCGCTTTGAGGAATACGTTCGTTATGGGGGCTCGCTGGTCATCCTGGGACAGGAGTATAATTGGCCCCGGGGGATTCTGCCCGTCAGCCTGGTACCGGCCTGGGAAACATTGGGCCGTGCACAAATCATTACCCGATTGCCCCAGGCGCGTGTGCTCAGTCGCCCGCACGAGATATCAGCGGAGGACCTGCTGAGTGCCTGGTCGGGTCAGGTCAGGACCGCGGCGGCCGATGTTGCCCCGGCCGAAGTAGTCATCACAACTGCCAGTGGCGCGGCGTTGCTGTCAATCTCTCGTCTGGGGACGGGGCAGGTGATCTACTGCGGTTTGCCGCTGCTGGAAATGGTGTCGCAGCTCAATCTCGAGGCCATCCACCTCCTGGCCAATATCCTGAACTATTAGCCCCCGGGGGCGTTATAAGGGTCTGTGGAAAGGCCATAGACTCACGTTGTTACTGCTTTGACGGATCAACAACACAAAGACAACCAAACCTGGTCGGGGCGGTTCAGCACGATCGTCAAGTACCTCCGCCACTATCGTGGCTATCTGGTAGTCGGTGCTATCTGTATTGTATTCTCGAATGCCTTGATGATGGTCCTGCCATACCTGACCAAGCTTGTTTTTGATGAGCTGGAACAGGGGGGGGTGCACACCCGACGACTGCAGCTGGTGCTGATCATGATCGGCCTGGCCATCCTCTCCGGGGCTTTCCGTTTTCTCACTCGGCGCACCGTCATCTGGATGTCGCGCTGGCTTGAAGCCGACTTGCGCAGTGACTTGTTTGGTCATCTGCTGGGGCTGTCGCCCAGATTCTTCGACAACACTCGCACCGGCGACCTCATGGTACGATTGACCAGCGACATCGAAGCGGTCCGTATGATGATAGGCCCCGGCATCATGCATGTCACCAACACGATCGTGACCTTCGTAGTGGCGGTCTCTTTTATGCTCTATCTGGATCCGGTCCTGACCGTATACGCCTTGATTCCTATGGCAGCGATTCCGTTCGTGGTCAATCGCGTCGGCAACCTGGTGCACGTTCGGGCGCAGAAGGTCCAGGAGCATTTTTCGGAATTGACCGCCACCGTTCAGGAAAACATCGCAGGGGTTCGGGTTGTGAAGGCATTCCGGCAGGAGTCGGCCGAAGTTGAGCATTTTGGCATCATGTCAATGAAGTACTTTCGTGTGAATATGGATCTGGCGCGCGTCAACGCCCTGTTTCATCCCCTGCTGCTGTTCTTTGCATCCCTTCTGGTAATGTGTGTTTTGTACTTCGGTGGCCGCGAAGTAATGCAGGGTCGGATGCCGCTAGGGTCGCTGGTCGCTTTTTTTGCTTACTTGTCGATGCTCTTCTGGCCGGCCATTGCTTTGGGTTGGGTGATTTCCCTGTACCAGCGCGGGACCGCCTCGCTTGACAGAATCAACCGGATCTTGCGACTGAGGCCCGACATACCGATGGACACGCGTCACCATCGCGGCCCGGTCTCGGGCGGTATCAACTTCTGCGGGCTTAGTTTTGCCTACGATGACCGGACCGTTCTGCACAACGTCAATCTGACTATCACGCCCGGCCAGACAGTCGGTATCATCGGTCGCACCGGATGCGGCAAGACGACGCTGGTGTCGCTGTTGGCCGGATTTTACCCTGTCACCCGCGGCCAGCTCCAGATCGACGGGATTGACATCAACGACTGGGATCTGGGCGCTCTGCGCCGCAGGATCAGCTTTGCCCCACAGGAACCGTTTTTGTTCTCCGATACCATCGCCCAGAATGTCAGGTTTGGGGCTGCCGAGGCTACGCCGGACGATGTTGAGAGAGCCGCTGTGGTGGCTTCGTTGGACAAAGATCTGCCCGATTTCCCCGACGGCTACCAGACAATGGTGGGCGAGCGCGGCATCACCCTGTCGGGCGGTCAGAAGCAACGGACGACCATCGCTCGGGCCATTGTCACCGATCCGGCCATTCTGGTCCTTGATGATGCCACTTCGGCCGTCGACACTGAAACCGAGGCCGAGATCAATGAGCGTATCAAGGCTGTTCTGACCGATCGGACGGCGATCATTATCTCGCATCGGGCGTCGGCCGTGAAGGATGCCGACCTCATCATTAGTATGGAGGCCGGTCGTATCGTAGAGCAGGGCTCGCACTATGAACTGCTCCGCAACGGTGGTTATTACGCCGAGCTTTATCGCTCGCAGCTCTTGCAACAGGAGTTGGATCGACTATGAGCGGCAGCAGCGGCTATCATGAAGAAGAAGCGTTGGGCAAGGCCTATGATGCCCGGCTGATGAAGCGTCTTCTCACCTACTTGCGGCCCTATCGCTGGTGGGTCGTGGGCGCCGTGTTCTTGCTCCTGATTACATCCTCATTTCAGATTTCGCTGGCCTTTCTGACTCAGATTGCCATAGACGATTACATCGCTTCCGGCGATGAGCCCGGCCTCTTGATGATGGTCGGTCTGTACCTGGCCGTGATAGCAATCGGCTTCGTCGCCAGCTACGCTCAGATCTACATAACCCAGTGGTTGGGGCAAAAGGTGCAGCACGATGTTCGTATGCAGATCTACGCTCACCTGCAGAAACTCCACCTGGCATTTTTCGACAAAAACCCGGTCGGCCGTCTGGTAACGCGTGTGTCCAGCGATGTCAATGTTCTGAACGAACTGTTTTCGTCGGGTGTCGTCTCGGTCATCGGCGACATCTTCATGCTGGTCCTGATCGTGGCCGCCTTGCTTTACTACAACTGGCAACTGGCCTTGATCACCTTTGTAGTCATGCCCTTCTTGGTTGCGGCGACTTTTTTATTTCGGGCCCGCGTTCGCGAGGTTTATCGCCTGGTGCGTCTCAAAACCGCCCGACTAAACGCCTTCGTCCAGGAACATCTGAGTGGAATCAAGATCGTCCAGCTTTTTGTCAAGCAGCGCGACGTGAGCGAGAAGTTTGATCAGATCAGCAACGATCTGCGCGCGGCTCATCACCGCGGGATATATTTCTATGCGATATTCTTCCCGACTGTAGAAATCATCGGAGCGGTTTCGCTCGGCCTTCTGCTTTATTATGGCGGCTTCCGCATAGAGGCAGGGGTACTGACCTTTGGCGAACTGGTGGCGTTTATTAGTCTCGTCGAACGCTTCTACCGGCCGATTCGTGATTTGTCGGAAAAGTATAACATTTTGCAAAATTCGATGGCATCGTCTGAGCGCATATTCGGCCTGCTTGATACTCAGCCTGTCATCCAGGATAGTGACCGGACGAAAACACCCAAGACCTTCACCGGTCGCCTCGAATTCAAAAACGTCTGGTTTGCCTATAACAAAGACGAGTGGGTTTTGCAGGATGTGAGCTTTGCAGTCGAGCCGGGCCAGACGGTGGCATTGGTGGGAGCGACCGGAGCCGGCAAGACCTCGCTGGTATCGCTGCTGTATCGCTTCTACGATGTACAGCAGGGGACCATCGAGCTGGACGGCATCGACATCAAACAGTGGCCGGTCAATGATCTGCGCTCGCACCTGGCTTTGGTGGTGCAGGATGTTTTCCTGTTCAGCGGGACCTACGCCGGTAACGTCCGCCTTCGCAACCCGGAGATCAGTGACGAAGAGACCTTGCGAGCGCTTCACCGGGTCGGCTTTGGAGGTTTTTTGAGGGACGCCCCGGACGGCATCCAGACCGTAGTCAAAGAGCGCGGGGCCACTCTCTCCACCGGGCAAAAGCAACTTCTTTCCTTTGCCCGGGCGCTGGCGCACGATCCTGATATCCTGGTCCTGGACGAGGCTACCAGTTCCGTCGATTCCACCACCGAATCACTCATTCAAAACGCCCTGGCCGAGCTCATGACCGGCCGGACTTCTATCGTGGTGGCGCATCGTTTGTCAACGATCGAGAAAGCTGATAAAATCGTCGTCTTGCATCACGGGCGGGTCCGCGAAATAGGTCGCCACGAAGAGTTGTTGCAACGGGGCGGCATCTACCATAGACTATACCAGATACAATACCGAAAGCAGCAAGACGACGACCCGGCGCCGCCAAAAGAGTAAGCTGTGGGAGCTATGGAACTGACCAAGAAAGATACTCGTGGGTTGATGACGGCTGCGGCCGCAATGGCCGAAGGGGCCGGTCACATCCTAAAGACCGGCTTCAATCGCGTCAAGAATGTGACATACAAGGGCCGTATCGACCCGGTCACCGAGTACGACGTCAAAGCCGAGAAGTACATCACCGGCAGAATTCAGACTCTGTTCCCCGGTCACTCAGTGATGGCCGAAGAGGGGCACGACCGGACCGAGGACTCCGAGTTTCGCTGGGTCATTGACCCGCTCGATGGAACCGTCAACTATGCCCACGGTTTTCCGGTCTACTGTGTTTCAATTGCGGTCGAATATCGGGGCAGGGCCGTCGCGGCCGCTATCTACGATCCGGAGCGTCATGAGCTGTTTGCGGCAGGAGCCGGTCTCGGGGCGCGGCTCAACGGCCGGTCGATTACGGTAACCGGCGAACGCCGGCTAAAGCGCTCCCTTTTGGCCACCGGCTTCTCCTACTCGGTGGACACCGATCGGAAAAACAATCTTGGTTTGTTCGGGCGCATGGTCAAGGCGGCCCAGGCGGTGCGGCGACCCGGCTCGGCCGCGATAGACTTGTGCTGGCTGGCTTGTGGCCGTCTTGACGGTTTCTGGGAGCTGTATCTGCATCCCTGGGATACGGCCGCGGCGCAGTTGATTGTCACCGAGAGTGGCGGCCGGGTAACCCGTCTGGACGGCAGTGCCTACTCGATATTCGACAACGACATTCTGGCCTCCAACGGCAAGATCCATCGCCAGATGCAAAGAATCCTCACCGGGAGATAGTTTTAGTACAATGACTTCAAATCAAAGGGCAATCGACCGTAGGCCTAAGATCTTTGTCTAATCTGTTACCAAAACCAGATAGGGATCAACTAGTGAAAAAGGACATTCTCATAAAATCGACCTCGGGTATTCGGGGTATTGTCGGGCAGGGACTGGACCCGATTCTCACTACCCAGTTTGCGGCCGCCTTCGGCACGTTTTTGAATAAGGGCAAGGTGATCATCGGGCGCGACAGTCGCCCATCGGGTGACATGTTCCTGCGTTCCGTTGCGGCCGGACTGGCGGCGGTCGGGTGCGATGTGATCGATATCGGTATCGTGCCCACTCCAACGGTTGCGATTGCGGTCAAAAAGCTGCACGCTGTCGGCGGCGTCTGCGTTACCGCCTCGCACAATCCGGCGCCGTGGAACGCCCTCAAACTGTTCAATCGCACGGGCGAGTTCATCGGACCGACCGAATTCCGGCGGTTCGACAGAATCCTGACCAAGGGCCGCTTTGATCTGAAGTCGGCTGCAACGCTTGGTCGGATCTCGACGCAGACCGGCTGGATCGAAGAGCATATCAAGTTGGTTCTGGCTGCGCCGGGCATCAGCCGACAAGCCATTCGTAACCGCCGTTTCAAAGTAGTGGTTGACGCTATCAACGGCGCCGGCTCGAGCGCCCTGCCGGAGCTGCTTCAGCGATTGGGTGTGGAGGTCATTCGGATAAACTGCGCCGGTGACGGCAAGTTTGTCCATGAACCGGAGCCGATCCCCACAAATCTGCGCCAATTGGGACAGGCGGTCAAGAAACACCGGGCCGATCTCGGTTTGGCCTGCGACCCCGATGCCGACCGCCTGGCTTTGGTTGATGAAAACGGTCGGGCTATCGGCGAGGAACTCACCCTGGCGATCGCTATCATGCCGGTCCTGAGGCAAAAGACCGGAGCGACCGTGTTCAACCTGTCCACGTCGCGGGTCACAGCCGATGTGGCCCGGTCGCTGGGCTCAAAGGTGTTTCTTTCAAAGGTGGGTGAGGCCAACGTTGTCCGCATGATCCGGCAGAAGCGGGCCGTCATTGGTGGTGAAGGGAATGGAGGCGTGATATACCCGGCCTGTCATGCCGGCCGTGACTCCCTGGTGGCGGCGGCCCTGGTTCTCACGGCGCTTTGTCAGCGCCGCCTGAGCTTGGCTCAAATGGTGGAAACTCTACCGGTATACCACGCTATAAAGACTAAGGCGGCCCTGACTCCGCGTTTTGCCAAGCAGTTACAGGGTTTCGGCTTGGAGGCCGCAAAACTGCTGGGCAGGGTCAAGGTGAATCGCCAGGATGGCCTGCGTTTTGATTTTGAACGAGGCTGGTTGCAGATCAGGACATCGAATACCGAACCGATATATAGACTGATAGTAGAAACGGACGACAAGAGGCTGACGCAGCAGTTGGTTCGTCAGGTGAGCGGCTACTTCAAATAGCAGAAGGCATCTTATGTGTGGTATTGTAGGATACGTTGGACACCGGCAGGCCTTGCCGATTCTGATTAACGGACTCCTAAGGTTGGAGTATCGCGGTTACGATTCGTCAGGCATTGCGCTGATGACCAAGGACGGCATCATGGTGGCCAAGTCGGCCGGTAAGATCAGTTGTCTGCAAGAGGTTATCGGAAACGTCGACGACTATAACTGCACTCACGGCATCGCCCATACCCGCTGGGCCACGCATGGCGAACCGACCCAGCTCAACGCCCATCCGCACACCGACACCAAGGGTGAGATTGCTCTGGTCCACAACGGCATTATCGAAAACTATCGTGCCCTCCGCGAATTTCTCAGGCGCGAAGGTTATGAAGTTGTTACCGACACCGACACCGAGATCCTGGTTCACATGATCCGCTACAATTACAAAGGCGACCTCACCGACGCGGTACGCAACACCCTGGCCCTGGTCGAGGGCACTTACGGGATTGCTGTCGAATCGTCATTGCATCCCGGGGTCATGGTAGTGGCGCGTCAGGGATCGCCGCTGGTGGTTGGCTACGGCGACCATGAGAACTTCGTGGCTTCCGATGTTTCAGCGATGCTGGAACACACCCAGCGGGTGACCTACCTGAAAGAGGGCGAGATTGCCACTGTCACCGCCAACGATATCAAGATCATCAACGCCGACAACGCCCCGATAGACGCCGAAATCGAGCGCATCGACTGGACTCTGGATCAGATCGAAAAGGCCGGTTTTGACCATTTCATGCTCAAGGAGATCCACGAGCAGCCGGAGACCATCAGAAACGCTTTTCGAGTGCGTTTTGAAGCTGAAGAAGGCATTCCCCGGCTCAACGGGCTCAACCTGCAGTATGAGCAGTTGCGACGGATCAAGCGGATCATCATTACCGCCTGTGGGACCTCCTGGCATGCCGGCCTGATCGGCAAATACCTCATTGAGGAACTGGCCCGCATATCGGTCGAGGTCGAATACGCTTCCGAATTCCGATATCGTTCGCCGATAATCGACGAGGATACGGTCCTGATCGCCATCAGTCAGTCCGGGGAAACGGCCGATACGCTGGCGGCTTTGCGCGAGGCCAGAAATCGCGGTGCGACTATTCTGGGTCTGGTGAATGTCGTCGGTTCTTCCATAGCTCGTGAGACCGACGGCGGCGTTTATATGCACGCCGGCCCCGAGATCGGTGTCGCCTCCACCAAAGCCTTCACATCCCAGGTCACCGTCCTGACTATGATCGCCCTCCTTTTGGGGCGGATGCGTCATATCTCAGTCCAGCAGGGTCAGGAGCTGATCACGGGACTGAAATGCATACCGGATCAGGTCCAGCGCATACTTAGCGCCGAGGACCAGATTCGCGACATCGCGGCCGAATATTATAAGGGAAACAATGCCCTCTACCTGGGTCGCGGGATAAATTACCCGGTGGCGTTGGAAGGCGCCCTAAAACTCAAGGAAATTTCGTACGTCCATGCCGAAGGATATCCGGCGGCGGAGATGAAACACGGGCCGATTGCGCTCATAGATGAGAATATGCCGGTGGTGGTGATCGCCTTGAAGGATCCGGTCTACGATAAGGTGATGTCCAATATTGCTGAAGTCAGAGCCCGTCGCGGTCGCATCCTGGCCATTGCTACCGAGGGCGACACCGAAATCGCCGGGCGCGTCAATCACGTCATCTATATTCCCCAAGCCAACCGACTTTTGACCCCGCTGCTGTCGATCATTCCGTTGCAGCTCCTGGCCTACCATATTGCTGTAATGCGCGGCTGTCATGTTGACCAGCCTCGCAATCTGGCCAAGTCGGTGACAGTCGAATAGGCGGTGAAGACAAATTGAGTCGCCGGGCCGGCTTATCCACCATGCGGCGCCATCCCGGTCAAATCCGGCTGTACCGTTGATAGGGGCGGACGGTCAGTGGCGGTCGGCAGGCGGGTCGCGGTAGCCTTAGAGGCACCAGAATCCCTTTTCCAGAGCTTTTTCGATCTCAGTGATAGACGGGAACTTGCCGCTTTTTCCGGTCGCTCCGGAGCGCTTGGCCGGGGCTTCGACAGCCGATCCGTTGATAGTAATTGTCGGCACCTCGACCGACTGTTCCACCTCGATCAGGTTAGCCAATATTCCGCGGTCGCTGACAAAGCGACGCACAAAATCACGGGTGAGCAAATGCCGCGGATCCTTGCTGCTGTATAACAATCCTATTTCCATGGGAACCTCAGATACCTCGAAACCAAACAGCATCGCATCGATTCCAAGGTCAATACAAAACTAGTCAACCGTGTATTTCTTAAACGTATTTCAGGTTGCAAAAGTGCCAAAAATGCGACAAAAATCGACCGATCTCTCTTGTTTTCTGTACGACGGGGGCCTATCGTCCGTAAATGGCTCGCACTTAGAGGAGAACTTTCGCGCTCAAGGGACGGCGAAATCCGTCATGCAGCTCGCCTGGGAACCTTTCGCAGCCTGATGGGTTTCAACGACTGTAGAGCCCGGCGGTTTTGGCAGTTAGCCTTGATGCCGCCACCGGAAGTATTTATTGTGGATGCAATCGATCAAATATCTGACGAGTTAAGAGTAAGAGGAGAACTAAGATGGAACACAAATTGCCGGATCTGCCGTACTCCAAGGATGCCCTCGGTCCCCATATTTCCGCTGAGACCATCGAGTATCACTACGGTAAACACCACCAGGCCTACGTCGACAACCTCAATAAGCTTATCCAGGGTACCGAGTTTGCGGATCTGAGCCTTGAGGACATAATCAAGAAGGCCTCCGGCGGCGTTTTCAACAACGCTGCCCAGGTCTTTAATCACACCTTCTATTGGAATTGCCTGAGTCCAAACGGTGGCGGTCAGCCGAGCGGTGATCTGGCCAAAGCCATCAACGACACCTTTGGTTCCTTCGACGAATTCAAGGCCCAGATGAGTCAGTGTGCGGTGACCACCTTCGGATCGGGCTGGGCCTGGCTGGTCAAAAACTCCGGTGGCGGCCTGGAAATTGTCAGCACGTCAAACGCCGGCAACCCTCTCACCGACGGCAAAAAGCCGCTTCTGACCTGTGATGTTTGGGAGCATGCCTATTACATAGATAGGCGCAATGCCCGCCCCAAGTATGTTGAGGCGTTTTGGAATCTGGTCAACTGGGATTTTGTGGCCAAGCAGTTTGCCGGCTGATACCAGCGGTCTTCACTAAGCCGACTTTTGACCGGTGCCTATAGCAGGCGCCGGTTTTTTTATGGAGTTGGCCTCGCCAGGCGGGTAGTCTGATCGGCCAACTGCATGGCATAATCTGCTTTGTAGCGGTTGACGGCGACGCCGGCCTCAAAATACTCACGAGCCTTGTTTATCAAATACTGATCGTTTTGGCTCAACCCGGCCAGCAGATACAGGCGTCCGCATTGTAACTGAACATAAAAATCGGTCGGACACTCTCTGGCCGCAGCCGTCATGGTCTGCATCGCCGCCCCAAACTGCCCCGATCGCAACTGCAGATCGGCCAACAACATGGCCGCCGATTTGGTTGTCTGACGGGAGTCCAGATGCAGCCTCAATTCCGCCCAGGCGCTATCAGGCTGTTGCTGCCTTAGCCAATCCTGGGCCTTTTCAAAGTGCGACGGCTGATACGCTCCGGCACTTTCGTTGCCAAACAAATGCCCCACCCGGTAGATTCCCACCTCAACATCCCGGATCCAGTAGCTGCTAACGTGCCGAGCGCTGTCCAAGGCGGGATAATGCTCCTTGGCCTGTACCAGATTGGAGACATCTACTGCAATATGGGTTACCGGATGATTTCCAAACAGATTCTGATCGACCTCGGCCACAGCCGCAAACAGATAAATGAAGCTGCCGAGCTTGGTGTCGGTCGTCAGAACGGGACCGTACGGTCCGCTCACGACCGCGTCGGGACCAAGAAGCTGCTCCAGATCATTGGCTGCTTCGGCGATGCCGTAATTGTGATCGAGGTAGTGGTAGCGACGGATCCGAAAGCCATTGCTGATGACGACGAACAACAGCAAAATAGCCAGCCCGACACCGATACCGGTTCGAGTGAGCCTCACATGAAACCGCTCCGTAAGCCATCGTACTGCCAGCGCCACTCCGATACCGACCGGGAGGCAGTACCAAACCAGAGACTCGGGAGCGGGGCTGTTGAACCAGGCCAGGTTGCGGATCAGATGGTAGGCGGCGAACCAGGCCAGGGCGGCCAGAGCCGCTGCTTTTACTTTTCCCGGCGGCTGCATGGTGATTCTCTTATGCGACAGCAGAGAGTCGGCAGTTATAAAAACCAGTACAATAAGAGCCGGGAACATAATCAAAGCGTAGCGCAGAGGGGAGTAGTTCAACGGCATCAGCGCCAGGAAACACAAGCCGGCCCAACCCGTCACCAGCTTCACAGAAGGGGAGAGCCGCTCGGGTTTGGTCGCCCCCCACGGCATCAAGATCAACGTTGCCAGCCCCACTACCCCAAAGACAAACAGGTCTGGGTCGACGTACCAAATGCGATTGCCAAAGCCATAACTTATCAGGTGCTCCACGAATGCCCAGGGGGAAGACAGACCGGCCGGGAACCCCCGCAAACCGTATGATTGCTCCCCGGCATATCCAAAGGCGGCGCCGATATCCGAACCGTACAGCGAAAGAAGCACAACTGCCGCAGCCACACCAAAGCCTCCGACCGTGGCCAGAACCTGTCGCCATCGCTGCGTTTGTCCGCCGGTCGCATAGGCCAGCAGGAGCGGTCCGATCAAAAGCAGTCCGAATATCTTCCCGGTGAAGGCGGCCAGGGCTACCAGCAATCCGCACGCGACTGCCCCCCACCGGCGATTCCCCCACCAACAAAAGACCAAATACAGCGCCCCGGCCCAAAACAACAGGCCATTCTCAAGATAAGCCAGTCGGCCGTAGGTCAGCAGACTGACATTGCCAACCCAACACAGAGCCACTGCCGAGACAACCCAGGGGCGCTGAGTACGCCACAGACCTGTCAGGAACATCACCAGGCCGCCAAAGCTCAGAATCACACCCACCAGGCCGGCCTTAGCCAGCGTCACTCCCCAGATCGAAAAGACTACCCAGGCGACAAGTGACGTCAAGGAATGTTGGTAGACTGTCCAGCGCGGGTAATCATAAGGATCCCAATCGCCAAAGAGCACTTCATTACGGGCGTGGTATACGTACTGCGCCGGGTCAGTGGCCAATGACTGCCCCAGCCCGGCGTAGTACATGGGCGGGTCCGAATTGAGATCTGAGACCCAGAAAACAAAGCCGCCGACAACGACCAGGACGGTCAGGATAAGATGCAGGCGGCGGGACTTGGCTCCGTAAAAATCCATGAGCAATGTTACTCGACCACTATCGGATACTCACCGGATGGTTCCACCACACCGATCCGCCACAGCGCCACCCGTTTGGCCTCGGCTGCGGTCTCAAACACTTCTGCCTGCGCCGCCGGCAGGGCGATAAACAGCCCACCGGAAGTTTGCGGATCAAAAAGGACCGCCTGCAGTGCCGGAGCTACCGCAGCACCGATGACAGCTTGACCGTTCAAATATTCGCGATTGGCGTTGGCGCCGCCGGGGATCATATTAGCCTCGGCCAGCTCCAGCGCCTGGGGCATCAGAGGCAAACTCTCGGCCGACAACCTGATGGAGACAATCGAGGCTGCCGCCATTTCATAGGCGTGGCCGAGTAGTCCGTAGCCGGTGATATCGGTGGCGGCATGAGCCCCGTGCGCTACCATCAGCTCCGATGCCGCCCGGTTGAGTTGGGCCATCTGAGCCGAGACTATCTGCTTTAGTTCGGGGCCGACAGCGTTGCGCTTGATACCGGTCGTAATCAGACCGGTCCCCAGCGGTTTGGTAAGATATATCAGATCGCCCGGTTGCGCCCCGGCGTTGGTGATGACCTGTCTGGGGTCGATCAGGCCGGTGACGGCCAGACCATATTTCAATTCCTGATCTTTGATCGAATGCCCACCAACAATAACGGCTCCGGCCTCTTCGACCTTCTCCCGCCCGCCACGCAGGATCTCGGTCAGTACTTCCGGCGGCATTTTTCCGGCCGGGAAAGCTACGATATTCAGAGCCGTTATCGGCCGTCCACCCATAGCGTAAACATCGGACAAAGCATTGGCCGCGGCAATCCGGCCAAACTGGTAAGGGTCGTCAACAATCGGCGGGAAAAAATCCACCGTTTGCACCAGGGCCAGGTTGTCAGTAATGCGAAAAACACCGGCGTCATCGGCCTGGTTGTACCCAACCAGCAAATCCGGGTGCTTGGTGTCGGGCAGAGTGGCTAGTGCTTGCGCCAACAACTTTGGCGATAATTTCGATGCTCAACCGGCGCAACTGACTTCAGCGGTCAATTTGATCGAGGCCTGACGGCGCTTGTCTTCATCCATGTGGATCCCTTCGGCAGTGCAACAATCCGGCACATACGACGCGATTGTGCATGATAGTCCACAACGCTGCCAATGTCAACACGACCCGCACGGCCGGTACCGAGATGTGCTTGGAGCATGTTTCATGTATCGGCCAAGACCAGGCGGCTGTCAGGCCACTGTTTTTGTCCAAGCGACCGGCACGGCCGGTACCGAGATGTGCATCCGGCGTGTTTCATGTGTCGGCCAAGACCAGGCGGCTGCTGGGCCACTGTTTTTGTCCAAGCGACCGGCACGGCCGGGCCGACCCGGTCGGCACCGATTTGTGCAAACTAAGTAACATGGTATGCCGGCCACATTCAAGTAGCCGCTATCAGGCAGTTGCTCACAAGGATTAGGACGCCTATATTAACAGAAAGACACTCATGCGAGGAAGAGATCTATGGCCAATTCAGGATTGATGTGCTGGAATTGTGGACGCCCTACCGACATCGAACACAAAGTGACCCGTAACGATGCCTGCCCGAACTGCCTGGCCGATCTGCGCTGCTGCCGGGGTTGTCGTCACTGGGAGCCGGGTCGACGCTTTCAGTGCAAAGAACCGATCGAGGTGAATATCCCCCACAAAGACAGAAGTAACTTCTGTGATTTCTTCCAGATGCGCGATGTCATCAAAGGCCCCGGGGGGATTACTTCGAAGCTCGAAGCGAAAGACGACCGCAAGGGCCGCTTCGATGATCTGTTTAAGGACTAGCCTACCAGGGTGTCTTTCAAATCTACCGGCGGCATAGAGCAGGCGAATCAAGAATAAAAAAACCGTGCAGGGCCCGCTTGTAGCGGCCGCCATCCTTGGCAACCAAAACAACCTGATCGCACAAACGTTATCCTAGTCGAATGCCGAGAGCATCCGCATCCGACCCCGTGTTCCGCGTCCTGCGCAACGGTGTTTAGAAACCCTGCACGGCACCAGCTTGTTAGACAGGATGTGTCGTCGGCGCAAGAGAAAGTTTTTCCTCAGCTATTGCAGGCCGCGCACCCAGAGGCTGGCTAAATGCAAGTGGGACTGTTCGTTAAAGCCGACTACGCCGACCAGTTTGGCACGCATCAAGCCGGCCACAATCCGTCCCTGGTAGGGAGAATCAAACATAAACGCATAGCCTTGATAGTAGGGGATGCTATCCGGGGGCGGGGCTAACGACCCGGTCGTTTCAGCGTACGCCCGTAACTTCAGAAACTGTTCGCCGGCCAGATCCTCAGTCATAAAGAAGACAGCGGTGTCGCCATCAAGATCGTAATTCACCGTGTAGACTCTGTCGAGGCCGGGAATGCCGAGATAGTTGCGGGGATAGTAATGATTGGATGACTCAACTTTCCAGCGCGATGGATACAGGCTGAAAAAACCGGGTATCCGCATGTGTCCGGCACCAGATGCAATTTCCTGGGCCAACAGCGACTGCGCTTGCAGCGACTCGTTGTCGTCGGTTTCCGACGAGACCGTGACCGCATAACGGTCGGCCACAAAATACAAGCTGTTGCCGTCGCGATACGATTCCGCCCCAACGCCGGCCACTCGGACCCCGTCGGGGCGCAAACGGGAATAATATCCATAGGCGTCGTCCATGGATGCAAACTGCGCTACCTCGACTGTCAAGGGCGTGCCCCGGACGGTGTACCCGGCCGCTACCAGCCCCTCAAAGCTATATAGCTTGTATTCGGCGGCAGCCTCGACCCCAACGTACTCCGTCAGATGAGCGACGTCTATCTCTCGCTGCTCACTTGACCGGATGATCTGGTAGGCATCGATATTTGGCGGCAGCAGACTGGTTGCCAATAATCCGACTGCGCCTGTAGATGATCCATCCCGGGGCGTTTTGTCTTTGGTTTTGTCGCCGTCACATCCGGCCGACAACCAGGTGCATAGCATCAGCACTGCGATTAGGTTATGATACGCTTTCATGGCTTACCTTCCCGGGGCATAATACAAAACCACCACCACCGCCGCCAGCCACACTATAACATCGATGAGGATGGGTCGATCGCTGATCAGAATATCGGTCGGTGAACCGCCTCGTTCCTCCTTATGTATCAAATACAAATAGCGAAAGATTCCATAAAGGACAAGAGGCACGGTAAAAAACAGGTTGTTGGTTCCCAGCTTCTCGGACACTTCCGGGCTGAAGGTATACAACATGTAGGCCACTACCACCGAGGCGGTGACCACTCCGATTAGCTGATCCAATAGATATGGCGAATAGTGCCCCAGGCTCGAACGATGTTTGGTGGCGTTGCCTTCCAGGGCGACCAGTTCATGCCGTCGCTTGCCGAACCCCAGAAAGAGTGCCAGCAGGATAGTGTTGATCAGCAGCCATTTTGAAGCCGGGACGCCGATAGCGAACGCGCCGGCATAGGCTCGGAGCGAGAAACTTACGGCGATACTCATCACATCCAGAATCACGATGTTTTTCAGCCACAGACTGTAGGCTACGTTCAGGGTCAAGAAAGCCACGGCTGCGACAAAAAACATCGGGTTCAGCAGCCAGGCCCCGGCCAGACCTAAGACCAGTAACCCCGCCAAAAATGCCCCGGCGGTACTCACCGAGACCTTTCCGGATGCGATCGGCCGGTGCATTTTGAGCGGATGCTGCCGGTCCTTCTTGCGATCAACAATATCGTTCATGACATAGACGGCCGACGACAGCAGGCAGAACAGGCCGACCGCCCACAAAGATGTTTGCAGCAGGTCGGGATCGGTAGCCGCGCCCGAAAAGATCAGCGCCGCCAGGACGACGCCGTTCTTGAGCCATTGTTTGGGCCGAGCCAGTTTGATCAGGGATTTCATCATGGGTTATGATACTTTCGCGTGCTGTCGGCTTCAAGTTCTAATTGGTCAAATGGTAAGGCAGCCTCAATGGCCGGTACGAAGGCGTCGAGAAATCCGGCTGCCCGGTCGGTAGCGAACTGAAGATCCTCCTGGCCGATCGGCAGCGTCAGGCGCACAAAGGCGGCGTCGGTCGGTCTCAACGAGAGCGAATTTTTCACCAGGTCCCATTTCACCGCAAACTCGTTGGTCAATTTGCCGCCGCGGGTACGGAACCAGTAGATCATCAACTGGCGCCGCCCGTCCTTGGAGATTACCGCCCGATTGGCCGTCAAGGACCCCTGGGAGAGCTCAAAGCGATACGGCTCAAAACGATCGATACTCCAGCCGCTGCCCGGCAGGCAATGTCGCGGCGAGTGCATTTGCGAGCCGTACTTCTGCGAGGCGAAATAGGCCACAAACAGCCAGAAATCCCGCCCCTGATGGTCGTGGTAAAGACGCAGGCTGGTGGTGTCGGCTCCGAGGATTTCGTAACTGGACTCGGCAAATCGTTTGGGTTGTCCTGCAAAATCTGCTTGTTCCATGGGGATCACGGCAAATGAAGGTTGGCTGGTCCCCTCCACCTGGGCGAATCGCAAGTAATTGCCCAGGCCGCCACAGATGACGATCAAGGCGGTGGCTACTACGGTTGCTGACCTCATACTCGGCTCCTTCCCCGCAAGAGCACCGCTGTAACCGACAAGCCGATGAAGGCCATTACAAAGACACTGAGGCCTAGCAGAGTATGCCAGGGCTCGGCCGTTACCTCAGCGCCCCCGATGTAGGCCAGGAGAGCCGTGACAAAAACGCGAACCACGTTGGCCCCTACCGCGATGGGGACCCCGGCCAAAAACAAGAGCAGCTTGCGCCCGGCCGACAGTTGCGAGATGTGGGCGTAGACGGCGCCCAGGGCCATCAGGGAGACCAGCGATCGCATGCCCGAGCAGGCCTCGGCCACCGCCAGCGATATTCCGGACAGATGAATGATGTTGCCCTCGCGAACGGCTCCAGCGCCGATCAGATTCAGCAAGGTCACGGTGATTTTTGAGGCCAGCAGTTGCAATGGAAAGGTCGCCGAATAGTAAATCACGTAAGGCAGCGGGATCATAAACAGCAGCACGGCCACTTCGAACCAGGCCTTTTTGAGTATCGACAGGCCCAGGAGATACCAAACCAACCCGGCCAGCAGCATAACGAGTGATACTCGCAGCGTGAAATACTCGGCACCGGCGTTGGCCACGACAAACAGCCCCAGGGCCGCCAGGACCAACGCCAGGCCCCGGTGATCAACCTTGGGCGTCATGTTCCGGAACTCCCCACGCCGACGCCACAGCAGCCAGGCACTCACCGGCCCGATTAGAAATCCGTGCGAGTAGTTGGCATCCTGATACCAGTCCGAAACCAGATCAATCAGCGCCGGTCCGTACATGGCCGCCAGCGCCAGCGCCGGAGCCAGCAGCCACCTCAGCGGCAAGGCCACTCGGTTGCCGTCGGCGGTCAGGCCGGCCGGGCCAGAGTGGTTTTCAGCATCATCCATGATTGTCATATCCAGTTCGTCGGTAGCCGTTGGTCCGGTCGTTAGCAGGGACCATGATCAAGTTCGGATCGTCCGGAACAAAACCCTTTTCTTGGTCCTCCAAATGAGTATAATTAGCGAGTGCAAAGAACACGACATCAAAAAAGCTCACCTCTTCATCTCGGTCTGTTGGTAAATCCGCTAGCCGCCCGGTATGATGTGGGTATGATAGACCGCCTGATCGGCCATATTCGCAAGCAGGGTGGGCAGTACACGATCGTTACTCCGGCCTCGGCGGTGGAATACCTGGACTCGGCCCTTGCTCTGTGTGGTGTCAAAAAATCCCGTCGCCTGGTGCCGCCCGATTTTGATCGTCGCGGCGGCCTCACCGGACTGGTCGCCTGTGGTGGTGATGGAAGTTTCAATCTGGCTGCCCGCGCCGCCCTGAGGGCGTCACTTCCCGTAGGCATATTGCCGATGGGGCGGGACAACAATATCGCTCACGGTATTTACGGTACGCTCTCACCCGAAGCCATCATACCGCGCCTGCTAGCCCAGACCTACGCTGCTATCGATTCGGCCACAGTCGGCGGGCAGGTGTTTTTTGGATCTATCGGCCTGGGTCTGTTGCCCCGACTGGCTCGCCTGTTGGACGGCAACAAACCGCCTCGATTTGCGTTGGGCTGGTCCCGGTTGGCCGCCCAGGCTGCGGCCGAGGTTCGGGAGCACAAGACTATTGTCAAGGTGGACGCCTTTCGCTTCGAGATAACCCCGCGGCTGATGTGCATCAACTTGCTGCCCTATTCTCTTGGCCTGCGCTTAACGCCGGCCTCGATTGCCGACGACCAGCTGGCCGAGGTGGTTTTTGACGTCGGCCCCGACTCTAAACATCTGCCGGGATTCGTTGTCCACATTGCGCGCGGTAATTACTGTTATGGGGGACAGGTCCGGTTGTTCCGCGGTAAGACGATCACCATTCAGCCTTCGCGTGGGAGCACTCTTTATCTCGACGGCGAGTTAGTTGATGTCCCGGACAATATTCTGGAAATCGAGGTCGGTTCCGAGCAACTCAAGGTATTCAAGTGAGAAGACACCTGCGGGTCAGCGTCATCGCCGTCGGGCTGTGCTGCTTCTTGCCATGGTCCGGTGTTGCTGCTCAAGAGGCGGCTGATGATTCTCTATATACCGATCCCCAACCGGCTGACTCGACCGCGCCGTCGGCCGAGTCCGAGGTCATAACCTATGTCCCACAGCAATCGCTGGCGGAGTACCTTGATGTCGGCGATTCGATGAATACAGAAGCGCATTTGACCCAGAAGCCTACCACGGCCCTGCTCAAATCTCTGGTGGTACCCGGCTGGGGGCAGGTCGGGAACGGTCGCTATGTCAAGGCGGCTTTTTTTGCCGGTCTGGAGGGTTTGCTGGTGGGAGCTGCCTTCAATTTCCGTTCGCAAGCCAACGAGGCATGGGACGACTACGCCGCTGCGACCGACTCCACCAAACAGATCGCCCTATACGACTATTACGACGACCGCAAGACCAAACGTAATCGCTATACCTGGTTTGCCGCTCTAACGATGTTTGTATCGATGTTTGATGCCTACGTCGATGCCCATCTGTCCGGGTTTCCGTTGCGAGGCGAAAACCAGGCTATCGAGCTGGAGATCGGTCCCACTGAGACTTACAGCGTCGGAGCCTCGGTCAAGCTCTCTTTTTAGTCTTCGAGAATGAAGTCCTTGATGTCCAGTTGATACCGTTCCGGATCGATCAACCGTAAAACAGTGCGATGCTGGTGTTCGGCTGAGGAGAGATCAACCCATTCCGGCTGCGCCAAGACACCGTCGCGATTGCCCACGATTTTGACATAAGGCCGGGTAGGCGCTTGCTCGTTATTGGTCAGGACCAGGGCAATCTCAGAGCTTGAAAGCAAGACCAACGACCCGGCCGGCCAAATACCGACAATATTGTTGAAAATCTTGAATAGGAAGGGGTTGAACTTGGTGCCCATTTGGAAATGCAGGCGCCGCAAAGCCTCGTCGGGCGCGATTAGCTCCTTCATGTAGATGCGCCCTGACGTGAGGGCGTCAAAGGCATCGACGATCGAGATGATCTTCGAGAAGAGAGTGAGGGGGCGGTTTTCCAACCTTAGTGCGGGATAACCGGTAAAATCCAGGTTGATATGGTGCTCCAGGGCACCGCGCGCGGCGCGGGCGGTGTGTAGATCCAGGTGGAGATTGCGCAGCATGATCTTCGCACCCTGGGCCGGATGGAGTTTCATTAGCTGCCAATCGCTCTGATCAAAGGCCGATGGTTTACGAACCAGGTCGGCCGGCAGGCGGACCTTGCCGATGTCGTGAAACAGCGCCGTGAAGCCCAACTGCGAGAGCCGGGAGCGATCAAAGCCCAGCCGGAGGCCCATAGTCAGGGCATAGACGCAGACGTTTATGGAGTGGGCATAAGTATAGTCGTCGAAACTCTTGATCGCGGCCAACTCCAGCATCGATGATTCGTCGCGGACGATGTGTTCGATCAAGGCGCGGACGGTGCGTTTGGTTTTGGGAATGCTGACCTCCTCCTCACCAACGGAGCGCACCACCTCTTCAACGGTCGACACCGCCCGGAAAAACGTGTTGCGCGCCTGCCTGCGAAACTGCATCCGCAACGCCTGATCGGTCGCTTCATCGTCGATCTCGTCCTGGTCCGCACTCAGTAGCTCGACGTCGGGGACGTCATGATGTTTGAGGCGTTCGACCACTTCCTCCAGGCTGATACTTTCGCTATGCAAATCGGACATGAACTTGATCAGGCGACCGATTTGGGTCGGTCCTATGGTGGCCCGAAACCTGATACCGGCCAGGCCCAGTTGCTGCCACTGTTCGGTAACGGCCGCGGCTCCGGTCAAGCCACGATCATCAAAGCGAGTCATCATGCCGTTGACGAAATACCGGTCGGAAATGATTTTCAGCGACACCGCAGCCTGATGTTGGGAAAGGGTAGTTATGGCCTGGTGGAGAGTTTGGGTCAGTTTGATGAAGGTTGGATTATTGGCCTCGATGATACGGGCGTTCTTGTAGAGTACAAAAAACGTCTTGAGTAATTTCTCTTCGACAGGTCCACCCAGGACCCGTTCGGCGGTCTTCTCGGTGGCCTCTTTCATGACTGCATCCCCTGACCCGGGCGGCGACTTTTTAGTGCCTGGTTCGCCTGTCGCCTCAAATCAAGCCGCCAACTCCGAGCCATCCGGAGGAGCATATCGTCGGCTTCGGTGGCGGGGCTAACCTCTATTCCGGACAGAGCGCAACTTCGCATGAAGCGCAGCCGTGGTCGAGCCAGGAAATTCCATTTTTCGGCCAGCTCGCGCAGCAGCGGCAGCGCCTGCTCGCCCCCCAATCGTGAATACGCTCGGACCAGATTCAGCTGTTCGGCAGGTTCCAACTGGGCAAACGCGTGATCGTTGACCGCTTGGGAAATAGTCTGATAAGCCGCCTCCGATCCGTACTTGAGAATGGCCTCCATCGATCCATGCCGAACTTCCAGATCAGGATCGAACAGGCATGTCTTTAGCAGCGGCAGGTAGCGTTCCAGGCCCGATTGGGCCAGCGAGTCGACCAGTTCAAGACGCACCCGCCGGTCTTCATGGTCTACGGCCTTGCTCAGAAAATGCAGGGTGCGTTCCGAGTCGATGCGGGCCAGGATAGTGACCGTGTTGCGAACCACATACCACCGTTTGTCGAAGATCCCGGTGGCAACAATATCGATACGGTCGCGTCCTCGCTCGGCCAGAAAATCGCGCAAGCACAGCCGATGTTCCATAATCTCTAACTCGCCCAATAAGCCGGTCAGTCCGGCCAGCGCCTCCCAGGTGAACCGGTCCAGATATGGCCGCAGTTCTGAGACCGAAAACTCGGGGCGCTGGTTGAGGCATTCGGCCAGCAGCCGCATGCTGTCGCGGCCGCTCAGCGAGGCTGTCGTCCTGGCCAACGCATCCGCCCACAACGGCTTGGACTGTCCCAGACGCTGCTGCTCGTGGGCGATATGGGTCATGAGTTGCGCCGCACAATCCAGTCGCCCGTTGGCCACACACTGATTGTGCACCTTTTCTGCGGTCAACAGGGACTCCCGAAAATCGACCAGATCCTCATCCTGGGCCATCAACTCCTGGACCAGAGCCGCTGTCGACTCATACATGTCGAAATGAGCGTCGGCATCAAGCATCTCGTTTATGTCGTCTTCTTCACGATTCGACAGCTCGAATTCACTGTTGAGAATGAGGGCCGCGTCGGGCGAGTCAGCCGCCTCATAGGCATCCGCTCCCCTGTAACCGGCGTCTCCTTCAACCAGACGCCCGTCCTCATCCAGGCCGGCCCGTTCGACCTTATCGTCGGATTCAAACAGGCTGGAGTACTCCCGAGTCTCGTCGTCGGTGTATCTCTGGTACTTGGGTAGCTCGTCCGGGTTTGAGCTCAAGTAGGCCTTGATGTCGAAGGTTTCGTCGAATTCCAGAAGGTCGACGTTCTCGACCGTTTCGTACGTTACAGACGGTAGGTTTGCTTCCCAAATCAGGCTGACCAGATCGGCACCGAGATTGGCGGTATGGATGTACTCGCCGAAGACATCCAACAGGGAATTGACCTCGGCAGAATAAAGACTCTCGCCAAGCGTAAGCTGTGACAGGCCGTTGCGATGCAACAACCCCGCCAGGCATTCTTCCTTGCCGCGATCGACGTAGACCTCTTCGCCCTGGACCAACAGGCGATCCCTCTCCACCTGCAATTCGATGGAGCCATACTGACGAATGGCGTCCACCAGTTTATCGACGTATGACTCCCTGGCCGAGACGGGAATGGGGTTGTTCTCCGGATAAGCCGCAATGACTTTGACGGTTTTTAAGAGACCCTTCAGAAGGTCGTTGATCAAAGCCGTGCGATTCTGGATATTTTTATGCGAGGTAGTCACTTAGCCATATTTTCGGCACTCCTCTACAGTCGCTTTAGTCGGGTGGCCTCACAAAAAAACCCGCCGAGTGGCGGGTTTTGTAGGCGTCTGTACAACAACGAGTTGGGCTACAGAAGCTCGATCTTACTGCGATGTTTCTTGACTACCTTGGTGGCGTTGCGAGCATCAAAGATAGCTCGGGCCTGCTCGACCACCCAATCGTAATCATAATCGGAGTGGTTGGTCAGGATGACCGTCAGGTCGGCTTTTTTGAGAACCGCCGCGGTCAATTCGCTTGAGCGATGTTTGGAGCTGTTCCAGTCTATCTCGTCCACATAGGGGTCGTTGTAGACGATTTTGGCCCCTTTGTCTTCGAGAAGCTTGATGACATCGAGAGCCGGCGACTCGCGCGTGTCCTTGATGTCAGGTTTGTAGGCCACACCCAAAACCAGTATCGTCGACTTGTTGATCGCCTTGGCAAAGCGGCGATTGAGCATCTGGCCGATGCGGGCAACCACATATTCCGGCATGTGCGAATTGATGTCGCCGGCCAGTTCGATGAAGCGGGCGTAGTAGTTCAGTGACTTGAGTTTCCACGAGAGATAGTGGGGATCGATCGGAATGCAATGGCCCCCCAGACCGGGACCAGGGTAAAACGGCATGAACCCAAACGGTTTGGTGGCGGCGGCATCAATGATCTCCCAGACATCCAGCCCCAGCCGATCGCACATCAGGGCCACCTCGTTCACCAAGCCGATATTGACTGAACGAAAAGTGTTCTCCAATAGCTTGACCATCTCGGCCGCCTGAGTCGACGAGACCGGATAGATATTGGGAATGGTCTGCTCATAAAACACCTTGGCTACCTTGGTACAGGCGGGCGTTATGCCGCCCACTACGCGGGGAGTGTTTTTGGTTGTGTAGACGGGATTGCCGGGATCCACCCGTTCCGGAGAGAAAGCCAAAAAGAAATCGGTGCCGACCTTGCGACCGCCTTCCTCCAGACGGGGCAAAATCAGATCTTCGGTGGTGCCGGGGTAGGTGGTCGACTCCAGTACCACCAGGGCACCCGGTTTGAGATGATCCTTGACCCAGTCCATGGCGGCCAGGATATAGCTGACATCGGGGTCCTTTGTTTTCGACAAGGGCGTCGGAACGCAAACCGAGACGGTGTCCATCTTGGCAATCAGCTTGGGATCGTCGGTGGCTTTGAAGTAGCCGGAGTTGACCATCTCGGCGACAGCGGCATCTTCGACGTCGTCGATATCGGATTTGCCCGCGTTGAGTAGTTTGATTTTTGGTTTGGAAATATCAAAGCCGGTCACCTTGAGTCCGACCTTAGCCAGTTCGATGGATAACGGCAGACCAACATAGCCCAGTCCGATCACCCCGACCTGGGCCGTGCGGCTCTTGATCTTCTCAATCAGTTCAACATATGCTTTCGCTTGCCCGGCGGCTTTTCTGGCCATTAGAGCTCTCTCCTGTAGCTTGACGGCAGAACCTACTTGTTCAGGATTTCACGCCAATAATTGAGGGTGTCAACCAACGTCGTCATAAATGTATATCGGTGCTCGAAACCAACCTCTTGAGAGGCCTTGTCGAAACTGCCTCGCAGTACCGGAATGTCGACCGGGCGCAGCTTAGCGGCGTCGACCCCAACCTTGATGGGTCGATCCGACAGGCTCACCAGGCGGTTTAGTACGCTTCTGATGCTCATGGCGCGGCCTCGGCAGAGATGGTAGACTTGACCCGGGCGGCCCCGCTCCGCCAGCAACTGATACCCGCGCACAATGTCGCGTACATCGGAAAGGTCGCGCTTGGCCGATAGGTTCCCGACCATTATCACCGGCCGCTGCTTGCCGGTTTCGATCATGGCAATCTGACGGGCCAGTGATGGTACGGCAAAGTCGGGACTCTGACGCGGTCCGGTATGATTAAACGCCCGCGCGACCACCACCGGCAGGCCGTGGCGTCTGAAAAACCCAAGACATATCTGTTCGGCGGCGGCTTTGGAGATCCCATAGGGGGATACCGGGGCCAGCGGATCGGTCTCGGTCAGGGTTCGATTTCTGGGAAGGACAAGGCCATAGCAATCCGGCGAGCTGACAAAAACAAACCGTTTCAGTAGGTCCAATCCCAGCGATGCCTGCAGGATGTTGAGCGTCCCTTCGACGTTGACCCGATAGACCTCGCGCTCCTGCTCGAAGGAACGCCCCACGGAGGCAAAGGCGGCCAGATGAAAAATGCTGCTCGGTTTGATCCGGGCCAACACCGTCAGGCATTTCCTAGCCTGACGAATGTCCAGGCGAACGAGCTTGAGTTTCCCTGTTATCGCGGCCAGATTACCGGTCGGTTCGCCCGGCGCCAGCGCCCCGTGAACCTCGTATCCTTCGGCAAGCAGCCGCTCGGCCAGCCAGGAACCGGCAAAACCGGCAATGCCGGTGACAAAGGCCCGCTTGTTACTCTTGGCTGCCATGCCGTGAGGACATCCTTGTCGGTATCGATCCTACTTGCCGCCCAGCCGCTTGAGGTCGGCGTCGACCATCATAGCCACCAGCTCCGTAAACGATACACTCGGCTCCCAGTGTAGCTTCTTTTTGGCGGCGGTGGCGTCGCCAAGCAACAGATCCACTTCAGCCGGTCGTACGAAGCGGGGATCGGTGACGACATGCTTTTCCCAATCGAGATCGACATGCCCGAAGGCGGCTTCGACGAATTCCTGGACCGAATGGTTCTTACCGGTGGCGATCACAAAATCTTCGGGCTGGTCCTGCTGGAGCATCAACCACATGGCCCGTACATAGTCATAGGCATAACCCCAGTCCCGCTTGGCCTCGCGATTGCCCAGGGCCAAGTGGTCGGCCAATCCCAGTTTGATCCGGGCCACTCCGTCGGTGATTTTGCGGGTAACAAACTCAAGTCCGCGTCGCGGCGATTCATGATTAAACAGAATCCCCGAGCAGGCCGGGATACCGTAGCTTTCACGATAATTCACCGTGATAAAATGACCGTATACTTTGGCGACGCCATAGGGAGACCGAGGATAAAACGGTGTCTTTTCGTTCTGCGGCGTTTCCTGGACACGGCCGAACATCTCCGACGACGAGGCCTGGTAGAACCTGATATTTGTATCCACTTGGCGAATCGCTTCCAGCATCTTGGTGACACCAAGAGCATTAAACTCTCCGGTGAGCACCGGCTGATCCCAGCTGGTCGGGACAAACGACTGTGCCGCCAGGTTGTAGACCTCGTCGGGTCGGTATTCTTCCAACATCCGAATGATCGACAACTGATCAAGCAGGTCGGCCTGGGCCAGAGTGATTTGGTCCTTGATATGATTGATCCGGTCGAACGACTCCGTTGATGCCCTCCGAACCATGCCGACCACTTCGTAGCCCTTGTCCAGAAGGAACTCGGCCAAGTAGGAACCGTCCTGTCCGGTAATGCCGGTAATCAATGCGCGCATATTAGTTTTTCCTCAACTCGTTGGGTCCGCATCAACCGGGGGCCATACTCGACGGCGCCAAATTGACATCAAAAAGTGCCGGAATATAAGCTGCGGCGATCGGACGGTCAATTACTTCCGCCCGTTATACAAAGTTGTCGGCCATCGCCAGGCGGGGGCTCATCGTACCATTTGTACTTGGCTGTCCGGCCAAAGTTTGATAAGTTTAGTATTATCGGCGAAAGGAGCAAATATTGAGAATTGCGGTAGTTTTGTTTGGTGTCTTGGGCTGTCTGACGATAGCCCCGGTCGCCCCGGCCGTGGACAAACAGCAAAAAGGAGTGTCTGTGAGCGATAGTGATCACAACGTCCAGGATCTTCTGGACCAGGCCGACCAGTTTTTCGCGGAGCACGACTACCAAACCGCCCTGGCCAAGTATGAGGAACTGGTCGGTTATGCCCGCCAGGAGTTCAACCGCTCGGTCGAGGTAGAAGCGCTGGCCCAGGTAGCTCGCGTGAATTTGATTCTTGAAAATAGGGACGAAGGTCGGACCTGGTTGGAGCAGGCAGCTTCCAGGGCCGATGAGACCGACCCTATGGGCTGGTCGCGGTATCTGGGGGTGAAGGGCCGTTACGAGTGGAAGGACGACGATCTGGTTGCTGCCCGGAAGACATTCGACCAAATGTACACTTTCTGCAATACCAATGGCCTCTGGGGGCGGGCGGTTGACGCCGCCCATATGATTGCGATTGTCGCCGAGACACCCGAAGAGCAAATCGAGTGGAATCGGCTCGGCATCGAAGCAGCCGAGGCCGGCGATCAGGAGAACTGGCTGGGGCCGTTGTGGAACAACATGGCCATCACCCATTTTGATATGAAGCAGTATGATTCGGCCCTCACCTGCTTTGTCAAAGCCCGCGAGTACCACTGGCGCTTTTCCGGCGAGATTGCCAAGCTTTTTGCCGACTACCATGTCGGCATGACCTGCCGTTATCTGGGCCGGTATGACGAGGCGGGGAAGTGGCTGCGGCCGGTGTTGGCCTGGGCCGAACGACTGGAAAACCACGGCGCTATCGGCCAGACCTGTGAGGATTTGGGCGAAATCGCGCTGGCCCAGAAGCGCGACGATGAAGGGATCAAGCTACTAAAACGGGCTCGGGCGGAATACCAGCTCGAAGGATACGACAAGAGTTGGCCCGATGTCTGGGACCATATCAACAAACGATTGGGTGAGTTGGGGCAGTGAGCTCGACAAGTCGAGTTTACTCATGTTATCTGGAGCCACGGTCGATGACCGACAGACAGCCTCACCTATTCACTACAGAGAACTCCCGAGCGTGGTCGGCACCGGGGTGTTTCCCGATTGCCGTGTCTGGGGTTTGCCTACCTAGGCCTGTGTCCGACCCCGTCAGCGCTTGGCGCAGTGTCCCCACCTGAAGGGACCCCGGCTCTTAGCAGGCGGCCTCGTCGCACAAAACTATGCCCCTGCCCGTGCAAACCATGTTGACAATGACGGTTGATAGCGTACCTTGCCGACCATCATGAGCGACAGACCCAACCATACCCGAGCTGAGAAGCTGCTCCTGGAAGCGGCGCGGACATTCAACACGACTCTCGAATACGAAGAGTTGGTCGAGCGTGTGCTGCGTCTGGTGTCGGCGGCCGCCGGTTCCGAGGCTGCTCTGATTTTCAGGGTTGATCACGAACGCCCCGATATGAAGATCCGCTACATGGACTGTACCGGCGATTGTAAGGTGCGCATGTTCTATCGCGAACTGGGGCAGAGTGTTATCGACTGGGTGGCCAAGTACCGCGAGCCGGTGATTGTCAACAGCGCCCTCGACGATCCCAGGGTCGACACGGAAATCGGCCGTCTGGCGGGCGCGGAGATTCGGTCGCTGATATCTGTCCCTCTCATCGGCAAAGGCCACATGATCGGCGTTATCGAGGCCATCAACAAGATCGACGGCGAGTTCAGCGAGTCTGATCTCGACGTGGTCATTGGTCTGGCCAATCAGATTGCGGTTGCGGTCGACAACGCCGCCCTTTACCGGGCCGTCAGGCGGGAAGTGCTGGAGAAGCGGCTGCTTTATGAAATCGGCATGAAGCTCTCCGGATCGCTAAGTATGGACCAGGTCATGCGCGAGATTGTCGACTCCCTGCGCAAGGCTCTGGACTTCGACGCTGCCGGGATTTATCTCATCAATGAAGAATCGGAGGAAATCGAGCCGGTCTATTCGGTCGGGTTTGAAGCCAACTCGGACTGCCACTGGAGTTGTGGCGCCGGTTTGGTCGGAGCGGTGTTTTCCTCGGGCCAGCCGCTGATTGTGCCCGATGTTCGCACCGACAGCCGCTATGTGACCGCCCGCGAGGGAACCATCAGTGAAATCGTGGTACCCATCATGCTGGGCGATCGGCCGATCGGTGTCATCAACCTCGAAGCGGACCGTCACGACGCTTTTGACAACCGGGCGCACTCGCTGATGTCGGCCTTTGCGTCGCAGGCGGCGATGACCATCGAACGCGCGCGGCTGCACGAGCAACTGATAGCCTCGCAAAAGATAGAGGAGCAATTGAACATCGCCCGTGAGATTCAAGAGAGCTTTCTCCCACCACAATCTCCGGTCATAGTCGGCTACGATATCGCCGGACGCAATATCCCGTCGTTCCAGGTCGGCGGCGACTACTATGATTTCATCCATATCATCGAATCACAAACCGGCATCGCCATCGCCGATGTGTCGGGCAAGGGGATTCCGGCGTCGCTGCTGATGGCAGCCTTCAGGGCGTCGCTCATTGCCGAGATACGCAACAACTATTCCATTCGGACCATCTGCCGCAAGGCCAACAATCTCATGTATGAATCGGTGCGCCCTGGTAATTTTGTCTCAGGTGTTTATGGCGTGCTTGACTCCAAAAACCATGTTTTCACTTTTGCCAATTGCGGTCACAATCTGCCGATTTTGCTGCGTAACGACGGTCGCGTCGAGTATCTGCGCGAAGGCGGACCACTCCTGGGCGTGACTCCCGATGCCGAATATGAAGAGCGCCCGGTATACCTCAGCCCGGGTGAGGTAGTGCTTCTCTATACCGACGGGGTGACGGAGGTTTTTGACGCCGATGGCGAAGAGTTCGGCATGGATCGTCTGATAGAGATTCTGTGGAACAATAAGGACGCTTCGGCAATAGAAATTCAGGACGTTATCTATAGCACGGTGAGGCGGTTTGCCTCGCCTCGGCATGTTTTTGATGATTTGACCATGGTGGTGATAAAGCGGCTGGCCTAACACCCTCTTGCGTTTTGCACCGATCATGTTATCTTGCATGAGAAGTCGAATAATCTCCCTGGAGGAAATAGAAAATGAAGCAATTATTCTTGGCAGTGTCGGTGTTGGCGCTCCTGCTGGTCGGTTGTGGTAGTGATGACAAAGGCACCGACAACGGTGATCCGGTCCTCCCGTCGGTTACCGCCAGCACTACTGCAACCGCTCCGGCGATGACCTCGGTCAATGAAGCGACCTGGGCCGGCGTAACCGAAACGGCCTTGAAAATTTCGGCCTCGATTGTTCCGCCGACCGCATCGGCCAAGGTGTCGACTCTGACCGACTCGATTCATGTCAAGGCGATCAAAACCGGCGGTCGTTTGTATCTGCGTCTTCAGTGGAGCGACGACAGCCTGCATATGGACCGCGACGTCTGGCAGATGGTTGACCCTGATAATTTCAATTTCACGCATCTCAATGTTGGGGAGAGCAGCTACAAAGAGGACCAGCTCTACGTGCTCTTTGAAGACCAAACGAATGCCACTTGGGATACCTGGAACTGGCGGGTTCTTACCACGGCGCAGAAGTCTGCTGCGGAGGATATGAGCTACGACGGTAGTACTCTGGTCGAAGATCAGGGGAGTAGTCCGGCCGCTTTTGAGAATCAACCGGAAGGATCTCGACCATCCAGGGTGCATGTTCGCGAACACGAGTTCACCGGCCAGGTAATGAGCTATGATAGCACTGTTTCCTCGTCGCAAGCTTTGCCGGGCCGGCTTAATTGGACCGTTGGTCAGACAGTTCCCGGCTGGTTTCTGGCCAGCTATGAACTCCCGCGGGAGGAAAGCCGCTGGGATGTCGACGCCATTTACGAATACGATGCGGCCGGTGATAAGTACACCGTCGTTCTGGCCCGGGATCTGGCCGGCCAGAGCGACGATTTGGATATGTCGCAAATGGCGCGGGTCAAAGTGAAGTTGGCTGTGCTGGATAACGTCAAGAATCTCCTGTCCGGTAGCGCCCGCCGCGGTCTGACCGAGGATTTCTGGCTGGTCCTGCCATAAGGGCCATAGCCGACTAAAAATTCTGAAGGAGCCGGCGATGAGCCGGCTTTTTCTTGTCCGCTTGAAGTGGCGGCGGCCACTATGTATATTTCACCGAACTATTCATTTAACCGGGATCAACGCATGGCGATCAAAACATACGACCAATACCTGGCATCACTAAGACAGATGCGGCCGAACATCCACAAATTCGACGAGCTCATCGAGGATGTCACCACTCATCCGGCCACGAAAAGAACCGTCGAAGGGCATGCCTGGACCTTCAAGGCGGCCGCCGATCCTGAACTCAGCGACAAAGTGACGACCACTTCGCATCTGACCGGACAGCCGATCAGCCGTTATTTGTCGATCGTCCAAAGCGCCGAGGATATGTACGCCAACTCGGCCATGAAACGGCTCATGTTCCACCTGACCGGCACCTGTACCGGCGGCCGCTGCGCCGGCTGGACGGCACTCAACGCCATGTTCGCCACCACCTGGGATATGGACCACGATCTCGGCACCGACTACCATCAGCGGCTTCTGACCTGGCTCACCGATGCTCAGGCGCGCGACATCACTATCGCCGGCGCTCTCACCGACGCCAAGGGTGACCGCACCAAACGACCCGGCGAGCAGGACGACGAAGACATGTTTCTGCACGTGGTCGAAAGACGTGATGACGGCATCGTGGTCCGTGGCGCCAAGCTGATGATCTGCGGTGTTGCGGCGGCCAACGAGATTTTTGTCCTGCCCGGCAGCGCCTATCGTGAGGACGACGCCGACTACTGCCTCTCGTTTGTCATTCCGCGCGACGTCGAAGGCCTGACCATCGTCGAAACCCGCCACCCCTCCGACGACCGCGATCTCGAGGACGGCTTCGATAACCCGGTCACCCACGGCGGCATCACCCAGGCGTTTTTGTTTTTCGAGGACGTTTTCGTGCCGAGAGAGCGAGTCTTTATGTGCGGCGAGGCGAAATATACGCTCAGGGCGATTCAGAATTTTATCATGCCCTATCGTTCCGCCATCGGCGGTTGTGTCGCCGGGCAGGGGGATATCAAGATCGGCTCGGCGATTCTGACAGCGCGGGCCAACGGCCTGTCGTCGAAGGTCTTTAACGACAAAATCACCAGGATGCATATCAACAACGAAACCACCTATGGTCTCGGCATCGCGGCGGCGGCCATAGGCAGAAAACATCCTTCCGGCGCGTGGTTGTGCGATCCGCTTCTGTCCAACGTAAACAAAGTCCATGTTGCCACCCTGCCGTACGAGACATCGGTGCTGGCGCAGGACATTGCCGGCGGCATCGCCGAAACCGGCTGCATGCCGTCATACAAGGATTTCCAGTCGGCCAAGTATGGCCACCTGATAAAAAAATATATGAAGGCGGTCGCCTCGGCCGAATCGCGTGCACGGGCGGCGCGACTGGTCGAGTGGACTACCATCGGCGGCGGCGTGCCGGGTTGTATGCATGGCGGCGGGTCGCCCGACGGGGCCAAACTGGTCATCCGCGGCGCGGCCAATCTGGAAGCCAAAGTCGAAATTGCCCGCAAGCTGGCCGGCATCACCGAAGAGATCCCCGAACCAGGGAAGAAGGGGTAGGGATTGGGCTGTCTTCGTGAGACTGTCTAGATCACAATGATCCTGACCTACTTCACTGCCGTACCCAGGATATACGGTTTGTATCGCGAGTCCTGTGCCAAAATATGGTCTATCCACCAGTCCTTCAGGAAGGTCATGGACTCCTCGGAAATCTCACTATGATTCGACACAGCCTTCGCATGCAACTCTCTGGTGCGCTGAACCATCCGGCTGTGCAGCCCCTTGTGTCTGACCAAATCGGGATATTGGTGATCTACCATCACCTGCTGCTCGCGCTGAAAATGGGTTTCGGTGTACTCGAGCAAACGATCGAGAATCTCAAGAACCTGTCCTGGAGTCGGTTCAGCCTTGAGTATGCTCCAAAGGTCGTTGATAATAGAGATAATTTCCTGATGATCCTCGTCGAGATCGTCGTGTCCAACACTGTATCGCTCTTTCCACTCGATGAATTTAGTATTGAACATGATGTTGTGTCCTCCATATCGAATGTGCTTGGCAACTGTTGAGGGCCTAGTAAATGGTTCGGTCAGACTATGTCAACAATGATCTTCGTCGGTCCGGCGGTCGGTTCCCTCTCGTGTGAGTTGGACATCAGCACCCCCAAACAAGTTTGAAAGCGCTGCCTACTGAGTGAAGTCTGGAGTCCAGGATACTTCGGAGTGACGTCTGGAGGAGGAAAGCTTCCGGGTGGTCGGCTCAAACTCGTTTGGGCCGGCCTCTCATCTGCGACGCATTTTGCTACCTAAAACACGTACCTAATCCCGATGGCGCCGTTGAAATCGACCTCGGTCTTGGGAGCCAAGTCCAAAACAGGGACCAGTTCCAGGAAGATGTCCAGCGGCAATTCGTCAAACAAGTACTCCAGACCGATTGGAAAGCGGATGCCGATCAGATCATCGTGGTCGTCCTCGCGAAAAGTAAAACGTCCGCCGATGCCATAGTACATCGGCAGTCGGCCTTTCTCGACTGGGATCAGGTTGAAAGTGTGCAACAGGTAGTCGGCGTGGATATGAAGCCGGGCATGTTTTTCAAATGACCAGGCCACGGCGGCGTCGATCGCTGATTTCGAACCAAGCCAACCCTTGAAGCTGATCCCGGTCGGCTCGCCGATGATTACTCCCAGGCCGACCGAGCCATAGGCATCGTTCGAAGTTTTCGAACCGTCGTCGGCCGCAGCGGCGGATAGGCCGATCTGCAGGAGCGCTGCCAATATCAACAGCTTGCCCATAATGTGTTACCTCCATTGCTTGTATCAGACGGCCGCGCGCCGTGCTTTTTGGATTACCACTTTTTGCATTGGGAAATTAGTGTGGGCGGAGACGATCCTGTCAACAAAATGAATGCCTGCTACGGTGTCCGGGCCCCGTGGCATGGCGAGTACATGAGTTATACGTCAAATGCTGCTATGGAAAAGTGGGCGGGTGGCGCCGACTGCTCATTAGCCGATAGGCTGTCATGCGAGGCGCCTGACAACACCTATTTCATAAATCCAGCGCCATCACTATCGTCTCGCGCTGGTACGGCAACGGGCCGATAACGGCCAGGTCGGCATACTGAAAGCCCATAGCCTGATATAAATGATTGGCGGCCGGTAGTTGATTGCTGGTGGCCAGGATCAATTTAGTGGCTTGTAGTCGACGGGCCCGTTCTATGGCTGCCTCGACCAAACGACGGCCGATGCCGCGCGAGCGATAGTCTTTGGTCACTCCCATCTTGGCCAGCTCGTATTTCTTCTCAGTATGTCTTAGCAGGGCACACGTGCCCACAATGGCGCCGTCGACCTCGGCCAAAAACACAAAACCGCCCTGATCGATGATATGCGTTTGCGGGTCGTTCAGGACAACTCGGTCGTACGGCTCCACTTCAAAGAGCTCTTCGAGCCATTCATAGTTTATATCGCGGAAATCAGAAGCGTACGACGGATGAAAATCGACTATCTTAATCTCCGATGATGGAAACCTGCTGTCTGTCATTGTTCGGCCCTCTCTATCACAGGATATACTGTGACAGCCCATCCAAAAACAACTGCACCGCCACGGCTACCAAGATCATGCCCATCAACCTCTCGATCGCAATCAGTCCCCGCTTGGTGAGAACGCCGTATAGGAACGTCGAAGACACCAGCACTACAAATGTTGCCGACCAGGCAATCGATGCCGCCATCAGAAGCTCGATTGAGCGACCGATAGCCCCGGTCGAAAACAAAAGCAGCACCGCCAGCAGTGAAGGACCGGTAATCAGCGGAACCGCCAGCGGCACCAAGAGCGGTTCGCTTTCGACCGTGTCGGACGGCTCCATCTTGCGCGCCGGGAAGACCATACGCAGGGCGATCAGAAACAAGATAATCCCGCCGGCCATACTGACCGATTCCTGCCGCAAGCCCAGAAAGCTCATTACAAATTTGCCGCCGAATACAAACAGGACAATGATCACCAGCGCCAGCAGCAATTCCCTCACCAACACTTTGCGTCGTCGTTGGGGCGGAACAACCTCCAGAACCGACAGGAATATCGGGATATTCCCGAAGGGATCCATGATCAGAAAAAGCGTCACTGAAACTGAAAAGATGTCCATGGGTCAGCCTACTTGACCAGCTCTGTCTGGGGGAAGAAAGTCACCCAGGCAAACCAAAAAGCCGAAACCACCGGCGCCGGTTGCAGGTCGTCGGTATCATCGGTCAATGCCGCCCCGGTGCGGCTGTTCCATTTCCGGTTGGCCGAGGGGTTGATTATCACTTCACGGGTGACCTGCAGCCGGGTCAATTCGTTGGCCGTGAACAGGTCCAAAGAGAACGCGGCTACCGTGTGGCTGACCTGATCAAAAGTCACCAGCACCGGGGGGGAAACGACCGTGGTAGTCGCGTAGGCGTGCTCAATCAGGTAGTTTTCCGAAATGGCTACAGCTTGACCGCCTTGTCTGATACCAAAAACCTTAGCCTTGCCGTCAAGCTGTTCAGATTGGTTGACACGTCCGGAAGCGCCAATCCGTTCTCGGCTGGCAAAGCGGTCACTGAAGTCTGAGCCGGGCTCGCCCTTCTGGAGCTTCGTCAAGAGCAGGCCGTCCGGGTAGAGCTTGGCGAACTGGGCGAAGGTTGTTTGCATTGACGGATGCAACTCCAGACGAGTGCCGATCATCGGTCCGCTGATACATTCACCCGATACTTGCGACCACAGCGACCCGGTCTGCAAATCCTGCATCACCAAAGCATCCTGCCAGAGCGAACCGGATGCCTGAAAAGTCAGGCGCGCCGTATCAACCATGGCGGCATACACGATGCCGGTGTAGCAGAGCGGGTACCAGGTTACCACGATAGCTGCGCCATCAATGAAGTCGTTGACCACTTCATGCCGGTCCAGATGCCAGGTCGAATAGGCCTTGGCGGCCTTGCCACCGGTCACTACCAGCAGCAATTCATGTTCGTAATATGTGCTCTCAGCCTGTGCGGCCGTGACAAACTCCGGCTCAAAAATGGCCGGAATGGCGCCGGGCCCCAGCAGGGTATACATGGTGTGGCCTTGAATCTCGGTCTTCGCGGGTTCGGATCCCTGAGCCCGGCCGGACGGCGCGATTGTAAGGATCAATATGGCTGGTATCAGACAGTACAGTCCGGTCTTCATGTAGATCTCCTGGTCGGGACGGGCTTACCTTTACAACCTGCCGGTTTGCGGCATGGGGCGCAACTACAATCGGTTCCGGAGCGGGTTGGCCGTCAAGGTCGGCACCCCTTTGAATTCGACACCAGGCATCCGGGCTGAGCATGTCGGAACCCCTTCGGGGTGCCGACCTACGGTTGTTAGAAACATGTCGGAACCCATGCGGGGCGCCGACCTACGGCCACTCACCATCATCAACACTATGTTGGCAAAAGGAGAGACCTGGAGCCCACAACACCCTTGACAACCAAGACAGTCGCTACGGCTATCCGCCGATTCTCGCCCGGCTGTCCTGCGGGAACCTGCGTCACAGGCTGGCTGTTTATTGACTAGAGCAATCTCTTGACAAACAAGGGGTTGACTTTTCAATAAGATTTTGGCTTAATTCCTTGTTCAGAAATTGAGCAGGTGAGTCGATAAATCTTAGGAGTAGATTTTGCAATATTCGTGGCCAATTCTCATGTCTGGCGGCACGGAAGGCTCCGGCGGCGGCGTGTTTACGCTCGTTTGGTTCGGACTCATATTTGTCCTGATGTATTTGCTGTTGATCCGCCCCCAGCAAAAGAAACAAAAGGAGCATAAAAAGCTCCTTAGTGAATTGGCAAAAGGTGATAAAGTAGTGACCTCCGGTGGAATGTTTGGGACTATTTTCGCTATCGACGAAGACCGCAATCTTGTGGTTCTCAAGGTCGGTGGCGATGTCAAGATGGAATTTCTCAAGTCCTCCATCGCCGGAAAGGTCGAGAAGTAAGTAAGGCGTAGTTGTGGCTCAGCGACGGATAGTCACTTACGGCGACCCGGTCTTACGGGAAAAATCAGAGGCGGTTGAGATCATCAACCAGGAGATCAAGGATCTAGTGTCCGATCTGGCGGACACGCTGAAAAAAGCTAAGGGCCTGGGCCTCTCGGCAGTGCAAATTGGCGTGCTCAAGCGAGTTTTTATTGTCGATCTTTCGGCGCTTGACATTACCGAAACGGTGCGTGTGTTCATCAACCCGGAAATCATCGCTGCCAAGGGCGAGATCGAGATCGAGGAAGGCTGTTTGTCCTTCCCCGGCATCTATCAAAAACTGATCCGCCCCCAGGAGGTTACCGTCCGGGCCACGGGTCTGGATGGAGAAGAGTTTGAGGTTACCGGGACCGGCATGGCCGCGCGGGCATTTTTGCACGAGTATGATCATCTTGAAGGGGTTCTTTTTGTTGATCATATGTCGCCGATTTCGCGCACTTTGCTCAGAGGTCGACTCAGGAAACTGGCCCGCGACACTCAGGCCGCATGAGGCGGCCGGCGATCTCCGTTTTTCCCATGACCTGGCGCCCTCTCCGTTGCGACGCGACTAAATTTGCAGATGAAAATTGTCTATATGGGGACGCCGGCTTTTGCCTGTCAGCCCCTGCTGGCTTTGCATCAAAGCAAGCATAAGGTGGTAGCGGTGGTGACCGGCCCGGCCAAGCGACGAGGGCGACGGGGTGATCCGTGCCCGACCGAAGTATGTTGCTCGGCCCAGGAGCTGGGGCTGACCGTCCTGACCCCCAAGGGTCTCAAATCGCCCAGGCTCCATGACCAACTGGCGGCTCTGGAGCCTGATTTGTTTGTAGTAGTGGCCTTTCGGATCCTGCCCGAAAAGCTCTTCACTCTGCCGCGCTACGGATCGATCAATATCCACGGCTCGCTACTGCCGAGGTACCGCGGCGCGGCGCCCATTAATTGGGCCCTGATAAACGGCGAGAAGGAAACCGGCTTGACCAGCTTCTTTCTTAACCGCCAAGTCGACACCGGAAATATTATTTTACAACAGAAGATTGCTATCAACGATAACGAGAACTTCGACTCCCTTTATGGACGGATGTCGGAAATGTCCGGACAGTTTCTCCTGCGCACGCTGGAGCAAATCGAACAGCCGGACTTCAAACCTCTGCCTCAGGATGATCTGGCCGCTACGCCGGCTCCGAAGCTGACACCGGAAGACGGCCTGATCGATTTTGGCCTGCCTGCACTCCGCGTCAAGGATTTCGTCCGCGGCCTGTCAACCAAACCGGCCGCCTATACGTTTTTCCGTGGCCGCAAGCTCAAGGTGCTGTCCTGCTCGGTCGTGACGGCTGCGCCGCTTCGGATCGAGCCGCCCGGCTCAATGCAGATTGAGTCGAAACGACTGTTGGTCCGATGTGCCGGGTCGACGGTCGAGCTGACGCAGGTGGTGCCCCAAGGCAAAAATCCTATGGACGGGGCTTCGTTTGTTAACGGCTTCCGACCGGAAAACGGGGAGTTACTCGGGGAATTACGAAAGGAGGTGAAAAACAATAAATGAAAACCGAGATTCTAGTCAATACAACAGATTATGAAACGCGTATGGCCATTCTGGAAGATGACCACTTGGTGGAACTCCAGGTCGATCGCGCCGATACCGAACGAATTGCCGGTGACATCTACAAGGGCGTTATCAAGACCGTCCTGCCCGGTATGCAGGCGGCCTTTGTTGACATCGGTATGGAAAAGGCAGCCTACCTGCATTCCTCCGACGTCGGCAAGGTATACACCCGTCACGGCGACTCCGAGGATGTCGATGAAGAGGCCCCGGCCGAGATCATTCGCAAACGGCGTCGGGCCGGCATCGAGACCGTCCTGAAACGAGGCCAGGAGGTGCTGATTCAGGTTATCAAGGAACCTATCAGTACCAAAGGTCCCCGCGTCGCGACCGAGATTTCGATCCCGGGACGTTTTTTGGTCCTGGTACCCGACGATGACCATGTGCGTGTTTCCAAAAGGATATCCAATTGGGGCGAGAAAAAACGTCTCAAGAAGATTATCGCTCCGTTACGTCCGGAAGGATTCGGACTAATCGTGCGGACTGAGGGCGAGGGCAAGGAGGAGCGTGATTTCAACGCCGACATCAAACGGCTGATGAAACTGTGGAACAAGCTCAAGAAAAAGGCCGAAAGTCTTAAGGCCCCGGCTCTGATTCACAAAGAAGCGGAGATGACCGTCTCCCGGATCCGCGATGTCTTCACTAACGACGTTGACAAGCTGATTGTCGATGACCGAACCGACTACAAAAAGATCGTCAGTTACGCCCGCCAGGTGGCCCCGCAATTGAAAAACCGCATCGAATTGTACAAGGGCAATCGACCGCTCTTTGATCTGTATGATCTGGAAGCGGAAATCGACAAGATCCTGGATCGCAAGGTGTGGATTAAGAAGGGTGCCTACCTGATCATTGATCAGACCGAGGCGATGGTGACGATCGATGTCAATACCGGTCGTTTCGTGGGTAAAAAGGACCAGGAACGGACTATCTTCGAGACCAATATCGTTGCGGCGCGGGAAGCCGCCCGCCAGATTCGCCTTCGTGATATCGGCGGTTTGTTGGTGATTGATTTCATCGACATGTACAACCGCGAAAATCGTCGCAAACTGTACGAGGAATTCAGCCGCTGTTTTGAGCGCGACCGGGCCAAGCGAGCTATCAACCCGATTACCGAATTCGGCCTTCTGGAGATGACTCGTGAACGTATACGCCCGTCGCATATGCACAGCCTCTCCGAGGCTTGTCCCTATTGTGACGGTATCGGGCGGATCATTTCGCGCGATAACCTGGCCACTAAGATCGAGCGCTGGTTCATGCGAGCCAAGGCCGACCGCAAGTTCGCCAATTTCCATTTGGTGATAAACCCGCATTTGGCGGAGATGATGGTAGACAACGGCACCAACCGGGTCAGTTGCCTGATGAAGGCCCATCGTTTCAAGATCAACGTTCTGCGCGATACGACTGTCCCGCTGCAGGAATACCGGATCTATAACGCCGATACCAACGATGATATCACCGAGAAGTATGTCGCCTGACGACGAGGATCCACATTCACTAACGCGGGTGCTTCGGTGCCCGCGTTTTTTTGTGGTGATAAAGAGCAGATTTGCCACACGTCGCGTGCTGCTCTGAGCGGAGTCGATGGGTCTTCGATTTGAGACGCCCGTTGCTTTCGAATCCTGTTTTCAGTAGCGTCGCACGAATATTATTGTGGATTGGGGCGGCGATGCTTTGTACATTACTATTGCCATGGATCAATTGCAGCCGACTGAGCGGGAAATAGAAATCAAGATCGACCTGGGCTCGTTTACCAACTATCTCAAGCTGGTCGGGTTTTTGGGGCGTCTGGACGGTGAGGTTAGCCAGCGCAATACGTTTTTTGATACCGGTCGGCAACAGCTTATGAAGGCCGGCTGGGCGCTCAGGGTGAGAGTTGAGAACGACCGTGGTTTGCTGACAGTGAAAGGGCTTCATGCTGAACGCGGCGCCGCCATGGTCCGCAGGGAGATCGAATGCGAAATCCCGCGGAGTCAGGCGGAGAGCTGCGTGCAACTCGATACGCCCATAATGGCCCTTGATCTGGCCCCGGTCAATCTCATTCGGGAGGTGGTCGGAGATGCCGACCTGGTTGTGTTGACGGCCTTCAATAACACTCGGCAACTGAAGTCGTTTCGCATCGGCGAAAGCGATTACCGACTCGAAATCGATAAAACCGAATTTGCCGACGGATCATGCGATTACGAAATCGAAGTCGAACTCGACAGCGAAGAACCTATCGAAGCGGTGAGCCGCGGTCTTAGGAAACTACTGGAATCTTTGGACATCGAGTTCGTAATCCAAACCGAAACCAAGTTCGCCCGCGCCCTGGCTCGCGCCGGACTTTTGTAGTTTGTAAATCCCGAATTCAGATCCGAACTAGCCAGGCGCACACTCTTTGTGCACCCTCCCAGCAAACATGACCTTTTTTCGTGCGGTGGTCTCGCATTGCAGTCGGTCCGCTGCGGCTAAATCGTTGTCCTGTCACGCAGCGGATGCGATGGCATTCAGTTTGCTGTATATCATGGTATAATGCGTCCAGTAATGGAGTTGCTCATGTGCTATTGCATGGTTTTGACCGGGGGCGGTCCAACAGGACGACAATGGATAAGAACATAGGTGTGCAATTCAGGAGAGAAACATGAAAACAGTTCGGAGGATTGTGACAGTAGTCACACTGGCGTTCGTACTGACGGCCTTCCTGGCGCCGTCACAAGCGGCATATGCCGACACCACAACCAAACAAAACTCCCTCAAAGCGGGTGCCTGGGCGCTGCAGTTTCAGGTGAATCCGAATTTTACGCTCGGGGCATACAAGGGAACGATTTTGTCGTTCAAGAAACATACCTCGGATGCACGCGCCTGGCGCGTTGGCGTTTCGGCTGATTTCGATTTCTCCGACAGAGACATGGAACGGCGAAACAATGATGAGTCATTTACGTCTCCCTTATATAGTACCGAGCATTACTCCTTTGATCTTGCCGCACAGAGATTGTGGTATGCATCACCCTCGGAGACAGTATCGTTCTTCTATGGGCTTGGAATGCGGGGCGGCTACGGTCTTGCCGAGAACCGGCGACAGGATCCCGGCTATCCTGAGAATGGTAACTACCGGAAAGACACATCTTCCAGATGGAGTCTCGGCGGCTCCGGCGCGGTTGGATTTGAGTGGTTTGTGAAGCCGCGAATCAGCCTTGTCGGCGAATACGAGGCGGCCATACTGTATAGGTCCTCTGTCCAAAAAGAATACTACGACCACAGACACCCGGATGTGGAGAATAATCGAGAAATCGAATCGAAGACGACCATGACCGGCTTCAGCTTCGAACACAATGATGTTCGTCTGGGGCTGTCGGTCTATTTCTGATCAGGCATTGTGAAACCTACGCAAAAACCGGCCCTTTGAGGCCGGTTTTCATTTGAGCGAAGTAGTGTTCACTTATTCTGGCGATTCGTCTGCGGCCGCTCCGTCGCCGCCATCTGATTCGGCGGCAGTCTTCTTGTCGCTCGACTTGAATTTCTCAGCCAGCTTGGAGAATTTCTTGGCCACGTTGGGAATGGCATCGATAATCTGATCCAGCTTGCCTTTGCCGGCCGGAATCAGCGAGACGCCATCCTTGTCGATGATGATAAACGCGGCCGGTTCGATGCGAGCGCCGCCGCCACCACCACCGCCATACTGATCGGCCTTGCCGCTGTCACGCTGACCGCCGCCGGCGCCAAAGCCGAAGGAGATCTTTACGATCGGGACTACCGTGGTGTCGCCGATAGTGACCGGATCGCCGATGATAGTCTCGGACTTGGCCATCTCTTTGAGTTCGCCAACGACACCTTTGAGAATCTCAACTACGTTGTTAGCCATCCTGGCCTCCCTTTCTTGTTCCTATCGCCACTTTGAGTATTTGTCTTAATGGTAGCCGCCACAGCAATCGCAGCGTTTGCCAGCCCAGTCGGTAGAGCGGCAAGGCCACCGCCCCGCGAGCGGCGCCGTCAAACGAGGCTCCGGTCCAGTCCGGAGTGAATCGCATTTTGCCCACTACTCCCGGAGCGGCCGCCAGGGCCGCCTGGTAGTAACCAAAGGCCATCCCGGTGTGGTCGGGTGATTCAAAGCCGGCCTCGATGTCCGCCTCAAGCTGTTCCACCACCAGCGATTTAAGGATCCCAATGGAATATCCCCACAGGGCTTTTGAGCAGTCCGGCACCAAGCGTAGAATTTCGCCTACTTGCCGGACACGAGGTGTCTTCTTCTTTCGTGCTGATTTGGCTTTAGCAGGGCTCGGCTTGGTCTTAGACTCAGATACACTCGGCTTGGTCTCCCCGGCGGCCAGTGCTGCGACCGGGTCTTCGGTCTCCTCCATAGGCGATGATTTCACCGTGATGCCCATAAGTTGCAGGCTATGCGTGCGTTTATCAAAATCCAGACGCAGGCCGCTCCGGCCCAGGCCGACAAAGATCAGCCGGGTCTGCCGGTCGACCTCAAACCTGATCCGCAGGCGCAAAAGACCGACCAAAATCGCTGCTGCGACTATTATGGTTATTGCGATCGCCACATACATGATTATCGACTCCGATGCCGTCCTCCGCCACTCGCCTCGTGCCTCGAGTGACATGACTAATACAATATACGTGCTTTGGCTGCATTCGGGTACTCGCAACTCTACTGCTCGACAAGGTCACAAAAAAAACGGCCGCGTTCGGCGAACGCGGCCTGTGCTCGACGATTTTGTTGTATTACCGACCCAACCCCAAGACCTCCCACATGAGCGCCGGGGGGACCGAACCCTCGGCCAAAAGGGCATCATGGAAATCGCGCAGCGAAAATTCTTCGCCGTCGCGGGCCTCAGCGGCCTGGCGGAGTTTCAAAATCTCCAGCTTGCCCATGAGATAGGACATCTGGGTGGTCGGTGAGAGCGTGTAGCGACGAACTTCCTTACGAATATAGGCCTGGCTGGATTCCGATTCGATACCGAGCGTCTCAATCATCCAGTCCACGCACTCCTGATAGGTGAACTGTCCGGTGTGCAGCTTCACGTCCGCGACTATGCGAGCGGCGCGGAAGCGAATTCCGCCCAGGACTCCCAGCCATTGCGAAGGATCCTCCTGGCCAAACAGGCCCTGCTCGTAGATCGCCTGTTCGCAGTACAAAGCCCAGCCCTCGATCATCATCAGGTTCATCTGCCACTTGCGAATCGGATCGGAATTCCGTCCGGCCAATTGCATTTGCAGGTGGTGGCCGGGGAAGGCTTCATGCACTACCGAGCCCTTGAAGCCGCGACGGCTGACATAGCGGAAGCGGGCTTCCAGCTGATCGCGTTCCATGTCGCGGGGGAGGGGCCGGACATAAAAATACCCCCGTTGCAGGCTGTCAAACGGCCCCGCCGGTTGATAGGCGATACCGCTGATCATGGAGCGCAAGAACGGCGGCGTTTCGATCACCGAAACATCAGCGATATCCTCGGGGATACTGACAAAGTCCGACTCCTCAGAAAACAGCCGCACCTGCTCGGTCTCCCAGCTGTAATAATCGAGGATATCGTCGACCGTAACGCACTTGGGAACGTAGACCGAATTCGCCCCATTTTGGTGTTGCTCGTCGACATACTGTTCGTAATCACTGTAGGCCTGTTGGGCCTCGGCCAGCAGCGCTTCTCCGATAGCCAGCATCGAGTCGCTGTCGAAGGTCAAATAAAACTGGTTTGACAGCATGTAGTCGAAATTAATCTTGCCGATGGCAAACCCGGTCTCGTCTCCCTTCGGCACGTCGGAGAGCCAGACCGAGAAATCGTTCATCGCTTCCCGCGCCTGGGTAGAAATCCTCGAAATTTCGTCGGCCTGCCCCGGAAATTCTCGCATCAACTCGGCCGCCACCTCCTGGTAAAATCGGCTGCCTGATTCCAGGGTTTCCTGAGCCGCTTCGATCCAGATGGCCGGCGGCGCCTTGATGTTTGAGGCGGCGGTAGCAAAAAGGCCGGGGACCGCCTTCATCCGTGAGAGAATGGCGACACGCTTCTCGCTCAGAGGGGCGTGTTGTGAAAGCATCAGGAAATAGATCCCGTCGACCGCCTCGTTGACGTACAACATCGGCGACTTCTTGTGCCACTCGATTCTTCTCAGGTCCAGAAGAGCCATGTCGACGTTGGATTTGATCAGATCATAGTTGAGTCGCTGGTGGGGGGTGAGGTTGGCTTCCCGGTACCTGTAGAGCTCTTTCTCAAAATCATTTAGGCTCTTAATCATGCCCTTAACCGACTTGCCGGTATAGTCGGCCAGCAGGAAATCATGCGAATGGATACCCATCTCCGTTGCCCGGACCGGATAGAACGTCTGCAGGCTCTCAATTATCTCCAGACAAAGCTCGTCAAAGGTCTGCTTCTTGGCCCAGGTGGATTGAGCGAAAATCAACAGGGCGGCGACGAGTAGTATTGTGGCGACACGGGATCTATGCAATTGCTGGCCTCCTTTGCCAATTTGCCCGCCAATCTATCCTATGACCTGGCCGGGCGCAACAAGAGTTAGCTGCGGGTGAACAACCCGACCAACTCAATATGCATGGTGTGCGGAAACATGTCTACCGGTTGAACCTCTGGAAGGGCGTAGCCGTTCTCACAGAGTCTGGCGGCATCGCGGGCGAAAGTAGCGGGATTGCAGGATATGTAGAGCAACTTGGGGGCGTTCATGGCGATCAAGTAATTTAATGCTTTGGGGTTGATTCCGGCTCGCGGCGGGTCAACAATGACAGCGTCAAAGCCGTCGCCCGGGGTGCCGCTCTGCAGGAGGTCTTTGACGTTGCCCTCAAAAAACGAGATGTTGTCGATGCCGTTCCGGCCGGCATTAAAACGGGCATCGGCGACGGCATCGGCGACCAACTCGACGCCGACTACCTCGGCTACCTCGGGCGCCAGAAGCAGCCCGATGGTGCCGGTGCCGCAATACAGATCAAGCACGCGATCCGTCGGCGAAGCTTTTAGCATCTCGAACCCAAGGCGATAGAGCACTTCAGCCTGACGACTGTTGGTCTGGAAAAACGAATTTGACCTGATACGAAAACGGCTGCCCATCAGCTCTTCTTCCATGTAGCCGGGGCCATACAAGATCGTCTCGATTTCGCCGACAGCGATATTCGATTTCTGGCCGTTTTGGTTGTGCACGATAGTAGTAATCTCCGGAAACGCTGCAGTCATGGCTTCAACCATCGCCTGCGCCCCAGAAATCTCCCCATAGTTGGTCACGATATTGATCATCAATTGATCGGTGAAGGTCGTCTGACGGATCATATAGAAGCGCATCATCCCCTCGTGGCGGCGCATGTGATACACCGGCACGTTTTGGTCACGCACCCACTGTCGAAACCAGTCAATGAGCCGATTCGAAACCTCAGACTGAAGATGACATTGGTGCAGATCGAAGACGGCGTCGTACCGGCCCTGGTGATGAAGCCCCAGAGTGAAGTCGCCCTCATCATGTTGGCCAAACGAAAATTCCATCTTGTTGCGGTAGAAGAATTGCTCTGCGGAACCGATGATCGGAGCACCTCGGTCCGGTCCAAATGCCCCAGTCGCTCCAGGCAATCCCCCACCTGTTTCTGCTTGAAAAAGAGCTGTTGTTGGTAGGCCAGATCCTGCCAGGTGCAGCCGCCGCAGATTTCAAAATGCTCACAGACCGCCTCAATTCGCTCCGGGGCGCGGCTGATAATGCGCTTCACGATTGCCTGGTCATAGCGCGGCTTGCGTTTAATGACTTGCGCTTCGACCTCCTCGCCCGGCAGTCCGCCATTGAGGAATATCACCTTGCCGTCCAGGTGGGCCACGGCCTTGCCGTCGAAGGCCAGATCTTCGATAGTGACTTGTATGTTCTTGTCGTCGTTCATAGCTGTCCAATGTGCTGATAAACGGCCCGAGGCGCAAGCGATTCCATGGCATACCGTGTCACGGGTGCAAATGATGACGCCGGTCCTCTTGACACCCCCACATAAACAGACTATGTTGTCCACGGTAGGTGAACCATTACGCTCTAACCCAGGAGGCAACATGCCTGATGACGTTGGTTGTGCTCGTCCTACGGGACGATCGCTGGGGCAGAAGGAGGCCCCGTCAGAAGATAAGCAGCCGGAAAACGTTAAGGAGAAAGCTATGTCACTGCGCGCCGGAATGAACGCGCCCGACTTCGAGGCGCCCGCATACTACAAGGGGAAGTTCACCAAGGAAAAATTGTCCGACTACCTGGGCCATTGGGTCCTTTTGTGCTTCTATCCCGGCGACTTCACCTTCGTCTGACCGACCGAAATAGCGACGGTCGCCGCTTCGTATAAGACTTTAGAGAGTCTCGATGTGAAGGTCTTTTCGTGCAGCGTTGACAGTGTTTTTGTACACAAGATCTGGGAGGAAGAAGAACTGTCCAAAATGGTCGAGGGAGGGATTCCGTTCCCCATGCTGTCCGACGGTGGTGGCAATCTCGGCCGTGTGTACGGTGTCTATGACGACAATGCCGGTGTCAATATCCGGGGACGGTTCATTATCGATCCCGATGGTGTCATTCAGGCGATGGAGATCATGACCCCACCGGTGGGACGCAATTTCATAGAGACCGTTCGCCAGGTGCAAGCCTTCCAGCTCGTCCGCCAGAGCAAGGGTAGCCAGGCTACGCCGGCCGAGTGGCAGCCGGGTGGCGAGACCCTCAAGCCGGGTCCGGATCTGGTCGGCAAGGTCTGGAAGGTCTGGAAGCCGAACGTGGCCTGACAGACACGATGGGCGATCCGGTAAAATATCTCCATCTCTCGTACCGTCAGGTCTTGCGTGACGCCGAGTAGGCAACCCAAAAGGGTGGGGTGCCCCACGGCTTGCCGTGGGTTTAGATTCGAATCTTATCCCGCCCCAAGGGGCGGGGCACCCGGACACGACAGTCACGACGGGTGATCAGGTAAAATGTCCCTTTCTCTTGTGCCGTCAGGTCTTGCGCCTGACGGATTTTTGAAAACGGCCGATGCAGCTGGAAGATATCAGGAACACAGGGGTCCTGACCGACATGGAACTACGCCGTGGGTTTAGATTCGAATCTTATCCCGCCCCAAGGGGCGGGGCACCCGGCGAGTCGCGTGACACCACTCAAATGTGATTATTCGCCGTCATGCTGAGCGGCGTCGAAGCATGACATCAATCGCGCGTCTCCATCGACTCGGCTCAGGGTGAGGAGCACATTGTGATGCACACCTATTGACTTCGGTACGTCTCAGAGCTAACCTATAATATTGACACAACAACCCACACTTAATGGGGTTCTGCAATGCGCCAGATCGTCTTGGTTGTGATACTATTGTTGAGCGTCGGCACGGTGGTTTCCGCACGGCCGATCACGTTTGACGATCTGTATTCCATCCCGATACCCTCCGATCCCCAGATTTCGCCCGACGGCCGGACCATCGCTTTTGTCCTGCGCACGACCGATTGGGAGAGCGAGAAGTACGTCCGCAATCTGTGGCTGATGGGTGCCGACGGCTCGAATCAGCGTCGGCTGGATTCGTTGTCGGAAAACCTCGGCTCCCCGCGATGGGCGCCTGACGGGAGCAAGCTGTATTTCTTGGCAGCGCATGAGGACATCAGCCAGGTCTGGGCCTATTGGATCGATGGTGACAGCACGAGTGTGATTACCTCGCTGGCGAGTGGGGTGGATGAGTTCTATGTTGGTCCGGCAGGGAAGAGGATTGCGTTGGTGACGAGTATAGAGCCGAAGGAGCAGCGTGAGAGTCCGTACGACTACGACCATCTGATGTACAGGCACTACAATCGGTGGGACAGGGGCGAGCGGAGCGAAATTCAGCTGTTCGACTATGAACGGGGTGGAAGCGCACCGCTAGCTGCAAGTGCGAAGAGCATACCTTCTGAGCTTTTGGCAGCAGGAAACATCGCCATCAGCTCCGACGACGCCAACATGGCCTATGCCACTTCGACCGATTCCGTCCTTGCCATTTGGCCAAACAACAGAATCCACGTCAATCGCAAGATCAACCCGTTTGACTCGTTTGGTTTCCCCGGGTACTGGAGTTATTACGCTCTTCATTGCGGGCCGTTGCTGGAACTCGACAAGGTGAGCGTGGAGCAAGGCTTATACAATCCCGGAAATGAGATTGCGCCTTCATATTGCCCTGCCGATACCATGATCGCGTTCCTTCTGCAAGCCCGTCGCGGATACGAGTCCGACCAGAGCGATTTGGTCGTTACTTGGCCTGGAGCCCCACTGCGTCGCAACCTAACTCCCAACTTCGACCGCTCGGTGGGAGGCTACGTCTGGGATCCGTCGTCGAGGGCGATATGGTTTACCGCCATCGATCACGGCTACAACAAAGTCTATCGCGTCGATATCGAAACAACTGATGTGAGCACTGTCCTCGATGACGCGGTGTACGGTGACCTGGCCATTTCGCCCGATGGATCGTTCCTGATATTGTCCCGTTCGCTCGCGCACGAACCGTACGAGTTATATCGCTACGACATTGCCGATAAGAAGCTGTCGCAACTCACCCATGTCACTGATCAGTACACCGCCGAATTGGATCTATCGGAAGCTCAGGAGTTTTGGTTTGCCGGGTTCAACGGCGATTCCGTGCACGGCTGGCTGACACTGCCTCCGGCGTTTGAGGTCGACTCGGTGTACCCGCTCGCATTACTTATCCACGGCGGGCCGCAATGGTGCTGGCTGGGGGATTTCAACTACTACGGCTGGAACACGCAACTCATGGCAGCGCAGGGTTACGTCGTGGCGCAGATCGATCCGCACGGCAGTGTCGGCTATGGCTTGGCTTTCAAGGAGTATGTCTCCGGCAACTGGGGAAGGGGCGACTATGACGACCTGATGCTGGGCGTTGACTACTTGTTGGACACGTATGATTTCATCGACTCCAGTCGCAAGGCCGCCCTCGGCCGCTCGTACGGCGGTTTTATGACCAACTGGATCTGCGGCCACACCGATCGATTCAAGTGCCTGGTCACTATCGACGGTTCCTACGATATGCGCAGTCACTACGGTACCACCGAAGAACTCTGGTTCCCCGAATGGGAATTCAAGGGCACGCCCTGGAGCAACCCCGAAGAATACCAGCGCGCATCGCCCGGCACTTATGCTGCCAACTTCAAAACGCCAACGATGATCATCCACGGTCAGAAAGACTACCGTGTCGATCTCAGCGAAGGCCTGCAGATGTTTACGGCTCTGCAGCGGCAGGGAATACCATCGCGGCTGTTGTATTTCCCCGATGAGGGGCATTCGATCGGCAAGCTGGGCAATCTGCGGTATGCGTATGATGAGCAGTTGAAGTGGCTGCAGAGGTGGTTGAAGTAGCGAGCCGCAAAATGTCGAAACCCCTTCGGGGTGTCGACCTACATTTACTGGACCCCGGCCTTCGCCGGGGTGACATTAAGCTGGTCACCCTTCGACTCCGCTCAGTGTGACAGCCGTGTAGGGCGGTTCCGTATTCGGCCACGCCATGCCATTTCAACGAGGCCGACATCGCAGATCAATTTCCCCCGATGCTTTCGCTTCGTGGAGATCCGCACTACACAAAGAAAAAACCGGGATCAATGATCCCGGTTCTACTGTTCTCAATCCGACAGACTGTCTTTTACCCCGCCTTTTTTTTCTCAGCGGCAGTGATCAACTTCGGTTTGGCGCCGTCTGTTATCACCTCGCCGGTGATCACCACTTCAGCGATTTCGGGCAGCGACGGAACCTCGTACATGACATCAAGCAGCGCTTTCTCGAAAATTGAGCGAAGGGCGCGGGCGCCGGTCTTACGTTCTTGCGCCAAATGTACCGCCGCCTTCAGGGCTTGGGGCTCAAAGCGTAGCTCAATACCCTCCATCGCCATCAGTTTGACATACTGCTTGGTGAGAGCGTTCCTGGGCTCGGTCAGGATACTCATCAGCGCCGCTTCATCAAGGGGACGCAGGGTGGCGGCTACCGGCAGGCGACCGACCAACTCCGGAATGAGGCCGTATTCGATGAGATCCACCGGCAGGACGTGATCCAATATCTCATCCGACGAATCGTTGACATACTTGGTTTCGGCCTCAAAGCCGACCGTCATTTTGCCCAGCCGACGGCTAATGGTTTTTTCCAGGCCGTCGAAGGCTCCGCCGCAGATGAACAGAATGTTGCTGGTATTGATCTGAACAAACGACTGCTCCGGATGCTTGCGACCACCTTTGGGAGGAATGTTGGCCACGGTCCCTTCGAGGATTTTCAATAACCCCTGCTGGACACCTTCACCGGAGACATCGCGTGTGATCGACGGGTTGCCGTCCTTGCGCGCGATCTTGTCGAGCTCGTCGATATAGATTATGCCGCGCTCAGCTTTCTGCGGATTGAAGTCGGCTGCCTGAAACAAACGAACCAGGATATTTTCGACATCTTCACCAACGTATCCGGCCTCGGTGAGGACGGTGGCATCGGCGATAGTAAACGGCACCTTGAGGTACTTGGCCAGGGTGCGGGCAATCAGGGTTTTGCCGGTGCCGGTCGGACCCAACAGGAGAATATTGGACTTCTCCAGTTCGACCTCGTCGTCGGCAGACTTTTCCTTCAGTCGGGTCTGTACCAGAGCGTTGATGCGCTTGTAGTGGTTGTAAACGGCGACCGAGACGGTGCGCTTGGCCAACTCCTAGCCGATGACATATTGATCCAGGAAATTCTTGATATCGGCCGGTACCGGCGGCGCTGAGATTTCCTCGGGGGTGAGTTCCTCGGGAGCATTCCGGACCAGGTCGGAGCATAGCTCCACGCAGCCGTCGCAGATGTATGCCTCATGTCCGGAAAACAAGCGGCGCACTTGACCGGCCGGTTTGCCACAGAAAGAACAATGACGTATGGTCTGATTATTTCCGGAGCCCTTGGTCATGACTGACTCTCTTCCTATGTCGGTCCGCTCGAACCTGAACGGCATCTCCGATAAAGACTATTTCTCACCCTTGTTGAATTCGTAGACCTTGTCGATTATCCCGTAGTTCTTGGCTTCTAGGGGCGACATGAAATTGTTGCGATCGGTGTCCTTTTCGATTCGCTCCAGAGCTTGGCCGGTGTGGACCACGAGCAATTCATTCAGACGCTTCTTGGTCCGAGTGAATTCCTCGGTCATGATGACAATGTCCGACACTTGCCCTTGAGTACCCGCCATCGGTTGATGAATCATCACGCGGCTGTTGGGCAGCGCCGCCCGCTTGCCGTTGGTGCCGGCGGCCAACAGGAAGGCTCCCATGGAAGCCGCGATTCCCATGCAGGTCGTGGCAACGTCGGGGGAAATAAACTGCATAGTGTCATAGATAGCCATGCCGGCGGTCACCGAGCCGCCCGGGCTGTTGATATACAGAAATACGTCTTTCTCGGGATCCTCAGCCTGCAAAAAGAGAAGTTGTGCGATGACAAGATTGGCCACCTGATCGTCAATGGGCGATCCAATAAAAATAATCCGATCTTTGAGCAGTCGACTGAAAATGTCGTAGGCGCGCTCGCCGCGGCCGCTCTGCTCGACCACCATCGGTACCAGGTAGTTGTCCAGCTTGCTGTTCATAATTCACCTCGAAGTAGCCCTCGTATATGTCCCTATTTGGCCTGATCATCCTTAGTGAAATCAACCTTGGCCTTCTCACTGAGGAAATCCAGCACTTTCTCTTCCAGAATCGAATCACGTATTTCGTCGACACTGACCGATTGAGCCAGGGCCTTCTTGGCCTCGTCTACGGTCATGTTGTAGTTATCGGCGAAGCGCTTAATCCGTGTTTCGGTATCTGAGGGTAAAACTTCAATCTTTTCTTGCTCGGAGAGCTTGTTATACAACAGGTTCCACCGAATTGTCTTTATTCCGACGTCGTTGTAATTCTCCTGAATCTCCTTCTCGTTGACATCGTCATACTTCTTCTTGAAATCCTCAGTCACGCCCTTCAGGTAGCGCTGGAGCAGTGCCTGGGGCACCGGAATTGCGTTCTTGTCGCAGAGCTGGCCGATGATCTGCCCGCGTTTGACTCTCTCCTGTTGGCTTTTGATGCGCTCTTCGAGCTCGGCGCGAATCTTCAGGCGTAGTTCCAATGCGGTCTCGGCCTGGCCGGTCTGCTTGGCGAAAGCGTCGTTTACCTCCGGCAGAATCTGTTCAATCACTTCTTTGATCTTGACCTCATACCTGACAGTGGCGCCGGCATAATCTTTGTCGGGATAATCGTCGGGGTAGCTGATTTCGATTTCTTTGCTGTCGCCTGCTTTCATGCCCGGGATTTGCAGGCGGAAGGCGGCCATGGTGTTCTGGTTGGAAAGATCGATGTGCTGGCCCTCAAGCTGCTTGTTTTCGAGGGAGCCTTTGGGATCTTCCAGCGGTTTGAGATCGGCTTCGACCATATCGGTTGCTTCGGCCGGACGTTCGACCGGGCGACGATCAGCCAGGCGCTGGCGCATGGTCAGCAGAAACTCATCAACATCACTGTCTTTCAGCACTACCTCAGGGATCGTCACCGTCAGGCCGTCATAGTCGATAGACTCGATTTCGGGAAAGACCTCGACCTCGGCGGTATAGGCAAAGCCGCCATCGTCAGTAAAATCCGCCTTGGTCAGAGTCGGATGGGCGCAAACCCGGAGCTTCTCGGCTTCGATGGCATCACCGTACGTGGTCCGGATCAGGTCTTCGACCACGTCGGCCTTGACCTCGTCGCCGAACATCTGCTTGACCGTGTCCATAGGGACTTTGCCTTTGCGAAAGCCTTTGATATCTGCCTTCTTGCGGATCTCGGCAAACTTGTCACCCAATTTGCCCTGGACCTTTTCGCTTGGGATTTCCACCTGGACCACCCGGACCAAGCCTTCACCCGATGTTACTTCAACCTTCAAACCAATTCGCTCCTGGATTCGAGTACATTTGTCGGGTTTCTCGGTTCGCTTGGATCACTGAAGCGCCCGACCTACAACTACAACCTGTATATTGCGCCCGTCGGGTTTCTGCGCTCACTTCGCTCACTCCGGAACCCGACCTACTATGTCTTCCATCGCCCATAAGAGCAACATGCCGACGCGAAAGGGGGAGCTTAAGCCTGGGGGCGCACATGCTCCTTCAAAATCGCAGCCGCTCTCATTGCCCACAAGACTGACTATGTCAGCTGCGAAAGGGGGGACTCGAACCCCCACTCCTTATCGGAACTGGATCCTAAATCCAGCGCGTCTACCAGTTCCGCCACTTTCGCAATCGTGCGGGCGGAATATACCGGGGCGGTCTAGAGAAGTCAATAAGAGGTGCCGCGCGACCGTTATTCCAGCGGAAGGGCTTGTCTCCGCCGGGATGAGGACCGGTCAGGGGTTTATCAACAAGCCCGAAAGCAGGAATCCAGTTTTCCGGCCGGCTACATGCCCGGCAGGCGCTGCTGACCGGCGACACGAGCTTCGAGTTCCAATAGGTGCTTCTTGCGATGCAGACCGCCGCCGTAGCCGTGCAGGCCGCCGGAGGCATCGATAACCCGATGACAGGGGATGACGATAGCCAGGTAGTTGGCGCCGTTGGCGCGTCCGACCGCGCGCGCGGCGCCCGGTTTGCCCATAATCGCGGCCATCTCGCCATACGATCGGGTGGCGCCGAAAGGGATCTTGAGTAGTTCGCGCCAGACCTCCTGCTCAAAAGCGGTGCCGGTAACGTCGATAGGAGCGGAGAATTCGGTCAGTTCGCCGGCAAAATAGGCAACCAGGTCGGATTCGAGTTGATCCAGATGCCTGTTGGTGCCCGATGCGAGATCGCATTTGTAGCGCTTGATTACCCGCTCGCGGATACGGTCAACCCCGCCCCGGTCGTGCCATTCCAAAAGACATAGGCCGTTTTCCGAGGCGCCCCCGATCATCGGTCCCAGCGGGCTGGGCAGATCTTTGTATACGAGCCTACTGTGCCCCATTGATCCTCCCCGGCGTGGTGCCGAATTCGCGCTCGAACGCCTCGCGAAAACCGCTCGATGACTCATAGCCGCATTCAAAAGCTGCAGTCAGGTAATCGGCGCCCTGTTCGACCAGTTCTCGGGCGTATTGAAGGCGCAGCCTCCGGTGAAAAGAGAGCGGGGTGATTCCGAGATACCGTCGGAAGTGACGGCGGATGGTGGTGATATCTACTCCTGCGGCCTGAGCGAGGTCGGATTCTTTCAACCGGGCAGACACCTGGGATTGCATAAATGAAACTAACTTGTTTGTCCAATCCGGCAGGACGTCGGGGTAGCGCTCGGATCTGCAGCGCTTGCAACCGCGCAGCCCGGCGGCGATAGCCTCCTCGCGCGAGGTGTAGAAGACGACGTTTTTTAGAAGCGGCGTTTTGGCCGGGCATGACGGCAGGCAGTAGATACCGGTCGAGTGCACCCCGACCCAGAACTTGCCGTCGTATTGCGCATCGTTGGCCCGCATGGCGCGGATCATGATTTGTTCGGCTAATCGCGGCATGCCCGCAATGTAACAAAAAGGTGCCTTTGGCACCTACCGGTTTTCGGGCAGGGAAGTGGCATAGCCACTTCTTTTTGGGTGACAAAGGTCTTCAGTCGGATGGACGGCATCGATGGTCCAAGAGTCACAGTATGTGTGTCATTCCCGCGGAAGCGGGAATCCAGTCTTTCGATTCCAACACTAAGAATGGACCCCGGCCTCCGCCGGGGTGACTTGTAACGCAAACGGCCCAACCTACGGCCCACCCGCCGGGCCGCATGCGCTCCCCTCTGGGTGGGGCACCGGTGTGCTACCGGTTTTCGGGCAGGGAAGTGGCTTAGTCACTTCTTTTTGGGTAACGCGGACTCCACTGGATGGCAGACCTCAATTGCCGGACAACTCATCGTACGTGTCATCCTGGCGTAGGCCAGGATCCAGGCAATTAGCGGTTGGCTGTCACTTTCGACCAGTCTGATTCCTAAAATCCTCGGTTCGGATCAGTTGCTGCCAGCATGTTGGTCATTTTGAATTCGTTAGATGACTGGACCCCGGCCTCCGCCGGGGTGACATGTAACGCAGATCAAAAGGTCTTCGGTCCCGACATCCTATGGGCACGTCGAAACCTTGCTCCGCGACCCTAAAGGGCAGGGGTTTCGATCGACTGTCCCCTACGTGTTCTGTTCCAGTACTCCTCAACCAGGTTCTTGTGATGCTTGATTCGTTCTATTTCATATCCAATTGTGATACTGTGAGTTATACACCAGTCAAAGTGCTCGACAAGAGCATCATACATCTTTTGTTGGTCCAGCGGCGGATCAGATTTTGAATACCAGTCCCACCATATGAAAGAGAATGGCTCCTCATCGCATCCTGCGAACGCTCTCGCGGATTCATCAATAGATATGCCAAATGGAGGGGCCTGCCGTTCACCCCTAAACGCTTGAGCCAAGGCAATGCCCAACAAGATCGTATTGCGGTAATCCGGGTTAGCAAAGAGAGAGCGGGACGCCATCTCGTCTGTGATATCCTTGCCGTCTACTAGCGGCCCAAAAGCTATGCATCCCCGGACCAGGAATCGAAACCAAGGTGTCTTTTCTTGAAGAAATGTCTCAGCTAACTGTCTAAGGACGCCTGACAAGAAGTACCTAAGGGGACCTTGACGAGGAGACTTGATGTACACTCCATCCATCATTGGAAATAGTCGGATGCTCTTGGTGTCGTTCTGCTTCGCCTGAGTCAAGACAGCGTCGTGAAGCTTTGCCACGAAGTTGGCGGCTGTCTTTACTGATCGCAACATCGAATTCTGTGTTCCCATCACGTCAAGCCAGCACACATATACAGGCTCTGGGTTGGGTAGATACCGATTGTCGAAGAACGCGGGCGTAACCGTACTCATACGAAGACCTCCGTTATAAATGTGGTTGGCTCAGGTCCCCTCCAGCTTCACTGATCAGTTCACTGGATTCTTCGCTGGGCAGAGTATTCAATTACAACAGTACGATTAGGACGATCAGATTGCAACCACTTTTGATGTGGTTGGCGTGCAATCGCCTCATCTACGTCGGTCTAATACGGAAGTACTCAAGGACCCATATGGCCCTGACATTGTGCGGGAGCAGGGAAGTCAGGGCCGCAAGGGTGCTGCCCTACGGCTGTCACCAATAGGGCCTAGTACGCCTTCGCGAAGATCGCATCTGTCTTGGCAGTGCCGCCGCAGATGACACATTTGCCCTCGGTGCCGGATTGCTCAAACGGCAGGCAGCGGATTGTCACTTTCATGTCGGTCGCTTTGGCCTCGCATTCGGGCGAGTCGCACCATTTGGCCCAGGCAAACCCGCCGTGGATCTCCGGTTTGTCGGCATCTTTCGGCGTGAACCAGGCCTGGAAGGCCGCAAACGAATCGATGTCGCGCCGGATATTCTGCTCGAGGACGATCTTAGCCTGATCGTACAGGTTCTGCTGGATTTCTAACAGAGCATTGACAACAACCTCGGCGACATCGGCCCGCGCCACCGACACGGCTTCCTTGACGCCCTGATCGCGACGCCCCATAAAGACCGAGTTTGATTCCATATCGCGCGGTCCGATCTCCATCCGGATCGGCACGCCGCGCTTGATCCACTGCCATTTTTTCTCGACCGGGCGCATGTCGCGACTATCGATCCTGACCTCGATCGGCTGACCGCCAAAAGTGCGTTCTTCGATGTCATCCTTGATTTTCTTGCAGTAGGCCAGAATCTGCTCGGCCAACTCCGGCTGATTGAGCATGGGGATGATCACCACCTGCTGCGGTGCCACGCGCGGCGGCAAACGCAAACCGTCGTCGTCGGCATGAACCATGACCAGCGCCCCGATCAACCGACTCGACACCCCCCACGATGTCGTATAGGCGTGCTCGAGCGAGCCATCCTCGGCGGCAAACTCGATATTGAAGACCTTGGAAAAATTCTGCCCCAGATAGTGCGAGGTCCCGGCCTGCAAAGCTTTCTGGTCCTGCACCATGGCCTCGATACAATAGGTGTTGTTGGCGCCCGGGAAACGCTCGGCTTCGGTCTTTTCGCCGGCGATAACCGGCACCGCCAGTTCTTCCTCGACGAAACTGCGGTAGACTTCGAGCATTTTCATCGTTTCTTGGCGAGCTTCGTCGGCCGTGGCGTGGGCGGTGTGCCCCTCCTGCCAGAGAAATTCGGTGGTGCGCAGAAAAATCCTCGGCCGCATCTCCCAGCGGACGACATTAGCCCACTGGTTGATCAGAAGCGGCAAATCGCGATACGATTGTATCCACTTGGCAAACGAGCGACCGATGATCGTCTCCGAGGTCGGACGCACGATCAGCGGTTCTTCGAGCTCGCCGGTCGGGATGAGCTTGTCGTCTTTCTGTACTAGTCTATGGTGAGTGACTATCGCGCACTCTTTGGCGAAACCTTCGACATGCCCGGCCTCTTTCTCCAGAAAGCTCAGCGGGATAAACAGCGGGAAATAGGCGTTTTCGTGGCCGGTGTCTTTGATGCGTTTGTCCAGGCCGCCCCGGATTTTTTCCCAGATGCCGTAGCCCCAGGGTTTGATAACCATACAGCCGCGGACACTCGACATTTCGGCCATGTCGGCGGCTTTGATGACTTGTTGATACCACTCCGGGTAGTCTTCGACTCGGGTCGGGGAGATTGCGTTTTGCTGCTGTTTTTTGCTCACTGTAACATACTCGTCTTCGATTTGATGATAGCCAGTCAGTGCATTCGCAACCCTCGTCGGCCACGATGCTCAATAAACAATATCGACCGGTAACGATAAGTTCTTCGCGGTCAATCCACAAGCCCCAAGTGGCGCAGCCACCATTTTGGGCAATGGGCACTTACAGGTCCTCTCGTGGCTAAAGTCACTCAAGGTGCCGACCGATGCTATTAGTAAGATGTCTCAATATGAAACAACTGAGGAAAACATGAACCTTACCGGGTTTCAAGATGAAGCGGTGGTGGCAGGGCGCCGATCAAGCTCGTGGCCACGTACTGCTTTGGCTCTTCCGACCAACTTTGCCGCCCTGGCTTCGATGTTTCTGGGATGGCGTTTGCGCGGCACCCTATCCGACGTCGACCAGGAGTTTTTGGATACACTGGCGCCGCCCAACTGGATTGCCTTCCTAGCCGACGCCGATGGTTATCTCCACCCGCAAGAGGTGGAGCTATTCCCACTGGATTCGATCATGGGAACGCACAAGCTGGGAAACGGGGCGGTGTTCTCCCACAGATATTGCCCCGATGGAGCCGAATTGGAGCGGGCCTACCGGATCCATACGGTGCTGGTGAATCCGGATGATCCCAAATCGCTGGTAATCGGTTTCCTGGGTCCGGAGGACACTTCCGATCAAGGCCGGCTGGAGAACAGGTTTTTTGAATTGGCCCGTGGTGCCCGGCAGGCTTACGACGATGCCGAGGCCGCCTATGCTCGACTCCAAACCAACTATTGTTCGGCCGACCCGTGTTTGATAATCAATCGCGGATCGGGTCGTATCATGGCTATCAACGAGGCCGCTTGCGGCTATCTGGGGGAACAGGCACCTTTGATGATTGGCAGCGAGGTTTCAGCCTTGCGCTCCGGTCTCGACGCGGCCATACCGACGCGGAAGATGCAACTGCGAACGCTGAATCAGGGGTTGCTGTGCCTGGTTGCCTGGCAATGGTCGTCGGCGACGCTTGACGCGACACCAGTTGAACCGCCCGGCTCGGTAGGCCGCTACTTGATGAAGGAGGGCAGACAGCTCAGGATGCTCGTAGACCCTGGCGAGAAACGCCCGGTGCCTCTTGACACTAAGGTTTCTCCGCGACAGCACCTGACGAAGCAACTGGACCGGCTGGAGCGTTTGCATTCGGTCGTGGGCGTCCTGCTTGATCACCCGGAATTGCCGGTGTCGACGAGCGTACTCAAAGACGAGATTCTGGCTGCGGCGGGCGTTGTGGGAGATCCGGCTGATGGCAGCGGTCGTCTTCACCTGAGCGGGCCGGTGGGCGAGGTCAGCCTTTCGGCCGCCGAAGGCGCCATCCAATCGCTGCTCGAATCGATCTTGCTATCTCACCGCTTCGAAAGTGAAAACGTCCTGCAGTGTGAGATATCGGTGAATCCTCTACCCGAAATCGGCGGTGGTCGCATTTCGGTTTGTAGCCGACTGAGCCCGTCCGTGTTCGCCCAGGGATGCGACCTAATCTGGCGCGATTTGGCTGTCAAGCTGGCCTGCCGGATGGACATGCGTTTGCAGTACAATCAAGACAGCGAAAACAATCAACTGATTACAGATTTGACTTTTGCCTTATGAAAATGACGAAGACACCGTCAGCCGTTTCAGCCCGGCGCCGGCAGATCCTGATGCTTCCTCCGAGCGAAAACACGGGGCTGCCGATTGACTCCCTATTGAAAAATGAGGCCTTCGATTTGACCTTGGTCTCAAGCGTCAAGGATGCCCTCAACGTGCTGCGCCGCCGCCAGACAGATCTGGTTATCTTAAACCGGAGTCACCTGGCCGATCCCGATCTCCAGGCTGCTTTACAGCGGCAACAACTGCAAACCGCCTGCCTCTGCTTTGAGTCGGATGCCGCCGATTCGACATCGCCGCCTGAGATCGTCAACAATCGCCTCGTTACCCGATATGTGTCCCCTTTGCTGCCGGACCAACTAGTGACGACTATCAATGACGTTCTGGAGCGGCAGGACTTGCGTCGCCAGATTCTGGATCTGAAGGAAACAGTGGCCATGCATTATGGTTTTGATCAGTTGGTCGGAGTTTCGTCTTCGATCCGGAGCCTCCGGCAGGCGGCGCGACGCGTGGCGCCGACCGAGATTACGGTATTGCTTGGCGGACCGGCCGGGTCCGGCAAAGAGCTGTTGGCCCGAATCATACACCATCATTCGGCGCGATGCTGCCGGCCGTTCGTGGTCGTTGATTGTATGGCGCTGCCGGAATTTTTGCTGCAGGCGACTCTCTTTGGAGATGAATCTCTCGCCGCTCAGGGAATGATACCGAGGGCCGAAGGGGGGACGCTGTTTCTCAAAAATGTAGATGCCCTGCCCATTTCGATACAGGCCGGTCTGGGGCGGTTTGTCCGGGATCTGCACTTGAGTGGTGACCCGGAAGGAGCGCGCCGGGATGTGCGATTTATGGCCAGTACTACGGCCGATTTGGATTTGCAGGTGAGCCTGGGGCAGTTCGATCGCGGGCTGTGCAACGGCCTGAAGGTAGTGGAACTGAATCTGCCGTTGCTGACCGAGCGGTGTGAGGACATTGAGATGCTGGTGGAGCATTGCTTGCGACGCCTGGCTTTCGACCGGGGCCAGGGTAATTATCATATCACCCGCGCCGCCGTCGAGAAGCTGCGTCAATACCGATGGCCCGGTAATGTTCGCGAACTGGAGAATTGTCTGCAGCGGGCCGTGGCTGTCTGCCGCGAGCGGATCATTGAGCGCGGCGATGTGAGCTTCATCGGTCAAACCGGACGACCGGAGCCGGTCGGTGCCGACGACTACTCAGTCGCCTCCGGCGTCGGCGGCTCACTTGACGACGGCCAGCGGGAAATCATCGTCCGGGCATTGGACGAGAACAACTGGAACTTCACTCAAACCGCTCAGGAGCTGGGCATCGGTCGCACCACCCTGTGGCGAAAAGTAAGAAAATACCGGCTGTCACGCGAAAGCGTCATGACCGGCACAAAGTAGTTGCTGGAGAGCACCATGGATAAGTCAGCCCTGCACGAAAATCCGCCCGAAGCCATTAGTTACGATGGTGACTCGGCGGTCGACAAGGTCGTGAGGCCGGAGGCCGAGCTTTCGGAAGTCTTTGCCGGTCTGACCCGCCTGTTGCGTCGTCATTATCCGATCAACAAAGGTGTCTTGGTCCTGCGCGAGGAAGACGGTGCATCTTTGTCGGCCATCTCAACCTGGCACGAAGGGAACGTGCGAGATGGGCTAAGGCTCAGCCTGCCCGCCAATACCTCGTTGTTTGAGAAAGTGGCCGAGAGCGGTCATGCCTATACCGAGGATTTTTGCGCATCGTTTAGCGGCAATTTTTTCGAGCGCAAGCTGCTGCTGGACGATGACTCGCAGTGTTTTGCCATTCAGCCGCTGAAATCAGACGGACGCGTCTTGGGCCTCTTGGGATACAGCTCGCGCCGCCCGGATGCCTTTGCGATGCTGAATGAGGGTGCCCTGGACGATATCGCCGACAAGTTCGGCGAGGTCATCGAAAACACTTTGAGCCGACGCTAAGAAGTCCGCGGCTCACGGTTGTGGCGTGCTTTCTTTCTGAATCTCGCGGCGGGCGCGATTGTGTTCGGCATTGGTTTTTGAAAATCGGTGACCACCCCGATTGTCGGCCACAAAAAAATAGTACTCGGTAGGGGCCGGATTCGCGGCCGCTCGCAGCGCCGCCAGACCGGGCGAATTAATCGGTGTCGGCGGCAACCCCTTGTGGATATAGGTATTGTAAGGTGTTTCGCGACGAAGATCGCCTTGGTACAGTGGCCGTTCCAACCCTCCCAGTCCATAGATAACCGTCGGGTCGGCATCCAATCGCATCTTGTCCCGCAGCCGATTGCAGTAGACCGAAGCTACCATTGCCCGCTCCGAATCAACCTTGGTTTCCGCCTCTACTATCGACGCCAGCCGGACTATTTCGTCTAAATTCAAACCGAGAATGTGAGCATCGATCCAGATAGTCTCCGTCTGCGTCCGGAACATTCCGACCATGTCGGTTACGACCGTGCGTTCGTCGACTCCCCAGGGGAAATAGTATGTTTCCGGGAAGAGGTAACCCTCGAGATAGGGAAGATCAACCGCCGCCAAGAAAGAACTGTCGCTGTTTAGTCCCATCACGGTGGCCGAATCAAGGTCCAGTCCCCGCGCCAGCAGAGCGGCTGTCTTCCAGATCGGAAGTCCCTCAGGGATAGTGACCTTCACACGATCGATCTCTCCACGGGTCAACCGCTCAAGGACCGATTGGCATGAGTTGTGGCCGCTGAAAGTATAGCGTCCCGTGGTGAGCTTGCGATCAATTCCTCTCAGTCGGGCGGGCCATTTGAGCATCAGGCGCGACCGGACCACGCCGCCGCTCACGAGTTGGTCGACTACCCTGCCGAAGGAGTCACCCGGCTTGATAATGACCGCCACTCGCTGATCCGCTAGGTTCAGGGGACGGTAGTATTGGTAAGCTGCCCAGGTGCCGAGGATGGCCAGGAGCGATACGATTGTGACGGCGTAGGATGCCGGCCGTCCCAGACGGCCGACCTTGCCGGTGATCAGTCCCGCGATCAACAGAAAGATTCCCACCAAAAGGAAAAGGAACATCACCATAACGTACCAACCATACTCCCACCACCGTACGCGCGGATCGTTACCGGAGTTCTTCATCGAGGAATCTCTGCAAAATGATCACCGCTGCCAGTCGGTCCAGGCGAGCCTTGTCTTTGCCAGTTTTCTTACCATGAGCGTGAATCACGCCGGCCGCCTCGACCGATGAATATCGTTCGTCGGTTGTTTTGATAGGGCCATCAAATATCTCTGACATTCTCGCGATAAAACGGTCAATCACCGCGCACTTGGGGCTCTTGTCGCCGGACTCACATAGCGGATAACCGACAACAATCCCGTCCGGCTGGTATTCTTCGATCAGCCTGCGCAGTTGCTCCAGGGCATCCTTGTTTGATTTTACTTCCAGCGTCACCAAGGCCGATGCTATGGTTCCGGTTGGATCGCTTTTGGCCACACCAATGCGTCGCTCGCCGTAGTCGATACCCAAAAAGGTTCTGTTATACTCAGCGTTCACGATGGGAATCTAAATCAGTCGAACATGGCAGTCAAACTTGAGTTGTGACGTCGGTCTCATTGCAAAAACCCTGATCTCCCACAAGAGTGGCTTAGCTACCTACGTTTTGCGCTCTTTGCGTTTGGCGGCCGGGAAGAGGACATTATTGAGAATCAGCCGAAAGCCGGGGGAATTGCGATGCAGTTCCAGTTCGGTGGGCGGGTCGCCAACCATATGACGGTAGTCCTCGGGGTCATGGCCGGACAAGAAAGTGAAGGTGCCGCGGCCCAGAGCGCCATGAACATAGCGGACCTCGTCAAAGTTGTCCGGCTGACCCAGAATGATCACGTGCTTTTTGACTAGTGACTTGCGCCAGGCGGTACTCTGCCCCATGAAGCCGGTGACCGTATTGGTGTGGCACTGCGACAGCATCGTCGGCACCGGATCCAGCTTGGCCGCAAAATCAAACAGGAAAAACCAGTCGTTACCCTCATCCGAAAAGCGCACCAGGCGATCCGGATAGGTGTCGATATCGGAGTGACGGTAGGCCAGCGGATTAAAATCAGGCGTGAAATTCTCAAAAGCAAAGGTGCGTGAGAAGTCCAAACCGCTCTCGGCCCCCGGATCGACCGGGTCGCCGTCAAACTCGCGCGGTACAATATCGACCTCGGCCGCCGCCAGGGCGATATCGATTGTCTCCGGTGCTGAACACATCGAAAACAAAAAGCCCCCGCGACGCACGTAGTCGTAGATCGTCAAGGCGACGTCAAGTTTCATGTCCGACACTTTGCCGTAGCCCATCTTGTGGGCCATGTCTTCGTTGGTTTTGACATCGGCCTGGTACCAGAGTTGATTGCGGAAAGAACCATAGAATTTGCCGTACTGGCCGGTGAAATCCTCGTGATGGCAGTGCAGCCAATCATAATCTTCCAATACGCCGGTGAGGACTTCCTCGTCCCAGATGATATCGTAGTCGATTTCGGCGTAGGTCAGCGCCAGCGTGACAGCGTCATCCCAGGGTTGCGCCGAGGGCGGCGAGTAGACGGCTATCGACGGTGCCTTTTCAAGCTCGACCCGCTCCATATTTTCGACTTCGATCCGGCGATAGATATCGGCTACCTGCCCCTCGGACAATTGCTCATAGTAGACGCCGGCCACCAGGCTAAGTTCGACCATTTCCGGAGCGTAGTCGATCAGGAACGACCCGCTCCGATAATTCAGCAACCACTCGGCGTGGTGACCCTTTTCAAGGGCCTTATAGGTCACCCCGTAGGCCTTGAGGTGGTCGGTCTGGGTGCCGTCCATCGGGATCAGCAACGAGGCGCCGTTGACGGCGGCAGCGAGCAGCACTAATGCAATTGTGATAACCAGCTTCTTATTCATGGCTCCAACATACTGTTTCGGCAGCTCATGGCAACACTGTTATTACGCCGGACATCGATCAGGGTTCCCAGAAGGGAAAGATGCCAGGTAACAGTCTCTTTGCAGCGTCACCCTGAACTGAGTCGGCGGTTGGCATTCGAGAATGTCGAAGCCCCAGGGGTTTCGATCTACTCTATCCGCGCTATCGTGATCTATGATGTTTCAACAGACTCGCCGTCTATATTTCCCCTCTTGAGAGGGGTGGCCGAAGGCCGGGGTGTGTTTCTTCAAACCGGTCAAACACACCCCCTGGCCCCCTCTCGAGAGGGGGAAGAGACTAATCGTTTGTTGTAGGTCGGTAGTTGTAGGTCGGGTTCCGACCTCCGGGAGAAAACCGACGATTCCCGGCTGACATCCGGGTCTACGAAACGCGCTCCCATTTTCTTGCCAAATCCTGTCCCTGTTATTATCATGCGGCAGCAGAATAGATGCAAATCCATAGGGATGGGATATGAGTTCTCTGGGCACAAGGTCATTATAGGTCAGGTCCCTCCGGGGACCTGACATCTTGATTCGGAAAGGGGCAAGATATGAGCAACGTTGTCGATACCGCCATCGAGTTTATCGAGAGCATCAACCGGCGCCGCTGGGAGCGGCTGGCCGCACTGATGGCGGACGATTTTCGGATGGTCTCGCCCGATGGTGTCGTCACCGAGGGACCCTAGGCGGCGCTGGAGGGAATCAAGGGCTACTGCACAAAGTGGCCGGACTTCCAAATCCACATCGCCGACGTCTACCGAATTGCCAACAACGTCGCTATCCTCGGCCGCGCGACCAATTCCTGCGTGAAGACTCCCCCCAGTGACGAAATTCGAACCAGGCTGATGTACTCGATTGGCATAAAGAGTGGCCACGCCACCGCCACCGAGTTCCATTTCGCTAATGAGGATACCCCTGAAAACCGGAAGAGGTTTGGGGTTGATGAGGGCGACAGAGTGACGGGGTAGGGGGGGAGCGGTAACTGAAGCAGACGCGGAGGTCAAGAGAGAGGCATGACTAGAAATCTCGTTGTCGATGGGTGGCCGGCTCAAACTTGTTTGGGCCGGGCCCCAGGGCAGTCAGCGCCTTACACTGCTGAGTTGATATGAGGCACAGAAGAGTACGTTTCGAATTTCCGGGGCACGCCCACGAACTCACGTTTTCCTGCTTCCACAACCAACCATTCCTGTTGCACGAAGGCTGGTGTCGAGTTTTGGCCGACGCGGTGAACCGCGCTCGCGAGAAATACGATTTCAATCTGTGGGCCTATGTCTTCATGCCCGACCATGTACACCTCATGATTTGCCCTCAGCAATCCGGCTGCTCTATAGCAAACATCCTCCAGACTATCAAACAATCCTCATCCAGACGAGTGCTGAACTTCTGCCGTCGTGAGGCCTCTTACGAGTTAACTCGTTTTGAAACGGGACAAACTGCGCGACCCTATAGGTTCTGGCAGGACGGCGGCGGCTACGACAGGAATATCATCAAGCCTGAGACACTGATTGCGGCGATCGAATATATACATGCGAATCCCGTACGCAAGGGGCTGGTGCAGACGCCGGCCGAGTGGTATTGGTCCAGTTGTGCTGATTGGTCCGGTTTGGTAAGAGGGCCCGTCGGCGTTGACAGAGAGACCTTGGAGATTATGTGCAGCCCCAAACGGGTTTGAGGCTGCCACCCACCAGTTTGGAGTGTGAGTTGTGAACGGCGAATTGATTGTCGGCATAGCTGGCCTCGTTCTACTCGTGGTCAGTAATCTGATTACGCACCGCGAAACCAAGAGACGCTATGAAAGGGGTGGGCGCGAAGTCAGGATACAGCGCGTGTTCAATAAACACCAAGAGCGATTCTTACCGAAGCAGGATGGCGGGATATCAGCGTTGCTTACCTCCGGCGTTGGTCTGCTGGAAAACGATGGTGAAGTGCGCGAAGTTATCAGAAGGCTTACCGTGGCAGATGGCCATTCGCCTCTATCGGGCGTTGACGATAAGCTCGCTGACGTGGATTTATTGCGGTTCTTCTGCGAGCTTGCAAAAGGCCCGCCTGAATCCGCATTCGGCCAACTCGGTGGATAAGGTCCTGTCTTTCATGAAGAAGGAGCAGCTCTTTACTGAGAGCGGCCGGCTCGAACTTGTTTAGGCCGGGCGTAAGAGGGGCAGCCCCAAGCACGCTTGAGGCTGCCACCCCGAAGTCAGCCTGCTGCCCCATATAGCTTGCCGCGGCATCTCACGATATGATTGTTGCTGACTTCGAGAGTGGATTCCTGCTTTCGCAGGAATGACGACTTTGCAGAAGGTGAGTTTCCCCACTACCGCTCGACCTGCAACGCGGCTAAGAACGCTTCCTGGGGGATTTCGACGGCGCCAAATTGTTTCATCCTGCGTTTGCCCTCTTTTTGCTTTTCAAGCAATTTGCGTTTGCGGGTAATATCGCCGCCATAACACCTGGCCGTGACATTCTTGCGCAGCGGCCGCACCGTCGCCCGGCTGACAATACGATTGCCGATGGCCGCCTGCAAAACCACCTCAAACATCTGACGCGGGATCAACTGCCGCAACTTCTCATTGAGATTGAGACCCCAGCGGTAGGCCCGGTCGCGGTGGATGATAGTCGAGAGGGCATCGACCGGTTCACCATTGATCATGATATCCAACTTGACCACGTCCGCCCGCTGATAATACGGCATATCGTAATCGAACGAGGCATAGCCGCGCGTCGAGGATTTGAGTTTGTCGTAGAAATCAAAAATCACCTCGGCCAGCGGGAAAGCATAACGCAGGCTGGCCCGCTTCTCCGAAAGGTATTCGGTCGTTTTGTAAATGCCGCGCCGGTCGGTGGCCAGACGCATGATAGTCCCGACATACTCGGCCGGGGCGATGACGGTGGCATCAACAAAAGGTTCTTCAATGTACTCAGTCTCTTGCGGCTGGGGCATCGAAGCCGGGTTGTCGACCATGACAATCGTGCCGTCGGTTTTGTGGACATGATACTCAACATTGGGCACGGTGTTGATGATGGTCTGGTCGTACTCGCGCGACAGGCGCTCGGTGACTATCTCCAAATGCAGAAGCCCGAGAAAACCGACGCGGAAACCAAAACCGAGGGCCATCGATGACTCCGGAGTGAAAGTCAGCGACGAATCGTTGAGTTTGAGTTTCTCCAAGGCCTCCCGCAACTGCGAGAAATCCTCGGCAATGGCCGGGTAAAGGCCGGAGAAAACCATCGGCTTGACTTCCACAAAACCAGGTAGCGCCCCGGCGGCCGGATTGACGACGGTGGTGATCGTATCACCGATCCTGGTGTCGGCTACTTCCTTGATGGAGGCGAACAAGTAGCCGACGTCGCCGGCCGAGATCTCTTTTTGGCGCACCGGCTTGATGCACATGAATCCGGTTTCGTCGACTTCGTAAGTGCGGTTGGTCGAAAAAAATTTCACTCTATCACCTGTGTGCAAGGTGCCGTTGACGATTTTGACAAACGGCATGGCGCCGCGATAGGTGTCGAAAATGGAATCAAAAACCATCGCCTGCAGCGGGGCGTCGGGATCGCCGACCGGCGGCGGGAAGACATGCACGATGGCCTCGAGCACCTGGTCGATCCCGATTCCCTGCTTGGCCGAGACCTGCAGCACCTGCTTCGGGTCGCAGCCGATGAGATTGACAATTTCGGCCGTCACTCGTTCCGGGTCGGCATTGGGAAGATCAATCTTATTGACCACCGGCAGGATATCCAGGTCATGTTCCATGGCCAGATAGAGATTCGACAACGTCTGCGCCTCGATCCCCTGCGAGGCATCGACGACCAGGATGGCCCCTTCGCAGGCCGCCAGCGAGCGGCTGACTTCGTAGGTGAAGTCGACATGGCCGGGAGTGTCGATCAGGTTGAAGGCATATGTCTGGCCATCTTTGGCTTTGTAGTTGAGCTTGATGGCGTGAGCCTTGATAGTAATGCCGCGCTCGCGCTCCAGGTCCATCGTGTCCAGCACCTGGTTCTTCATGTTCCGCTCGGCAATGGTGTCGGTTGCCTGCAAAAGCCTGTCGGCCAGGGTCGACTTGCCGTGGTCGATATGAGCGATAATCGAGAAGTTGCGGATGTGTGACAAATGACTCACGTTTTGCTTTCCTTGGTTCATTACCGAGCCCGGCCAATGTAGTCTCCGGGATGACGATTGTCAAATGCGGCGGTGGTTACTTCTGCAGATACTGATTCAGCCGGGTTTTGAATTCGTTTTTGGGGATGTCGGAATCGAGGGTGCCGGTGTGGGCAATAGAGATCCCCGAAGTCTCCTCTGAGACGACAATCACAACCGCATCGGAAACGTCGCTGACTCCGATGGCTGCCTTATGGCGCATGCCGAACAGCTTGCGATAGCGCAGATTGGTGGTCAGCGGCAGCGAGGCGGCTGCGGCGACAATATAGTCGCCCGAGATAATGACGGCGCCGTCGTGCAGGGGGGTGTAGGGCGTGAACAGCGTCACCAGCAACTCCGACGACAGCTCGGCCTGCATCTGCTTCCCGGACTCGGCAAAATTGCGCAAACCGGTCGTGCGCTCGATAACCAGCAACCCGCCATACTTGAGCTCGGACAGACGCAGCACGGCGCGGGCGACTTCATCGATCGAACGTTGCTGCTGGACCGTAAAAAAGCGTCGCAAATATCGATGTTGCCCGATCTGGGCCAGGACGCCGCGCAATTCCGGCTGGAAGAGGATCACCAAAACGATAAAACCAAACGGAGCCAGGATCGAAAAGAGCCAGGCCACTCCCTCCAGCTGAAACCAAAACGACAAAAAGCCGAAGCCGGCAATTAAGGCCATGCCGACGATAATCTGAGCCGACCGCGTCCCCTTGGCCAGTTTCATAATCTGGTACAGGACGAAACTGACAATCAGGACATCGACAATGTCCTTAAAACCAAATCTTATGAAGTCGATCTGAAAAATTGTCATCTGCTATTCATTATGGCTTGGGTGACGTGCATGGCCTCTACGGTCTGGGCGACATCGTGCGCCCGTATGATACTGGCGCCGGCGTTAGCCCCGGCAATGGCGGCGGCCAACGATCCGCCGATCCGTTCATCGGGCGGGCTGTCCGGGTTGTGCAGCTTTCCGATAAACGACTTGCGCGAAGCAGCGATCATCACCGGTACCCGGAGCTCCAGGAACTCATTAAAACGTCTTAGTATCTGGAGGTTATCCTCCAGCCGTTTTCCAAAGCCGATCCCCGGATCAACGATAATCTTCGAGCGGTCGATACCCATGACCAGGCATCGTTCGATGCGCTTCTGCAGGTAGACCTTTATTTCTGCCACACAGTCCTCGTAGTGAGGATTGACCTGCATTTCTCGCGGCGAGCCCTGCATGTGCATCAATACCACCGGTGCCCCGGTGGCGGCCAGGACAGCGAACATGTGGGTGTCGAAGCTGCAGGCCGAGACATCGTTAACCATGTCGGCGCCGGCCGCAAGGGCCGCTTCGGCCACCCCCGATTTGTAAGTGTCGATCGAGATCGGAATATCCGAAAGATCGCGCAAGCGCCTGATGACCGGCAGGACCCGCTCTTTTTCTTTGTCCTCGTCGACCGGCTCAGCGCCGGGGCGGGTCGACTCGCCGCCGATATCGATAATATCGGCGCCGTCTTCCTCCAGCCGCAGTGCATGCTCCACCGCCTGCTCGGTAGTGGCAAAACGACCGCCGTCAGAAAACGAATCAGGGGTGACATTCAAAACACCCATCACCAGCGGGCGTGCCAGCGACAGGCAGTGGCCGGGCCGAAATTCCAGCCGGCGGCCATCCTCGCATGCTCTATCTAAAGCGTTCTTGGTCATCAGACTTCCCTTGGTTATATTACGCCAATGAACGCCCAAAAATCAAGCGTCAAACTCGTTGAAGGGCTTGCAAGTACGAAAAATCTGTTATCCGGGATGCCGCGCTGCAAAGATGAGAAGAAAAGACAGAGAACAAACTGATCCGGCCGCTATGGAAGCGATCATCCGCCGCTGTACCGTCTGCCGGTTGGGCATGGTCGACGGCGACCAGCCGTATGTGATCCCGATCTCGTTTGGCTACCGTGATCGGGTCGTATACCTCCATTGCGCTCACGAAGGGCGCAAGATAGACGTTTTGAAACAGCATCCGAAGGTCTGTATAGAATGGGATATTGATACCGTCCTGGTCCCGGCGGCCGAGGCTCATCAGTACACCCAGAAGTTCCGGTCGGTGATTGCTTTCGGGACCGCTTCATTCGTGACCGAGCCCAATGCCAAACGCCGGGCCCTGGATGTCCTGATGGCGCAGTACGCCGAGGGTTCGTTTGCGTACCCGGACAATCAGGTCGACCGCACCTGCATCATCCGCATCGACATATCCAAAATGACCGGCAAGCAGTCGGGGTGGGGGCAGGAGTGAATTTTGTCCTTTTGGGGGTGCCACGCGACTCGCGTGACACCACATGCATCTGGGCCTCGCGGGTGTGTGAACGGCCTGTGTTTGACGGGGATTTCGGAGAATGACGGAGACGTCAGGAGCACAGGGCTCCTAATATACTGGACTGTCACCCTCATCCCCCGACGCGTCCCAGTAGCGTCAGGGCTTCGTAGCGGGTGGCGGTTTTACGCATGATGCCACGAATTGCCGAAGTCACGATCTTGCTGCCCGGCTTTTTGATCCCCCGCATCGTCAGACACAGATGCTCCGCTTCGACCACGACCAAGACACCCTTGCAGTCGATTGCTTTCACAATCGCATCGGCAATCTCGGTGGTCATCCGCTCCTGTACCTGCAGACGTTTGGACAGAATCTCCACCACCCGGACCATATTGGAGAAACCGGCGACTTTGTCGTCCTGGGGGATATAGGCGATGTGTGCCTTGCCGAAAAACGGCAACAGATGGTGCTCGCACAACGAGTAAAACGAGATATCCTTGAGGATAATCAGCTCGTCTCGATTTGAGGTTGTATAGCGGCGGAGTTCGGCGGCCGGGTCTTCGTTGTAACCGGCCAGGACTTCTTCATAGTACTCGACCATCCGCTCCGGTGTCCGCTGAAGTCCTTCGCGGTCGGTGTCCTCGCCAATCCCCTGTAGGATCAGCCGGACACCTTCGGCAATTTTCTTGCGGTCGATATCCACGCTTACTTCTCAGGGACAGGATGCGGTTCGACGACATTCTCGGTATCGCCTGAGGCGCGCCCGATGATTTCGTCGACCTCGGCGCTATCCAGGATCTCCCGCTCGAGCAGGGCCTTGGCGATAGCGTGAAGTTTGTCGATATTCTTATCCAGGATAGATCGAGCCGCGCTCTCGGCCGCCTCGATAAAGACCTTGATTTCCCCATCGATAATCTCGGCCGTGGCTTCGGAGAAATTTTTGGGCTGGGACATCTCTTTGCCCAGGAAAATATGCTCCTCGGTCTTGCCAAAGGTGACCGGCCCGAGTTTCTCCGACATGCCCCAATTGCAGACCATTTTGCGAGCTAAGCTCGTGGCGCGATCGAGATCATTGCCGGCCCCGGTATCGAGCTGATTAAACACCAGCAGTTCGGCCACCCGGCCGCCCATGAGATAGGCCAGGGTCGATTCGAGGTACTCCAGCGAATGAGTGTGGCGCTCGTCAACCGGCAGCGATTGCGTTACGCCCAGGGCCATGCCGCGAGGAATGATCGATACCTTGTGCAGCGGGTCGGCCTTTGGCATAAACTTGCCGACCAGCGCGTGCCCCGCTTCGTGGTAGGCGATGATTTCCTTCTCGTCGTCGGCAATCACCATCGAACGGCGCGCCGCGCCCATCAGGACCTTGTCTTTGGCTTCCTCAAATTCATCCATGTGAACCGAATCAAGATCGCGACGCGCGGCCAGCAGCGCCGCCTCGTTGACCATGTTGGCGATATCAGCCCCGGTCATGCCGGGAGTGCCGCGGGCCAGAACCGATAGATCGACGTCATCGGCCAACGGAATCTTTTTGACATGGACGTTGAGAATCCCCTCGCGGCCCTTTACATCCGGAATGGCAACAACGATCTGACGGTCGAAGCGTCCGGGTCGCAGGAGAGCCGGGTCGAGAACGTCGGGGCGGTTGGTGGCCGCAATCATAATGACGCCCTCGTTGGACTCAAAGCCGTCCATCTCAACCAGCAACTGATTGAGAGTCTGCTCACGTTCGTCGTGGCCGCCTCCTAGACCGGCCCCACGATGTCGTCCGACGGCGTCGATTTCATCGATAAATATGATACAGGGAGCGTTTTTCTTGCCCTGGTCGAAAAGATCACGCACGCGCGAGGCGCCCACGCCCACAAACATCTCCACAAAATCCGAACCGGACATACTGAAAAACGGTACCTCCGCTTCGCCCGCAACAGCGCGAGCCAGGAGCGTCTTGCCGGTTCCGGGCTGGCCCAAAAGCAGCGCGCCTTTGGGAATCTTGCCGCCCAGCTTCTGGAATTTGCCGGGGTCTCGGAGGAATTCAATGATCTCGTTGAGTTCCTCCTTGGCCTCAACGGCGCCGGCTACATCTTCAAATGTCACCCGCGGGCGTTCGTCGGTCACCAGTTTGGCTTTACTCTTACCGAAAGAGAAAAGCCCTTTAGGACCGCCACCGCCCCCTTGCATCTGACGAATGAAGAAAAGCCAGATGAAGATTAGAATGATCCAGGGCGCCCCGGCCAGGATATACGAAAAGAGATCCGGATCTTTGGCTTTGGCCAGTATTTTGCATCCGCTTTGCTGGATTTTAGGCAGCAGCGCCGGATCGACAATCAGCGGCAAGCGCGAGGTGAATTTCGAGTAGGACTCGGTTTTGTTGCTCGACGGGAATACCCGAGCTTCATGGAGCGTACCTTCAATGTCCCTGTCTATGAACGTGATGGTGGCGACGTTTTCGCGCTCGATCTCGTCATAAAATTCGGTGTACCAAATCTCCACCGCATCTTGCGTGAAGCTGTTGTAGTAGGCCCACGCGATATAGATTATCCCGATCAGCCCCATCCAAAACAGCAACGTTCGTCCGGTGCCGCGCCAGGGAGGGGTCGCGCCGTCCTTTTGCTTGTCGTCCCGGTTACTTCCGGGTAGATTGAAACGTCTCTTTTCTCGCTTATCGTCAGTCACAGAATCTCCACATCTCCGATTTGCCGCTCATATGTTCTACCCGCGACCGGGCCGCTTCTTCAAACTAAATATAGGCAACGCCAGGATCCGAGCCAATCAATCAATCCACCATACGGCCTATGAACGGGAGATTGCGGTACTGCTGAGTGTTGTCCAGGCCAAAGCCGATTACGAATTCGTTGCCCAGGCTGAAACCAACGTATTTTGGCTCCAGCGGTGTCCGATGGCTATTCGGTTTGTCGATGAGTGTAACAACCGCCACCGACGCCGGTTCCTGCAGCAGCACTTGCTGGGTAAGCCTGGATACGGTCCGACCGGAATCGACCACGCCTTCGACCAGCAGCACATGCCGTCCCTTCAACTGGATCGGAATAGCACTGCCAAAAATGATGTCATCCTTACGATCGACTCCCTTGCGGTACGATGCAGCCGAAAGGAATTCCAGTTCCATGGGGAGCTTGATCTGACGCATCAAGTCGGCCAAAAACACAACACAACCCTTCAGAACACCCACCAGTACCGGGATTTCACCGGCGTAGTCGCGGGTGATCTGTTCACCTAGTGACTTGATACGTTCGTCAATCAGCTTTCGATCCAGGAGAATCTCAAACGGCCGGAGTTTGAGGCCCTTTTCGCTTGGCGCACTCAATTTTGATAACCTCTTTTGTACTTGGGTCTATCTTCACGCGGTCGGCAATTTCATATCCGACCAGCCATACAATTCCTTCTTGGTCACAAACCACCGGTATCTCATCACGGTAAACCATCGGTACCTTCTTGTCAATCAAGTACCGGGCCACTTTCTTGGCTCCGGTCATTCCCAACGGACGCCAGCGATCACCCGGACGATAGTTGCGCACTGTAAGCGGCGGCGAAACCCGGTCACGATCGAGCCACACCCGATTGGGATCGGCGCCCAACTCTGCCCTGCCGGGCCTGGTCCGAGGGCAACTCCAGCGCAACTTCATAGTCGGCCGCTGAAGCGGCAGCCAGCGGCCGCGAGTCAGAGCTGCCTCATAGGCAGTCGGTGCGTCCGTATTAAAGACCAGCTTACCATCAATCCGCTCCACCTGGACTTTGCCAGGTATTGACAACGATCGCTTGGTTGTATCAATCCAGCCCGACAATCTCTCGACAGTTTGTCGGCTTGCCGCCTGCCCACCAGAAACCGTTGCTATGCAATATCTTAGTAGGCGCGATCGCAACCACCTATCATAACTGGCAAAAGCACCCATATCAAGTTCAATTTTCCCGCCCGGGGTCACGCGGACCGCGTTGCCTTTGGCCCGTTCAAAGAACTGAGCAAGAGGCACTTCTTCTTCGGCCAGTATGTCGGCGGCATTCAGCAGTGCTTGGTCCACCTCGGGGTTGATACGGTTGCGCAGCAGGGGCAGTAGTCGGTTACGAATAAAATTGCGCCGGAAGCGGCAATCTCGATTGGAATTGTCCAGGCAGTAAGGCGCCTTCAAGGATTTTAAGTAGTCCAGAATCTCATCCTTGCTACACTCAAACAGCGGCCGGACAATCTTGTCCCGCCTGATAGGCATTCCCATAACCCCGGCGCGTCCCGATCCCCGAAACAGGTTCAACAGGATAGTCTCCACCCGATCATCGGCATGATGCCCCAGAGCCACGCGATCAAAACCCTCGGAGTCGGCCAGTGTTTCGTAAACACCATACCGGAAACGCCGCCCCGCCTCTTCCAAGCCGGTCGTAGGCGTCTTAGTCAGTTGTTTTATGTCCTGCCGCACAATGTGCAGGACTACGCCAAGCCGGTCGCAAAGTTCCTGGCAGAATTGCTCCTCGCGCTGCGCTTGACGAACTCGCAGACAGTGGTTGATACACACTGCCTCAATACTCAAACGCCATTGCTTTGGCAATCGGTGCAAAACATGAAGCAGGGCTACCGAGTCCGGCCCGCCCGACAGCCCTACGAGGACCGAATTCCCACGCTCAAAAAGCTGGTGGCGCTCAATTGTCTTTTCGACCTTGGCCTGCATTGTTATGGGCAAGATATGCGTAAGCGATCCCAACGCGAGCGAAATCGTGCCGGGGGCGCAACTGTTTTTTTGTGAAACCTTTCGGTCCAAGCAGAGTCTTGTATATTTGGATCAACGAATTGAAGCGGCGACTTGGTGTCCGTCGCATAATACAATGGAAGGGATCTGTATGCTCAGAAGCGCGATCGTGACTGCAATTTTACTGGCCGCGACAGCCGGTTCTAACTCGGCGGCGTTGTCCGACCCCTACCAGATTCTCGCCCGACACTTTGAGGCTATGGGCGGTCTGGAGAAGATGAAGGCCCAGAAGTCCTCGCACTCCATGGGTACCATCGTGATCGAAGGTACCGGTCTGGAGGGTACCTTTGAAGAGTGGAGCCGGCCGCCCATTCGCAGCCGTCAGAACGTCGACCTGAGCATCATCAAGCAGGCGACCGGCGACGATGGTGAGCGGGCCTGGTCGATCGACCACAACGGCAAACTGCAGTTCCACGAAGACGAGCGGTCGCTTGGCGAGCGACAAATTAAGTTGTTAATGGCCGAGTACAAACACCTCGATCCGAACTCAAGTGTCTTTGAATACACTCTCGGCGAGCTGGATACTGCCCAGGGCGCCTGGTGCTATGTCGTGACCATGGCCAACAGCATCAACGAAGATATTGTCACCCAGTACTTTGATACCAGTACCTTTCTGGTCCTGAAGGCGATTACCAAAACGCCCGACGGCGAGCAGCATATGACGCCCTCCGACTATCGCGAAGTTGACGGCCTGTTGAGCCCCTTCATACAGACGACGGTGATGTATCCGACCGGTATGGTCCAGGTGGTCGAAATCACCGGTCTGCAACTGAACCTTGAGATCGACGAGTCGCTCTTCAGCCCGCCGGTGGCGGACGTTGAGGATTTTCATTTTCAGGCAGGCGGCAAAGCCGAAGACATCCCTTTTCGGTTTATCGAAAACCACATTTACTTGCCGCTATCGGTCGGTGGCCGGACACGGCTTTGGGTGCTTGACTCCGGCGCCGGTGCGACTTGTATCGAGCAGGCATTTGCCGAGGAATTGGGGCTCAAACTGGAAGGAAAGATGAAAGGCCGCGGAGCAGGAAATCTCGTCGACGTGTCCTGGGCGTTGTTACCTCAATTCGAGATGCCCGGACTTGGTTTCGAGGCCCAGAAGGTCGTGACTCTCGATCTTCAAGAGCTGTTTAGGAAGCTGTTGGGTTTGAATGTGGCCGGTATTCTCGGCTATGATTTCCTTTCGCGGCTGGTGATCAAAATCGACTATGCCAACGAACTGCTGTCGTTCTATCACCCCGATTCTTTCACCTATACCGGCCATGGGGTCATTCTCGATGCCCCCATTTCCCAGGACAACATGTTCCATTTGCCTCTTACTGTCGACGGCGAGCACGGCGGACTGTGGAATCTGGACCTGGGGGCCGGTGGCATGGACTTCCACTATCCCTACGCCGCGGCGCACGGACTTCTGGACCGACCGGGAATCTCTCGCGTTGGTCACGGTGCCGGCGGGGCCTCAACGAGTCATGCCGTCAGATTCAAGACTATCGAGCTCGCCGGTTTTACAATCGACAACCCGATTATCGCCATGCCCGTGGGCGAGGGTGACGGCGCCTTCCATAGCGGTGAGTTGACCGGCAATATCGGCAACACTTTCTTGCGCCACTTTGTGTTGTATTTGGATTACAAGCGCGGGCAGGTGATTGTAGAAAAGGGGGACGATTTCGCCACCAACTTCCCCCGCGACAACAGCGGCTTGCAGGTTCAGTATACCGACGACGAACAGGTGCAGGTGTACCACGTGGCCGAAGGCACCCCGGGTGACAAGGCCGGGTTTGTCCCGGATGATGTTATCCTGGACATCAATGGTATCGACGTAGCCCAACTTGACGGTCTGATTGCCATCCGCGAGCTGCTCCGCTACGAGCCGGGAACCGAGCTCCGGTTCCGCGTCAAGCGTGAAGGTGAAATCCTAGAACTCAAGCTCAAGCTGAAAGATCTGTACGCGGACTTGTAGAATTACAGTTACTGCCGCTACAAAAAACCGGCCGGCTTTATGCCGACCGGTTTTCTTACATATGTCACGGAGCCGTCTATTTGACGCTAAGCAAATCCTCAGTCCACCATACCAGATCTTCGCCCAATTCTTCACTGTAGCCGGGATGCTCGTACTGGATAACACCTTCCTGGTCGATGACACACAGGTACGGAATACCGGTAACACCATAATCACGGGCGGTCTGATTGTTGCCGAACAGCAGGGTCATGCCATAGCTGTTGTCGGTCATGAACTTGGTGGGTCCTTCGCCACCTCTTTCCCAAACATCAATAGAGAAAACCAGCACATCTTCAGGTTTGGACTGGACAAACTGGTTTATTGCCGGCATAGCCATTCGGCAGGGTCCGCACCAGGTGGCCCAGAAGTCAAGGATCACGACTTTGCCACGCAGGTCGGCCAGGGCCACCAGCTTGCCGTCGACACCGGGAAGGCTGAACTCCGGCGCCGGGCGATTAAGTTTTTCAGCCAGGGCTTTTTCACGACGCTCGTCCTTGCCACTATCCCATTTGGCCTGCGCCACGGCCACCGCTTTCTCCCAGCGCGGATCGGCGTGCAGAGGTTCGAGGTCTGAATCCTCCTTCAGGTGACCGACCTGGGCAAATCCGGCCTCAGTAGCTTTTGCCAGGAAAGCAAACGCCTCATCGGCGTTGCCCAAAAGGGAGTAGGAGCAGGCAATATTATACAGCGCATCCGCATTTTCCTCATAGCCGGCGACGCTTTTTTCAAACTCAATGACCTCATCGTAGGCTTTGGCATCGCGCAGCGCCGATCCATAAAACTGGCTGATGTAGCTGCCCCGCTCCTCGGCCGCCCAACCGTCTTCGATCAGGGCATCGACATGCGTGGCGATGGCCAGCTTTGCTTCGCCAAAGCGACCCAGGCGGGCATAGAGGGTTGCATAATCCTCTTGTGACGGCCAGCCCTTGTCCATAGCCATGCCCTTTTGCAGGGTGGTCATGGCCTGGTCATAATCGCCGGAATACACCTGGTATCCATATAGGAACTCCAGCGGCCAGGTCTCGCCGGGCGCAATCTCGACAGCTTTGGCAAAATGAACGGCGTCTTCGAGTAACATGGCCGCAAGTTGATCCACATACTTCTCTTCGCCGTATGGGCCGAACAGCCCCTGCGTATAATTGCCCAGCAGAAGGCGATAACCATAGGCGTAACCAGGATCGGTGGCGACCATCTGGCGACCGATCGTAATCGCCGCAGTCGGATCCTCCAGCGTCCTGCCATACAGATAAGCCCATTGCATCGACTCGGGATGAGCCGCCGCCTGCTTTTTTGCAAAGGCCTCGGCGCCGATCTGGTCATAGCGCAACCAGCGTCCCTGGACATCGCGCAGCAGTTCGATGTCATCGACATGGGTCATGTAGTTCTCGCACAGGGCGACCACTTCGTCGCCGCTATTGGCCGCCCGGTAGGCCTGCATGAAGTTGTACATGGTGTACTCGTCCTCGGCGGCAACCGTGGCTGCCAATATGAGACCGACCAGGATCATGATTCTTGGTAGATGACGCATTGCTGTTCCTCTTTGCTTATAGTGCTGCGCTCGGTGAGATGCCTCTCATTCTCAATGCAGTAAATGGTAGCAAGTGGCCGGGCCAATGACAAGGATATACTTGAGTGAAGGTGATCGGCAGAGCTCCAATAGACAGTTCCGGGCACTTGACCAAGGTCGAGCTTTTTGCCTACTCCCCCAGATCCTGACTCAGCCGTTCAAGGCCCTCGTTGGGGCCGACGACCACCAGTGTCACCGATTCCTCCAAGACCGCCTTGGGGCCGGGAGTGATCGTCATCTCGCCGCCCGGTTTTTTGATACCGATGACAGTGACGCCGTAGGTTTCTTTCAAGCGCGATTCCATCAGTGTCTGCCCAACCAACTTGCAGCCGACCGGCACCATAATCTCTTCAATCGAAAGACCGCTGTCGCCGACGGCCGTCATCGTCATAAAATCGACCACGTGAGGTCGCAGGGTGGCCATGGCCATGCGCTGGCCGCCGATGACATGGGGGGAAACGACATGGTTAGCTCCGGCGCGCATCAGTTTCTGTTCGCCGCCGTCGTAGTCCGCCCGGGCGATGATATTGAGCTTACGGTTCATGGATCGGGCGCTGAGGGTCAAGTAGACATTCTGCGCTTCATCGGGAAGAGTGGAGATAAGGGTGTGGGCCTTGTCGATGCCGGCCGCCTCGAGGACATCATCGCGAGTGGCTTCGCCTTCCAGGAAAAAGTAGCCGCAATTGGTCAAGCGCCGGATTGGGTCCGGTTCGCGTTCGATCACCAAAAACGATACTTTGCGACGAGCAAACTCCAAAGCCACTTGCTGCCCAACGCGACCGAATCCGGCAATAATGTAATGGCCGCTCATTTTGCTGATCTTGTTGCGCATCTTTTTCCTTCCAAATACTTCTCTGAATTGACCCTCGAGGACGATTTCTCCCATACTGGTAGCGGCGTAAGCTCCGGTCAGTACGCCAAAGAGAATGATCAGCATTGCCACTATCTTGCCGACCGGACCGTGGGGTACCAAGTCGCCATAACCGACCGTCGATAGCGTGGTGACAGTCAGGTACAACGCATCCAGAGCAGTCGAGCCTTCCGTAATCATGAACCCCACAGTTCCGGCAACGACTACAAAAGTGAGCCCGGCCAGGGCCACGGTGAGTTTATAGGTCGAACTGACCGGCGGGGCGTTGTAACCGCCCAAGCCGTTGCCGGCCATCGGGTAGCTCTTTTTTGACACCTGTCAACCTCGTTTACTAAATCACGAACGGCCGGCTCTGCGATTTACCGCCGCCGCCCGGATGCACTCTGATATCATGTATACTCTTATTAGTTGACCCCAATCAACAATATGTTTAGCCATAGACATGGAATCAACTTCCCCAAATCTCTCCGGCTGGCGGCACTTCGCCTGGTATCACTCACCGGTCATTTTGTACGCAGCGATCATTATCGGGGTGTCGTCAGTGCCCTATTTGCGCACCCCCCAACTGCAGGTTATTGCTTTTGACAAGCTGGCCCACTTGTGTGAATATGCCGTCTTTGCATTCTTGGTTTTCCGCTCTTTTACGCATATGCCGAAGGCGCTTAACCCGCAGTACGCCTTCTTATTTGCTGCGGCATTTGTGGCCGCTTTTGCAGTGTTTGACGAATTTTGCCAGCAGTTTGTGCCGGGCCGGTTTTCATCCGGGTTAGACATCATGGCCGATCTGGCCGGCGGCCTCTTAGTGTTGGCCTTTTTTGAACTCCGCAGAAGGCGCCGGGGATAGCGCTAAAACTGCGTAAACCTGCGTCATTCGCGTATTTACGCGCCTGGTGGCAACCCATTTGCCTTGACATCATTATTGAGCAGGAGTATATTTTTCCGTGTATAATATAGGATATTTTTTCCGGTTTGATAAGGAGTGAGCAACCCTGGTTGCGTTGCCGGGGGTCCGGCATAGATGTTGCTGTCCAAGGCTGCGGTACTGTTCGTTGCCTTTGGTCTAACAAGTCTGGTCTGGTCTTGACATTAACCTTTCTACGTCGGTTAGGAGGGCATATGAAGTATGTTATTGCGACCAGATCCCAACCTGTTGATACTTGGCCATCAAGGGTTTTACGGTCTAACACGTTGGCTCCCAGGCCCAAAAGGCCGTGTGAGCCCAACCCCGGACGCCGATCCGGTCAGGCCAACCCCTCCTGGCTATCGGGGTGCAATTGTTCGGTAAAAAGTAAACGTTTTGCAGATATTGTTAGGAGATTTGCACGATGAGACTGCGAGTACTTATACTTGCCGCTCTGATTCTGGTCCTCGGCTCCGGCGTGGTCAACGCCCAGATGATTTCAGTTGACCATGTTGACGGCCTGGCAGGACCGGACGCTGTCCAGACGGGTGTGCCTGTTACTTTTCACATTCGAATGGATGCGGGCGGCGCTGTTCATGCCGGTATCACCAACGGCTTTCGGGTCTGGTCGCCGACCGGCGCCACCTGGACTGACTTCGTAGGTGATACTACCGGGACTATCGGCGGCGCCCAGTTCGATTTGCTGTGGCTGATCAACTATTATAGTGTTACCGGTTCTGCGGCCGACACTATTGGTGTTGCCGGATCAATCTTCATGTTCGGTACCGGAATGCCGGCCGATTTCAACGACATCACCCATACCCTGACTCTCGGACCTATCGATCCGATGTACTCAGGCGGCGAAATCTGCCTCGACTCCGCTTATTTCCCGCCGTCGGGTCTGTGGAAATGGGCCGGGCCGCCGGATGTCATCCCTGGATGGGACGGTCCTCACTGCTACTGCATCGGCCAGTGTGCCGCCGAACCCCCGGTCATCACTTGTCCGCAAACCACTGACCTGGAGCTATGTGCTCCGGAGCAGGTTTGTTTGGCTATGCCGATTGAGGGTGCCGACGATGTCACCGTATCCGGTGGTACCTGGGCCGGCGATCAATTCTGCTTCACCGCGGATGTCTCGGGACAATACGATTTCCGCATTATCGCTATCAATGCCGGCGGTGAAGACACCTGCGATGTTTCGATGAATATCACCATTTACCCGACACCGACCATCACCTGCCCGCCTTCCGCGTTCAGCGAAGTGATTTGCGGACCGCAGCAGATATGCGTGCCTCTTGATATTACCGGCGCCAATGGTGTCTACAGTGACAATGGTGGCACTTGGGATGCCGGCCAGCTCTGCTTCGCGGCCGACACCGCCGGGACCTATATTTTCAATGTGGTCGCCTCGGCGTTCCCAGGATGTGAAGACGATGACAACTGCCAGGTGGTCGTGAATGTCGACCTCGTCGCAGCTCCGGTCATCACCTGCCCCGGTGAAATGATTTTCCGTGATCTCTGCGAACCGGGCGAGATCTGCATCTCGCTGCCGATCAGTGGCGCTGATGAAGTGATATCTGACGTCGGCACTTGGGTCGACGGTCAACTTTGTTTCACCACCCTGACTCCCGGCGTCATTCCTATCGAAGTGAGCGCGACTAACTGCGCCGGAACAGTCGACTGCGGTTTCTCGGTGGATGTACATTTTAACGGTGCCCCGACCGTGTACAGCCGCGAGGATGAAGTTGTCAACACCTGTGAGCCGGGTCAGTATTGCTATAGCTACACTACCGACGATCCTGATGATGATGATCTGATCGAAAGCATTTTTTCCGGTCCCGCCGGTACGACTATTGATACGATCACTAACCAGCTCTGTTTCCCCTTCGAGGCCAGCGGCAGCTTTGGTGTTGTCATCCGCGTTGAGGATACCTGCGGCGCCTTCAGCCACGATACGCTGAATGTCAGCATAAACCTGGGTGATCCTTTTGTATTCGAATGTCCCTCCAGTCCGATTGATTTCAATCTCTGTCAGGCCGGAGAAGTTTGTGTACCGTTTACGATCTCCGGTGCTTACGAGGTTCTCGTTAATTACGGCGATATCGTCGACAACCAACTCTGCTTCCAGGCCGATACTTCCGGCACCTACAACATCTTTGTGGATGCCTACGGTGATTGCGGGGAAGCCGGCTGTCAGGTGACTGTCAACGTCGCTATCGGTGAGGCCCCGAGTATTTTCTGCATCACCGAGCCGATCGTTGTTGATTATGCCCTTGATGATACCGCCTGTGTTGGCTTGACGATAGCCGGCTATGACGCCGTCACTATCGAACACAGTCATGTCGGCTGGGACATCACCTGGGTCGGTGGTCAGCTATGTTTCAACACCTTCCCGGCCGGTAGCTACAACGCCAAAGTGATCGCGACCAGTGATTGCGGCGCCGACACCTGCGACCTCATTATCGACGTCCAGGATTGCGATCCGGCCGTCATTAGCTGTCCGACCAGTCCGATGCCCTATGAGATCTGCGGACCGATCGAGATTTGTACCGAACTGCCTATCGACAACTACGACAGCGTTCAGGTCTCGGGTGGTTCGTGGGTCGATGGCTTGTTCTGCTTCGCTCCCGAAACCGAAGGCAGTCACACTTTTACAGTGAGCGCCTATCGCAACTGCACCGCCGATGTTGCCCGGTGTGAATTGAACTTCGACATAACTTTCGCGGCGCAGCCGATAATCACATGTCCCGAAGGTGCGATTGAGGTTGTCGTGACTCCGGGCGAAATCTGCGTGCCGTTGCCGATTAGCGATGCCGATGAAGTCATCATCGGTGATGTCCCCGCCAAGAGCCCCGGCGAAGCCTACTGGAGTAACGGTGAGCTCTGCTTTGATGCTTCGATGCCTGGTGACTACTACATCGGTATCACCGCCGTCAACAACTGCGGTGAGGACTTCTGTGAAGTCCACATCATCATTACCGACTGTCAGCCGGTCGATATCGTCTGTCCGGAAGACACCATCGAAGTCATGCTCTGCCAGTGGGATCAGGCTTGCGAAGTGTGCGTCGATCTGGCGATCAGCGGCGCCACCGATGTGATCGTCACGCCCGACATCGGCTACTGGACAAACGGTCAGCTATGTTTCTGGGCCGACACGCTGGGAATTTACGATTTCGATGTCGTAGCTCTCGGAGGTGGTGAAGAATGTCCGAGCGACGAGTGCCACCTGGTCGTGGTGGTCAAGCCCTACGTGTTTGAATGCTCAGAGATCCTCCTTTCTGACGACATATTCTACTTCTCGATGGGTTATCTCGACACCGAAAATCCAAGCCCGCAGTATCTGACGGTCGGCACCTCCGACGAGCCCTTCTGCTTTGATTTTGCTCAGGGTGGCGGTTGGACCTGGTTGACCGTTCCTGAAACCGGCTGCACTGGTGACGGTCTGCCCATCAATGTCAACGGTTTCGATCTGCAACCGGGCCACTATGAGGCTCAGGTAGCCGTTATCGGTGATCCTACGGAAATCTGCGAGCCGACGACCAAGTACTTCACGGTCGTTCTGGACATCCTGCCGCCGGTCTCCGATGAAGATATCATCGCCATTCCCAATGTCCCGGCCGTACCGGGTGGCACCGTCGCCGTCCCGGTGGGCATCGAACATGTCTGTGACCTGGCCGGTTTGGGAATGACCTTCACATACGACGCCAATAATGTCCGGTTCGATTCGGCCACATTCGGCGGTTCGGTAATTGCTGATTGGGACCAGCTCGGCATTGCCCAAGGCAGCAATTCGATTATCCTCACCGCTGCCTCCGGCGACGCCGATGCGATTCCGGCCGGCATGGGCAGGCTGATTACCTTGTGGTTCAAGGTCTACCAGGAAACCCCGGCCGGCTACTATCCGATCACCGGCTCCGAGGCTCTCATGGAAGTAAGCTGCTTCGGCGGCGATGTGACCCAGACCGTTGAGCCGACCCTCATCAACGGCGGAATCGTGGTCGGAACGGCTCAGAACTACCTGTGTGGTTATGTTGTTGATCCTGACATGAACTCAATAAGCGGCGCCACCGTCGAATACTGGGCTGACTATCCGAACGGTACGCCCGAAGCGACGACTCTATCCAATGCCACCGGTCTGTTTGAGTTCTTTAATGCCACCATATCACCATTTGATCTCCATGCCTACAAGGTCGGCTACTATCCGACCACGCTTTCCGATTTGGTCTTCACCGATATCGGTATCATTATCGTCCTGACGCCGATAGAAGAAATCACCGTCACCGATATGTGGGTCAACTTCTACTGCGCCCACAATATCTTCAACGGTGATCCCTTCCCGATCGGTACCATCATCGACGCCTATGATCCCGACGGTGTCCACTGCGGTACTTTCACCGTGACAGATCCGGGCGCCTACGGTTTCATGCCGGTCTATCGCGACGATCCGTACACCATAATTGATGAAGGTGCCGATGTTGGCGACATCATTCGCATCTATGTCAACGGCATCGAAGCCAACCCGGGCGCCGTGCCTACCTGGACCGGCAACGGTGATGTCCATGAGATCTGTCTTGACGTCGGCAGCGTAATGACCCACGCCTGTGATCTCATGGAAGGCTGGAACCTGGTCAGCTGGAGTGTCAACACCGAAGTCGACGATATCGAGGCGCTGTTTGGTGCCTACGCCGCCGACATTGAAGTTGTCCTCGGCTTTGAGCAGGGTGGCCTGACCTGGGATCCGGAAATGCCGCTATTCTCGACGCTGCACAGCGCCGACCACCTGAGCGGCTACTGGATCAAGACTAAGCATGCTTTCACTCTCGAGATCGTCGGTATGCCGGTGCCCAAGACGACGCCGATTCCGATCGACGAGGGCTGGAATCTAATATCTTACCTGCCGGATTACAATCTGGCGACGCCGGCCGCGCTGGGCACTATTCACGATAACCTGATTGTGGCCCTGGGCTTCGACGGCGGCTACACTGTCTACCAGCCGGGTGACGATCTGCATAATACGCTGGTAGAAATGGGCCCCTGCAACGGCTACTGGGTTAAAGTGAACCACTTTGGTGAGCTGGCTTACCCGGGTGCCGGGCCGCGCTTCTTTGCGCCGCGAGCCAATCCTGATCAGACCCTGGCCAAGCTGGTCGGCGGTGTCAATGTGACCCGCAACTGGGTCAACCTCTTTGCAGCCGACCTGACCCTCGACGGCCGGACGATCCCGGCCGGGGCCGAAATCACGGCTCATAACGCTCAGGGTAACGTGATCGGTAGCTTTACTCTGGCTCAGGACGGACTGTTTGGCTTCATGCCGGTGTACGGCGTCGACGAGGCCACCACCGGAGCCGAGTCAATCGATCCCGGTGAGAGCTTCACTCTCATGGTCGACGGTGTCGAGACCGTCCAGGAATTTGTCTGGACCGCCGCCGGCGACAGAATTGAAGTGGGTCCCTTGACAGCCAAGAACCAGGGCTCGGACGACGTTCTGCCGCAACGCTTTGAATTGTCGCAGAACTACCCGAATCCGTTTAACCCAAGAACTACCATCGGTTTCTCACTGCCCGAAGCTGCCCAGACCAGGATCGAAGTGTACAATATCCTGGGTCGTCTGGTAGCTACCCCGTTTGATGCCATGGCCGCGGCCGGGTACAACGAGGTTCAGTGGGATGGCCGCAACGATGCCGGTGTCTCGGTTTCCTCGGGTGTCTACTTCTATAGGTTGACTACCGAGAACCACGCGGAAACCCGTAAAATGACCCTGCTGAAATAGGTTGCGGAACTTGAGTAACGAAGTAACATATAACTACCGGTCGGTCTTGCCGGCCGACCGGAATAGAGAACAGGGTATAAACGTGATGAAGAGAATTGCGACAACGGCTCTAGTGGCGGCGCTGGTAGTTATGCTGGCGGGTCTCGCGACGGCTGATGTCATCACCAGTCCCTGGGCCATGCGTTTTTTCGGTGAGGCGTTCGTAAACGGATCGCCTGCACCGGTGGGATCTGTGATTGACGCTTACGATCCCGACGGTGTGCACTGCGGGACATTCACGGTCGGTGATGTCTATGACACGGTCGGCATATACGGCTATATGCCGGTTTACGGCGACGACCCATATTCAGCCGATATAGATGAAGGTGCCGACGATCTTGATGAAATCAGCTTCCGAATCAATGGTCGCCCGGCAACTCCGACAGCGATTAGCGGCGACCTTCTATGGCGAGACGGCACCTCGGCTGAGGTTGATCTGGCAGTCGGCGACGCAATCGTAGCCGTCAGCCTGGTTGACTCCCCGGCCGACAAAGAAGGCGCCCCGGGTCAGACCCTGCGCTTCTGGGTGGGCGTCCAAAACGACGGTAACGGCCTAGATTTTTACGGTATCGAAGTGACTTCGACGCTCGGTTGGACCACTACTGCTCAGACTGCTTTCGAGTATGCTGGCGTAGGCGGCACCGCCTATCTGTATTTCGACGTTCAGATTCCGCTATGGCCCGGCATGAATCTGGTCGACGAACTCAACTTCGCCGTTTTCTCGCAGATCGATCCTGCGGCGTTTGTCGAGGGGTCGGTACATGCCACCGCCGCAGCCGGAACCAGTTATGCCGTTGCTCTGACTGCGGCTCCGGGTAATCGCATGGTCATGGCTGGTGAGCTGGTGCATGTCGAAGTCGGCGTGACCAATACCGGTAACATGCCGGACAGCTACGAGATCATGGCCGGCGGAATCCTGCAAGGCTGGACCGTCACGCCCATGGCGGGATTTGTCAGTGCTAATCCTGGTGAGGAAGTCTTCCTGTCATTCCAGGTCAGCGTACCGATGAACGCCCTCCCGACCGATATCAACACCATCACTTACGATGTCACCTCCACCAGTAGTCCGGCCGCTACAGTCGGCGGCATGATGACCCTGACCCCGGATGTGCCGACCGACGTTGACGACGGCGACTGGGCGCTGGTGCCTGATCAGGTATCACTGGCCCAGAACTACCCCAACCCGTTCAATCCCACCACGACGATTGCTTTCAGCCTTCCCGAGCGCTCGAAAGTGACGATTACGGTTATTGATATCCTGGGCCGAACGGTCAACGAGATCGACATGGGCGAACTGGCCGCCGGTACCCATGAGACGATCTACGACGCCTCAGCTTTGGCCAGTGGTATGTATTTCTACCGCCTCGACACCGAATTGGGTCGGCAGACGCGCAAGATGATCTTGCTGAAATAGACCTGATCGGAGAAATCACTATCATAAAACCCCGGTCAGATGGCCGGGGTTTTTTCTTGTCCGAACCGAGCCTGATCCATATTATGCACAGCGAGTTGGTGTCGGCCAGGATAAGCCCGACTTCCCAGGCGTAGGCCGGATAGGAACAAAACGTGCCTCTGAAGCTACAGATTGCCGGAAAAACCGACGTGGGCTTGGTCCGCTCAGGTAACGAGGATTACCTTTATCTGGACAAGCAGCACGATGTGTATGCGGTCTGCGATGGTATGGGTGGACACCAGGCCGGCGAAGTGGCCTCCATGACCGCCGCCCAGATCCTGGAAAGCTGCTTTGCCAATATCCACGAGGAACTGCTGGCCGATCCCGATCTGTCGCTGGGCCAGAGTTTCCCCCGCAGTGGTGAGTTGCTGGTCAAGGCGGTACGCCTGGCTAACCGGGCCATCTACAATCTGGCCGCCGCCGATCCAACCAAGAGTGGAATGGGCACCACGGTCGTTGCGGTGGCGCCCGAAGAGGATTACTTGTCGATCGTCCATGTTGGTGACAGCCGCGCCTATCGGCTCGATGAGAAGAGGCTGACGCCGCTTACTACCGACCACTCCTGGGTTACCGAGATGCGCAAGGAACATGCGGTCTCCGAGGAGGAGGCGCTCACCATGGTCGGCAAAAATGTCATCACCCGGGCGCTGGGGGTCAAGGACACGGTCGAGGTTGATTATCGGCTCATCAAGATTGAGCCCAATCAGACCTTCATCCTTTGTTCCGATGGCTTGTGCGGTTTTGCCACCGATCAGGAGATTTTTGATATCGCCGATCGCGCGCGCGGCAGCATTGATCATATCACTAACGACCTGATCCAGGCGGCCAATGATCGTGGCGGTTCGGACAATGTGACTGTGGTCGTATTGAGAACGCTGGATGTCGGCCGGAGCAACTACTCCGCTATCGATGCGGTCACTCTGCCGGCTGAAGATAAGCAGCAGTTGGCTGCCGAAGACGGCTGGGTTAAGCGGATAAACGACGCCATCGCCCAGGTCGATACAATTATCGGGCGATCCGATGTGGACTCTGGCGGCGGGCGCCGATGGTTGCTGTTGATCTTTGCTTTGTTTGTTGCAGTGGCCGTCGTCCTGGTCTTCTGGTCCTCGCAGAGGTAAGCCGCCGGCTCGCTACCCCCCAAAAAAGCCTTGACTTTGCAGGTGCTCAGGCTTTATTCCGTCACAGAATGCGCCCATAGCTCAATTGGATAGAGCGTCTGACTACGGATCAGAAGGTTGGGGGTTCGACTCCTCCTGGGCGTATTTTATTCTGCCCCATTTCGCACTCTTGCCCTCCCGAGACGACTTCAAATTGCCAACCGTCGGCATCTCTAAGTTTTTGACTGAAAAGGGATTATCAGCGAGCCGAGCCGGCCCCAAAAATAAATGCACACCAGGGCGGTCATGGGCGTTATAAGAATACCACTGGGCCTCAGAGGAAGTGATGTCTGGCAAGACACTACATATTGGCTGGCTGCTGGCGGCGACTTGCCTGAGCTTGACGTTCTCGGGCTGCTCGCGCGAAGCGATTCAGTCATCGGTCGATTGGGGCAGCATCTCCGGACAAGTACGCAACGCCAGTACCGAGCGACCCGTGGCCGGTTGCATTGTTACCTGTGCCGGTCGCAGTGCTGTGATCGGCGGCGACGGCGATTACTGGCTGCAGGATATCCCGGAGGGGTTTCATGAGCTGAGCGCCACCTGTGAGGGGTATGAAGATTACCGCGTAGCCGTATATATCGGTGTCAGCACCAAGCACGATATTTACATCACCCGGGCCGGTCTTTACGGGAGCCTCTATGGCCAGGCGTTCTTGGGAGAGGATACTACTCCGTTGGCCGGTGTCGAGGTCCTTTGTGCCTATCGCACCACTTACACCGATGAAAACGGGCGCTACAGTTTCCCGAGCATCAACAACGGCCGCTACACCATCAGGGCACGAAAACAAAACTACCTCGAGTACCGGCACAACATCGAAGTGAGTGGAGATACCGAACATGTGCTCCGCATGGCCGCTACCAGCCTGGGCGGCTGGGTTGTTAACACTGTCGACGGTCCCGTGGCCGGCGTCACGGTTACCATGCCGCCGTCAACGACCACAACCAACGAGTTCGGCGAGTTCCGATTGGACATCGTGCCGCAAGGGACCCACGATCTGGTCTGCACTCACCCGGATTACAATTCCACGGTGATGCGAATCAGTCTCGCCGCCGACCAGCCCGATCAAATGGTCCGCATCACCCGCACCGTGACCGATACCATCATGATTGCCGAAGATGCCTCGATTTCATCGGCCAACTATACCGATTGCGAGGGTTGTCCGGACTGGGGCGATGAGAGTACCAATCATGGCCGGGATAACGCTTTGCGCTTGGGTTGGTTCATGCGGCCGGATCAGGCTGCGAGTGCCGGGGCCTGGATGGCCCGCAGCCGGGCTATTCTCGGCCTGCCGGACCTACCTGAGGGAGTGCCGTTATGTGATTTGGATCGCGCCATTATGATTCTGACGCCGCTCGCGGGAGCGTCCGACGGTGGCTATCTCTCTGTGCGACGAGTTCGTGAGGCGGCCGCCGACTGGATTCAGACCGACATAACATGGAGCAGCGCCCCGGAAGCTTATTTGGTTCCGTATTGGATCGGCTCCATCGACCAGGTCAGCTACGAGGTGGATGTCACGGCCATCTACCGTGACGAACGCGATCACCTCAAATCCCTCGTTATTCAGCGCGATGAAAGCGGACCGGCAGAGCCGCCGCGACAGCTAACGCTTTATTCGTCCGAGGCGCAATCGCCAGCCAATAGTCCCCTGGTTGAGATTCAGTTCACGCGATAAATGAGACCGGCTACGGCCCCTGGGGAGACGGCGATTGCATATTGTCGGTGGTATCGCTGCCTGGCCACAGCCACGGACCAGGCAGGTATTCCTCCTCGGCCCGGCCCTGGGGTTGGATCACGCAAGTGGCGCTTTGATCTTCGCGGATAATCTCCACAGTCGCCGATCCGGTCCTGTCCAGCCCTTCCAGAATCTTCTCGACCAACTCCAGGTGAGTTCGCGGCCGCCGGCCATCCACTCGATAGATTCGATCTCCGCGGCGCAGGCCGCAGGCCCAGGCCAGGCGGGTGGTGTCGATCTGTTTGATGAACAGGCGACTGGATTCGTCGACCTCCACTGAGAACCCCAGGTACCCTGCCGGCGGCAGGCCTGCGACAGTGGCAGCCGGGGTTGGACTGAACTGGGCCGGCCGGGGGGGGCGGGTTGCCTGCACCACTTCCGAATTGTATGGCTCGGCGGCCAACCAGTCGGCCAGTGTTTGATCAGGGGTCAAGAGCCGCGGGGTCAAGAAATACTTATCAAAGACGATCCGTTCCGGTTTGTGATTGTGCCAAAAGGCAGAGCCGAAAGCATCAAAAGTAGAATCGATACCGATCACGTGTTGCGCCGTGTTCAGGGCCAGAAGCCAGGCCAGATTATCCAGCCGGTAGGGACCGGGTCGCATTAGCGGGTGATAAGCAATGCCCAGATGGACCATGCGGTCCGGTTGAATCGCCTGGGCCAACAGCCTGTGGGCCAGTTGATATATAAGATTCAATTGCAGCCTGGCCCCGGTCGGGGCCGCCTCAGTAGCAAAGCCGTCACCCATGCCACCGAGCGGAATGATCAGTGGATCGGAGGCGCCCAACGACGGATAATAGCGCACCAGATAGATATCAAAGTCGGTCTCCCGCCACTCTATCCCCGACAACTCGCGCAACACGTGCAATAGCGTGTCACCCTTCTCAAGCCAGAAGGTCGCCAGGGCGCTGTCGTGCCCCTGAACCCACTGCATATCGCTTTGCACCGAGCGCTCCTGATACAGCTTTGGGCAGAGGCTCTGCTGCAGCGGGGCGCTGCGATCGTTGATAGACACCTCCGGGACGAACCCGTCGTAGCTGAAGAGCATGTAATAGGTATCCTGGGCAATGCTCGAACTCGCCGCGAGGACTATCATTAGCAGTATTGCAGGAATCCGTTTCATGTGAACAAGATATTCCGCCTGGTAGCGATCGCGCAAGGAAAACTAGACCGCCGCCGGAGGTGTTGACGAGGCGGGAATCGTCGCCCTGGACGGCTCGACCAGTTCAAAGTAAAACAGGGTATAGAGGTTACTGCTGACCGTGCCGGTGAATCCGCCCACAACCAGCGACAACGGAATTCCGACCAGTATCAGCGCTGTCACCGTCGCCACCCATCCCGAACCGGCCAGCAGGTTCAGCGCCGCGATCGGAACTGCCACGATACCAAAAATGATCAGACCGGCTATGGAAAAGGCGATGATAAAGGCAATCTCGATCAGGAATATCAGAAGATTGTCGACCAGGTTGGCCCTAAAAAGCCGAAACGCTTCTTCCAAGGCATCACCAAGCCCGGTACGGCGTACGACCATCACCCGTTCGGTGAGATTGACAATACTGGAGATAATCCAAATCGCCGCCAGGAGTACGGGGAATAACATAATGCCCAGCAGCACCGCCGCCACCCAACCGATCTGGGCCGCTATGATAATGACTCCAACGATAACGGCTACCACCGCGCCACCGGCGAAGATCGCCATCAGGATCAGGCCCAGCATCGGGAGCAAGAAATCGATGCCGGTAGAGAAGGCCTGACCAAACTTCCAGTGTCCATCGCCCCGCCTAATGCGATTGACCGAATCGATGAGAGCCGGAACGCTAATCAAATGACAAACCAGTAATATGACGGCGCCAAGCAGCACGGTCACGATCAGAGTGGCTGTCAATATTCCGATGAACGGCTCGATAGCTTCCCGGAAACCGGCGGCCTCCATATCAAACCGGTGACTGCCCCAGCCATTGCCCGGGAACATGTCAACGTCGATACTGCCCCCACCCCCGGCAAACAAGCCGAACACCCACAGCAACTTGTGCCGCCAGGCGATTTCAAACGAGCCGTTGACGATCTTACCAAAACTCATTAGTGGGTCTCCTCTGTCCAAGGTACTCCCCGATGAGGCCTACATTCAGTCTTTTTCTGGAAATTAAGCGAGCCAAACGATGCGGGCCATCAAGATGCTTGTCTGAAATGTGAGCTAGGCTTAGATTGAGCGCTGGCAAGCATCGGCTCTCTCAAAGGAAGAAGGAATATGAACCTTTGTCATATACCAATCCTGTTGATTCTGGCCGCCCTGATCGGCTGTGGCAACGGCGAGCAGAAGAACGCCAAGACGCCCTCCGGCGGCGGTGCCAATGACAGCATCGTACTGGAGATGCCGGGGATGGATTCGCTGACGGTCCTGGATATTCTAAAGACGACCCACGACGTTGCCTATAGCACATCCGCTATGGGGGCTTTCGTGCAGCGCATCGATTCGGTTCCGAATATCCAGACTCACTTCTGGGTTTATTCGATTAACGGCGTCATGGCCAGCGAGGCCTGCGACAAACGCCTGACCAAAACTGGAGACCTGATCCGCTGGCATTTTCGTCGCTTTGGCGGTTGACTCGGTGACCTGAGATCAACAGGGCAGGATTTACACTGGTTTTTTGATTTGGGCGACATATATTTCCTGCCATGGAAACCAATGTGATCGACAGGATTGCGGCGGGTGAGTTCTTTCTTATCGCCGGGCCTTGTGTGATAGAGTCTGGAGAGCTCTGTTTGCAGGTGGCCGAGACGGTCTTGGAGCTGGCGGCCAAATATTCGCTTCCCTACGTGTTTAAGAGCTCCTTCACCAAGGCCAATCGCACCGATGCCTCGTCGCCGACCGGTCCCGGGCTTGAGGAGGGCCTGCGGATCCTTTCATTAGTCAAGCAGCGACTGGGTACGCCGATCCTGACCGATATCCACCAGAGTGGTGATGTGCCCGCGGTGGCTGAGGTTGCCGACATAATCCAAATACCAGCCTTTTTGTGTCGCCAGACCGAACTGATTCGTGCGGCCGGCCGGACCGGCCGCTGGGTCAATCTCAAGAAGGGTCAGTTTATGGCGCCCGAGGATATGGCGCGGGCGGCGGCCAAGGCCGAGTCAAACAAGGTCATGCTGACTGAGCGCGGCGCTTGCTTTGGATACCACAATCTGGTGGTGGACTTTCGTTCCTTTTTGATTATGAAAGAGAGCGGCCGGCCGGTGGTCTTTGATGCTACTCATTCCTTACAGCGACCAAGTGCCGGCGACGGAGTATCGACCGGTCAGCCGGAATATGTCATTCCCCTGGCTCGGGCCGCCACGGCCGCCGGAGTGGACGGTCTATTTGTAGAGACCCACCCCAAACCGAAAACAGCTCTTTCTGACGCCGGGGCTATGCTGCCGCTGGCGCAGATGGATGATCTTCTGGACCAGGTCAGCAGGGTCTGCCGGGCCCTTTACGAAAGTCAAAAATGAGTCCTCTTAGCCGCGAACTGTATTTGAACAAGCTGCGCGATATTCGCCTGTTGGCTCTGGATGTAGATGGCGTCCTGACCGACGATTCGATATTTTTTGGTCCTGATGGCTTTGAACTCAAAAAATTCAATATCTCCGATGGTTTTTTTATCGTCCTGGCCATGCGAGCCGGACTTGAAATCGCCGTCGTATCCGGTCGCTATTCACCGGCCACCGATACCCGTATGAAGGACTTGGGTGTGAAACATGTCCTGCAGGCGATGAAATCGAAGATAGTGCAGATCAAACCGCTGCTTGATGAGCTGAGTCTGGATTTCGATGAGATCGCTTTTGTCGGCAACGAGCTGCTTGATATTGGGCTGGCCCGCAAGGCTGGGCTGGGTATCGCCGTCGCCGACGCCACGCCGGAGTTGCTTCAGGCTGTGGACTATGTGACTATCCAACCGGGCGGCGCCGGAGCCGTGCGCGAAATTCTGCGCGATTGGTTTGAAGCGACCGGCCGGGACCCCATGGACTTTATCGTATGACTTCCTACAAGCAATATGCCCTGGATGTGATCAAGTCCGAAGCGGAGGCTGTGGCGGCGCTGGCCGACAAACTCAACGGCCATTTCGACCGGGCCGTCGAGGCCATTCAGGATTGTCAGGGGCGAGTGATTGTGGCCGGGATAGGCAAGTCCGGTTTGATCGGCAAGAAGATAGCCGCTACTTTCAATTCCGTCGGAGTGGCTTCTTTTTTCCTTCATCCGGTCGAGGCGATGCATGGCGATTTGGGTCTCATGCAGCCCGGCGACCTGCTGCTGATTATCTCCAAGTCGGGCCGGCTGGAGGAATCGGAGCTAATCGTGTCCACCGCCGGACGGTTGGGACTGAAAACAGTGGCTCTGTGTGGAACCGTCGATTCGGAGTTGTGGCAGCGAGCTGATGTGGTCCTGGACTGTTCGGTGGCCAGGGAGGCCTGCCCCAACAATCTGGTGCCGACGTCGTCAACTACGGCCGCTTTGGTCATGGGGGATGCCCTGGCGGTGGCTCTGTTGTCCGCGCGAAACTTCTCGCCCAGTGATTTTGCCAACCTCCATCCCGGCGGGTTCTTGGGGACACGACTTCTCAAGCGTGTCTCAGAATTGCATCATGGCGGCGATGAACTCCCTATTGTAGCCAACCAGGCGACGATGCCTGAGCTACTTCTGCAGATGACCAGCAAACGTCTCGGCTGTGTCGTGACGACCGATTCAGGCGGACGCCCATCCGGCATCTTCACCGACGGCGACTTGCGGCGGCTGGCCGAAAAGCCGAGCGAGATGTACGGCTTCAAGGCCTCACAGGTTGTGCGCTTGCAGCCCAAGACTATTTTCCAGGATGCCCTGATCGAATCGGCCCTGGCCCAAATGGAGCAGTACTCGATCTCCCAACTGGTGTCAGTCGATGCCGAGGGGAAGTTGGCCGGAATAATCCATCTGCACGACATTCTCAAATCCAAACTGGTCTGAGCATGCGACCGGTCAAACAGACCAAACACGTTCTCACCTTCCTGCTGGTCAGGGTTCTATTTTTTGCGCTGAATCGTATGGGGCGCCAAGCCGGGATGCTCATGGGTAGCCTTTTGGGCGTTCTGGCCTGGCGAATGCTGGCGCGGGATCGCTACCGGATCGATCGCCACTTGCGACTGACCGTCGGCTGCCGGATGACTCCCGACGAACGACGCTCGCTGTCCCGTCGTTTTTTTGTCAACTCCGGTCGCAATCTCATAGAGGTCATTCGTATGGGGCGACATTTCGAGCGCGATATTGAACCACGTTTGGAGTTCGAGGGTCTGGAGCATCTTGACGCGGCTTACCATCGGGGCCGGGGAGTAATTGCCATCACCGGACATATCGGCAACTTTGAGCTATTGGCGGCCGCGGTGTCCCGTCGTGGTTACCGCTGCGCCGCCATCGGGCGGACCATGTATGATCGACGCATGGACCAATTGCTGATTGATAACCGCCGCCGACTCGGCCTGACCAATTTTGCCTCCACTGAGTCACCTCGGAAAATGCTCAGCTGGCTGAAGGAGGGGGGGATTCTGGGCGTTTTGATCGATGTCGATTCGATCAGCTTGCGTAGTACTTTCGTGCCAGTCTTGGGACGCATGGCTCTGACACCCATCGGCCAGACCATGCTGGGTCTGAAGGCCGGGGCCGCCTTTGTGCCGGTAGCCTGTGTGCGTGTTCGGGGCGATCGCTATCGAGTCATATTCAGGCCGGAGATTACCCTCGAGCCGTCGGGCGATTTTGATTTGGATGTTTATCGCATGACGGCCGCCTGCTCTCGTGAGCTCGACTTTTACATTCGGAGCTTTCCGGATCAATGGATCTGGCTCAAAAACCGCTGGCTGACGCCGCTGAGCTACCCGGCCTGGCGCCCCGAAGAAGTTTCCGCCCATTAATGCCGATACTCGTATAAGGGAATGTCGGAGAACGCATGATGCAAAAGACTGTCAAAAGAACCGGTGTCGTTTTCGGAACCATCTCATTGGTTATAGCCGCCGTAGTCGTTAGCGTGCTGTCTCTGGGCTGCGATACTACCAACGAAAACACGGCCGGCAGGGATGATTCGCAGCAATCCGGCCAGATGCGGCCCGACACCTATGGCACCGGCGTCCAAATCGAATTGTACGAGCGCGGCCGGCGGACGGCTGAAATACTCTCCGACACTATGGTTCGCTACGACAAAATCGACTCTACCATGGCCCGCATGATTCATGTTGACGCCTTTGACAGCACCGGTCGGGCTACCGGCAAGCTCGTCGGAGACTCGGCCGTGATTCGCGAAAACACCGGCCTTATGGATGTATTTGGTCACGTTGTTTTTATTGCCGATGATGGAACCAGCCTCCGAACGGAGTACCTGCGCTGGAGTCCGGAGACCGACCAGGTCGAGACCGATTCGTTTGTGCGGATTGAGCGCGATAAAGACTGGGCCACCGGTTGGATCTTGCGCGCCGATCGTGACCTGAAGCGCTGGCGTATCGAAAAGGACTTCCAGGGCACGTTTTTTGGCGCCCCCCTGTTGGATGAAACGCCCTGAACCATACCTGCCGAGCAGTCCTGCTTTCAGTACCCCCACGGTTGCTTTTGGCGTCCGCGGCAACTATAATCAGATCAACTTTGCGGAAACAGGGCTATGGGTATAAACGATCTTTTTGGGTTCTCGTCCCGACAGTTGCGGTTTGTGGCTTTGATGGCTGGTACGGCGGCTGCGCTTGGTGCCTACCTTTTTGTCAGGTCGCACGCCTACCCCGACGGCGATGTGCCCCGGCCACTGCCGGTATTCTATGATTCGTCTGAGAGACCCACCGCCTTGTTCCAGCTCAATCCCAACACAGCTCCGCTGGATTCCCTCGAACTCGTCCCCGGCATTGGACCGGAATTGGCCGAACGAATCGCCGAGAGTCGAGACCGCGAGCCTTTTGAAACCGTGGATGACTTGCTGGCCGTCCACGGTATCGGCGCTAAGACTCTGGAGCGTATCAAGCCGTATATGAAACTGGATTCCGATGACTGATAAAGCCACCACGGTGGGCATTGACGTTGGCCCTCAGCAGTGTTTTGTGGCCCGCGTCGAAAACCAATCGGGCCGACCCCAGATCAAGGCGCTGGCTCGCTTCAATCGCGAGCGTTTGTCCGGCCATCCCTTGTTGGCCCACTGCCGCCGGGTCTTTTCCGTCGCCGACGATCACGCTCTGGTCAAGCGGCTGGCGGTGGACCCGGTCGAAGGCTACCGGATCGAGGATCTGGCCCGCTTTGAAATGTCCCAGTGTATGATTGAGGCCCAGGCCGCCTTCCATTTTCAGGTGGCTGCCGGCAGCGGATCAGATGTGGTCCTGGGCTGTGCCGTTCACCGCGAGCACTTCGAGCGGCTTAAGGGACTGGTGGCGGTCGACGATGGAGTCGCGCCGGCCGAGTTTCATGTTCGCGCCGTGGCGCTGGCCAAAGGTCATCGTACCTATTGTCGGTCCGGCAGTGGAGAATTGGAAGTCCTTATGGACTTGGGTGCCGACGTGGCCTCAATAGCCGTCGTGCACCGAGGTGATTTAGTCGACACCGCCTTTCTCAAGCTGGACCGGTTCGATCTCGAGTGCGATCACGATCGACGGCGACTCTGCCGCGAACTGCGAACGGTGGTGAATTTCAGGCTGGCCGATCTGGCTCACGATGGCGTTTCAGTGCCGCCGTCGGCGGTGATGATCAGCGGAGAGAACAGTCGGCCTGAAGTCTACGAGGCTATGGCGAGTGTTTTCGCCTGCCGGATTGCACCACCCCAATTGTCGCCGGCCTTTTTCCCCAACCGAACCGATCTGGACCGCCTGCCGCTGGCGTTGTATCTGGTGGCTCTCGGACTGACGGCCTGATTGCCGCGGCCGCGCCACCCGATTATTACAGTTGCCACTAGCGCCCCAAACTGTATATTTCGAGACGTAAATCTTGGGTCTTTTGACTTCACGTATGGAATTGGACCATGGGCAAACGCATCGCCATATATCCCGGTACTTTCGACCCGGTCACCAACGGTCATCTGTCGCTGATCGAACGTGCCGTCGGCCTGTTTGATCATCTGATTGTCGGTGTTGCCGCCAGCGCCGGCAAAGACCCCTGGTTCAACCTCAAAGAGCGGGTGGACATGATGAAGCTGGCGCTTTCTGATCGCGAGTATGCAAGCAGCACGGAGGTGATCGAATTTGACGGTCTGTTGGCCGACTTGGCCGTTAGGTCCGGTGCCGTTGCCATCATCCGCGGCCTTCGCGCCGTATCTGATTTTGAATACGAATTCCAGATGGCCTTGATGAACCGCAAACTGGCGCGGTCGGTTGAGACCGTCTTTTTGATGCCGGCTCTATCCTGGGTGTATCTATCGTCGACTATCGTCAAGGATGTGGCGGCACATGGTGGCGCCGTAGACACTCTGGTCCCGGACCATGTCGCAAAGGCGCTCAAACTGAAAGCCGACCTCAGGAGCCGGTAGCCCGGCCGCATGCGCTCGTGGCTACTCACCCAGCCAACACTAGCCAGAGGAACCGATAGCAATTATGACCGATCAGAAAAAGGGCAATGACTCGCTGCAAGACCAGGAGCCGACACCGGCACCACCCCTGGCCGAACTTATCAGGACCCGGCGCGAAAAGGTTTTGCAGCTGGCCGCCGAGGGCATCAGCAGCTATCCCTATAGCTACCAGCGGACCCATCAAGTGGCTGTTGTTCTGGCCGATTTTGAAAAACTGGCCGCGGCCGAGACCGTTATTCGTCTGGCCGGGCGGGTGATGCTCAAACGGAAAATGGGCAAAGCCAGCTTCGCCGACATCGTCGACATGACCGGACGGATACAGATCTACGTAAAAAAAGATATCGTCGGCGAGGATGCTTATCATACGTTCGATACGATTGATTTGGGCGATATTATCGGCGTCGAAGGGACGCTCTTTGTTACCCGCACCGGTCAGCAAACGCTCAATGTCACTTCATTTGAATTGCTGACCAAGGCCCTGCACCCCCTGCCGGACAAGCACGCCGGTCTGACCGATGTCGAGACCCGCTATCGACGTCGCTATGCCGACTTGATTGTCAATCCGGAAGTACGCCAGACGTTTGTCGCCCGCTCCAGGATTGTCCGGATCATCCGTGACTACCTTAATGGCCAGGGCTTCCTCGAGGTCGAGACGCCGATCCTGCAGCCGCTCTACGGCGGTGGCAATGCCCTGCCTTTCAAGACCCATCACAATCGCCTGCACCGCGACCTGTTTCTGCGTATTGCCGATGAGCTTTATCTCAAGAGATTGATAGTCGGTGGCTATGAGAAAGTCTGGGAGTATTGCAAAGACTTCCGTAACGAAGGCATCGATCGTTCGCATAATCCGGAATTCTCGATGATCGAGCTCTATTGGGCCTACGCCGACTATCGCGACATGGCCAAACTGGTCGAGGACATGTTTCGACATACGGTGTTTGAGCTGCACGGTCACTACAAGATCCCTTACGGCGATCATGAAATCGACCTCGAACCGCAATTCCGATGGATTAGTATGGTCGACTCGATCAAAGAAAAGACAGGAGTCGACTTCGATCCGCTTTCATTCGAAGATGCCAGGGAGAAAGCCACCCAGCTCGGCATCGACGAAAAAGGGCTGATCAACAAAGGCAAAGTGATCGAGGCGGTATGGGAGACCAAAGTTGAGCCACATCTGATCCAGCCGACCTTCATCACCGACCACCCGATTGAGATATCTCCGCTGGCCAAAAAGCATCGCGAGAAGGATGGATGCACCGAGCGGTTTGAACTGTTCATGGCCGGTCAGGAGATGGGCAACGCCTTCAGCGAACTGAACGACCCCATGGATCAGCTCGAACGTTTCCTGCAACAGGGCAAAGCCCTTGAGGCCGGAGATGAAGAAGCTCAACCGCTGGACGATGATTTTATCACAGCTTTGGCTTATGGCATGCCTCCCACGGCCGGACTGGGTTTTGGTGTTGATCGCCTGGTGATGTTACTTACCAATCAGCACAATATCTCAGATGTCATCCTGTTTCCACAGATGAAGGATACCCAGGATGCGGGTGTGCCGGTTTCGCAGATCCTGGCGCAGATTCGCCAGGCCGAGAAATAGGGCTGAGGTTCTCTAAGAGAGTCACGAGTCTGACCACTTCTCTCTGGGTCGCCGAGGCCGATGCCTCCACGACAAACAGCGCACACTACAGGGGTCACCCTGAGCGGAGTCGAAGGGTGGCACCGACAACAGCAAGTAGGTCGGGTTCCGGAGTGAGTGAAACGAACGTAGAAACCCGACTCACACAAGGTGTGTCTTATTGGCAATGGGGGCTTAGCGGTGAATCTACGGGGTTGGGTTTCTCCCTGCGGTCGGAATACGACAGCTGGAACCGACAACACCCTTGACAACCAAGACAGTCGCTACAGCTGACTCGGTTTGAAACGAAGACAGGCCGACGTCAGCGCAACAGTCGTCGGTTCTGTTTGGACACCTCGCCGGCAAAATCCCTGGCAATGCCCCGGAAGGTCTCGGCGGTCGGACGAATGAAGGTGCGTTCGCTGCGATTAAACTCACCGGCACATACAACCTGATCAGACTCCAGATGGACTAGTTCGACGTAGGCCGTTAGTCGCGCCCGGTTGACCAGGAAGGGGAAGAGTGACACAAAAAAGCCGTCGACTTTTTCAAAGGCCAACAGCTTGGTCCGTACTTCATAGGCTGCCGGTTGGAGCGAATCGACCATTCGCAGACTATGCTTTTCGTCGATGGCCGTAGCCAGATCAAGGCGGAATTGATCCAGATTCGCAGCCGTCGGCCGCTGTTCGGGGGGCTGACTGTCCGGCAAGGCATCTTCAATAACCCCGATCCGGCAGGTTTCCGGGGCCACCAGCGGCTCGGTCAGCGATTGGTTCATCTGATAGGTCTGGGAGCAGCCGAGCAAAGCCACCACGATTATCACGGCTACGGCTATCGATAGGCGCGTCTCTTTCACATCATTCTCCTGTGCTAACTCTAAACGAATATAGCCCGCTTCTGCTTAATAGGACAAACTCAAAAAATGCAGGCTGCTCTTGCCAGACAGAGGCCAATTGCTATATTCCCGGTCATAGAATTGTCGAATTTACCACCCGCGGTCGCCCTGGCGGCCCTTTGGAGGAGTTATGGAATACCGCATTGAAAAAGACACGATGGGCGAGATGAAAGTCCCGGCCGACCGCTACTATGGTTGTCAGACGGCCCGCTCGCTGGAGAATTTCCGTATCGGCGGCGAACGGATGCCGCGCGAACTAATCCGCGCTATGGGGATTCTCAAAAAGGCCGCCGCGCTGGTCAACATGGATCTGGGCAAGATGCCCAAAGACAAGGGGGAACTGATTGTCAAGGCGGCCGATGAGGTCATCGAAGGCAAGCTCGACGACCATTTCCCGCTGGTGGTCTGGCAGACCGGCTCGGGGACCCAGTCCAACATGAACAGCAACGAAGTGATTTCCAACCGGGCCATCGAACTGGCCGGGGGTGTGCTCGGTTCGAAAGATCCAGTCCATCCCAACGACCATGTCAACATGGCGCAATCATCGAACGACACTTTCCCGACCGCTATGCATATCGCCGCTGTCGAGGAGATTCACCGTCGCCTGATCCCGATGGTCACCCAGTTGCGGAATACGCTGCAGAAGAAATCGGACGAATTCAAAGACATCATCAAGATCGGTCGCACGCATTTGATGGACGCGACGCCGTTGACATTGGGACAGGAATTCTCCGGTTACACTTATCAGTTGACGCTGGGGCTGGACCGGATCAACGATTGTCTGAAGCGCCTTTATCCGCTGGCGTTAGGGGGCACGGCCGTCGGCACCGGTCTCAATACCCACCCCGAATTCGCCGACCGCTCGGCGGCCCAGATCGCCAAAATCACCGGCCAACCGTTCGTGACGGCGCCCAACAAGTTCGAGGCTCTGGCCACTCATGACGCCATCGTCGAAGCCTCCGGCGTTATGAAAACTCTGGCCTGCTCGCTGATGAAAATCGCCAACGATATCCGCCTTTTGGGTTCCGGCCCGCGCTGCGGTATCGGCGAACTGGCGCTGCCGGCCAATGAGCCGGGTTCGTCGATCATGCCGGGCAAAGTCAACCCGACCCAATGCGAAGCGATGACTATGGTTTGCGCCCAGGTGATCGGCAACGATGTCTCGGTCAACATCGGCGGCGCCACCGGCCACTTCGAATTGAATGTGTTCAAGCCGGTCATGATTTACAACCTGCTACAGTCGATTCGTCTGATCGCTGATTCGTGCGAGATGTTTAACGACAAGTGCGCGGTCGGGATCGAGCCGAACCGGGATGCCATACAGAAGCATCTGACCAACTCGCTCATGCTGGTCACGGCGCTGAACCCGCACATCGGTTATGACAACGCTGCCAAGGTCGCCAAGAAAGCCCACGCCGAGGGCACGACCCTCAAGGAATCAGTCGTTGCTCTGGGTCTGTTGACCGCGGAAGAATTCGACGAGAAAGTCCGCCCCGAAAAAATGATCGGCCCAAAGAAGTAGGGGGCTGTTTTAGAGTCATCTACGTGCCGTCGGGTCCTGTGCCCGACGGTTGCCAGATGTCTTCAATTGGTGCAGGGCAGGCCTCGACGAAGTTGGCCTGCCTTTTTTTTGCACCCCTAAAGCCGTCTTACCAAACCGCCGAAAATGTGGATAGGATTCTCGCAATTTGGAGGACGTGCGTTGAGCAAGAGGAATTGCTGGGAGATCAAGAACTGTGGTTTGCAGCCCGGTGGGGACATAGCCAAGATTCGCGGTGTGTGCCCGGCTGCAGTATGTGAGGAGTATGACGGTGTCAACCACGGACTCAAGGCCGGTCGCTTCTGCTGGGCGGTCGCCGGGACGATGTGCGAGGGCAGGGTCCAGGGCATTTTTGCAATGAAGATCGAAACCTGCCTGCAATGCGAAGTCTTCCGCGCCGTTTCCGATGAAATGGGACCGGAATTCACAATGCACCCGGACGATTGCAACCGCCCCGACGTCGATACGACGACCTGCGACCGACATCCGCACCCCGAGTGATGAATCTGATTACAAAGCCCCCAAACAAAAAAAAGGCGGAGAGCGTTCTCCGCCTTCTGACACTGTGGGAATAGTCAGGACCTTTCCGGCTGTCCGTTGCCGGAGTGGGTGGTCCTAACCATTAAACGACTTCGCATTCCGTAAGTTCCCATTAAGTAGTATTATCGATCTATTTTTTCGTTTTTGTTCACTCGCCCCGGGTTTTCTGCATGACCACCCAGATTGTTGCTAACTGATTGAGAATCATATATATTCGCCGCATGCAAAGCGCCCTGCACATACTGTCGCTGGTAAACCAGATCAAGGCCGAACTGATTGGGGCCGAGATAGTTGCAACGGAATTCTACCGCAAAGAGCGGCTGGCGTACATTATCGCAAAAAAAGACAAAAACCGCCTGGCCCTGGGGCTGGATTATCATACTTCGGGCTATGCGACCTACCTGATCCCGGCCTCCAAGATCCCCATCGATTCGCGCGAGAAGCCGTGGCCGTTCTTTGAGTTAGACCGCTTCAATATCGCCGGCGCCCGACAACTCGGGCTGGACCGGATATTTGAGTTGAGTCTTGAGAAGGCCGGTGAGCGCCGGACGGTTGTCTTTGAGGCCATCGGTCCAAATGGCAACTTGTGGCTGCTTGACGGCGATCGCAAACGAATTGCTACCTTGCGCAAGCGGTCATTCAACCAGGGTGAGGAGTACCAGCTGCTCCAGCCGCCGGATCGGTTGAATCCGTTCGAGCTCACCGCTGACCAGATTCGGCCGCTTTCACACGAGATGTCGCTGCCGCCGATTCGCATTGCCGAAAAACATATCGCCGGTATCAGCCCGACGTTGGCGCGAGAGGTCATTGTCCGAGCCGGACTGGAGGATGCCGATGCCGGGCCGTTCTCAGAGGACGATATCGAGTCGCTGATAAGAAGTGTCCGCGACACCTGCGAGCGTTTCCAATCGCCGCATACCGGTTACTTGCACAATGTTTACGGAAATTACGAAGCCCACCCGTTCAAGCTCGTCTCGGTCGCCGAACCGCCGGAGAAAATCAAGACACTCTCTTTGGCGGTGATGTTGGCCGGTCGGCTGCAGCGAGATTCGACACAGACGGTCGACGAGCGCAAACTGACCCTCGATGCGGTCGAGCGAGCAGTAAAAAAGCTGACGGCGAGAATCGAAAAAATCGAATCCGACCTGGCGTTGGCCACAGATTTCGATAACTATCGCACGACCGCCGAGCTTCTGAAGATCAACTTCGATCGCCTGAAGCGGGGTATGAGTTCGATCGATGTCGTTGATGTCTATACCGATCAACAGCGGGAGCTCGCCATTGCTCTCGAGCCGTCATTGGGGCCGCAAGAAAATGTCGAGGTATATGTCAAAAAGTACCGTAAGGCTCGCGACGGCCACCAACTGATGCAACGGCGTCTGGAAGTCAGCCGGGCGGAGCAGACTTCACTGGGTCGGATACTGGCAGCGCTCCAGGCGGATTTTGATTCCGCTCGCCGGCAGTACCAGGCCGAGCTGGATGACCTGAGGCCGCGCCAGGCGGCCCACCGCCGCGAATCGCTGCCGAGACTGCCCTATCGCGAGTATCAGCTTTCCTCGGGTGTCAAAATCTATGTCGGTCGCGACGGATCCGACAATGATCGCACTACCTTTGACTATGCCAAACCGTATGAACTCTGGTTCCACGCCCAGCAGTGTCCCGGTTCGCACGTGGTAATGAAATTCCCCAACAAGTCATTCGCGCCCTCCAAACAGGAGATCGAGCAGACCGCCGCCGCCGCCGCGTATTTCTCCAAAGCCTCCAAGGACTCGTTGGTGCCGGTGATTTATACTGAACGCCGCCATGTCCACAAACCGCGCAAGGCAAAGCCGGGGTTGGTTACCGTCGAACGCGAGACGTCGGTCATGGTCCCGCCCCACAAACCGGAGACATGGTCCGAAGGTAGTTGACCGTACCCCCGGCGGCCCTGCTATGTCCGCTCGCACCCGTTGATCAATGCTTGAATTCCGACAGGCGAGGGTGGTATTATAATCAGGTAATTGGTCGAGGAGTCGTGATGGTTTTTGGGTGGCTTGCAGTAGGAGGAAATCATGCCGTTTTGTCCTGAGTGCCGTTACGAGTATGGCGCCGATGTGGCCCGGTGCCCTGACTGCGATGTTGATCTGGTGGCCCATATGCCGGACGACGATGACCTATTGGACCAGGAAAGCAAGTACAAGGACTGGGTACAACTGGCCCGTCTCAATTCTCACGAATTTGCTCACATGATTGTCGAGGCCTTCCGCGCCAAAGATATTCCGGTGGTGTTGCTATCGGGCGCCGGGCATTTTGGCCAGACCGGTCAGATGGGGGTGACATCACGTGCTGTTGGTGGCGCGTTTTCGATTAATGTCCCCAAGGAGTTTGTCATCCAGGCCGATCAGGAGGGCGAGGGGATCCTCGGTGAGGAGTGGCAGGCCTCCCGTCTGGTTGACATTGAATCTGATGACGGTCCTGGTCCGTCCTAAGCCACAGCTAATCATCGGGTCCAGCCGACCTTGTCGGGTCATTCGGAGATATGTCGCCGATGACTTGACGACCCTTTCGGTGTCTGTTGGTTGCCTTCTTCTGTGACTGTCGTCTATTTCCAAATGTCAGTTTTTGCGAGGCGGACCTTCCGGCCTGCCGGCGTTTGCTATCCAAGGAAGATACGGTGATGCCGCAGCCGAGGGTACTTGCTTCTACCTCGACAGAGTGTCGTGATTCAAGACGATTGGCGTGCCCGCCGCCGGCCTGGCTCGCAATGATGAGTTCTTGACGGTGCGAACAAGTGACTTATTCAACATGCCCCTAGCCCTGGCGGTCCAGGCCGAGTTTTTTTGCTTTTTTGTACAGGTGCGATCGTTCCAGTCCCAGTTCGCGCGCGGCGCGAGTGAAATTGCCGTTGTGCCGCTTGATGACCGATGAAATGAAATCGCGCTCGAAGTCGTCGACGGCGTCCTTCAGGCGGGCGGACTGGTCGCCCGTCAGCGGCAACAGAGAACGCAACTGCGCCGGGTCGACTTCATCGCGATCGCAGTAAATGCCGATCCGCTCGGCCAGGTTGCGCAACTCGCGAACGTTGCCGGGGAACTCGTAGCCACTCAGTAGTTGCAGAGATGACTTCGTCAGTCGCTTTGGGGCGGATTTGGTCTCGGTCGCAAAGCGGGCCAGGAAATGATCCAGCAGCAGGGGGATGTCCTGGGGTCGTTGGCGTAGCGGAGGTAGTTGATACTGCACGACATTCAAGCGATAGAGCAGATCCTGACGAAACGACCCCTCTTTGACCATAGCGTCGACATCGCGATTGGTAGCGGCAATGACATTGCCCTCGACCTTAATCTCCTTGCCGGATCCCAGCGGGATGACCGTGCGTGTCTCCAGTGTCCGGAGAATCTTGGCCTGAGCTGCGGGCGGCATCTCGCTGATCTCATCCAGGAAGATCGATCCCTGATGAGCCTGCACAAAATGCCCGTTGCGCGCTTTTCCCGCCCCGGTGAAGGCCCCGGCCGTGTGGCCGAACAATTCCGCCTCGATGAGCTCGCGCGGCAGGGCGGCGCAATTGACCGCCACAAAGGGACCGCCTGAGAATTGACTACTCTGGTGGATCAGATGCGCTACCAGTTCCTTGCCGGTGCCGTTCTCGCCGGTGATCAGAAACCGTGTCGCCTTGGGCGCCGACTTGGCCACCGACTCTCGCAGGGCAACCATGGCCGGGGACTCACCTATCAAATGTCCATAGACACTGCGGGCAAGGCGATGACTGGCCTGATTCATGGCCGTGGTGCGCACGGCGTTGTCTATGGTCACCAGCAGACGTTCCAAGGAAATCGGTTTTTCGATAAAGTCGTAGGCGCCGCGGCGAATGGCGGCGACAGCCATATCCACGTCGGCGTGGCCTGAGATCATTACCACCGTCTGGCCGCTGTCGGCCAGCAGTATCTGATCAAGAAGATCCAGGCCGCTGCCGTCCGGGAGCATAACGTCCAGCAGGATCAAGTCGTAACCCTGGTCCGTTTGTGGTCGAGCGGCGGCTATCGAATCGGCCAGGTCAACCTGGTGATCCCGTCGCTCGAGGGCCGATTGCAAAGTCCGGCGGATATTGGCCTCATCATCAACTATCAGAATACGTGCCATAATCAGATCCTTGGGATTTCAATCAGAATCCCGGCGCCGCCGTTCGGGCGGTTATATAGTTCGATGTGGCCACCATGATCCTGCACCAGTCGCAGGACCACCACCAATCCCAGACCCGTGCCGGTCTTCTTGGTCGACGTGTATGGCCTGAAGGGATCAGCCAGGCGCTCGTTATCAAAACCGGGTCCGTCGTCTTCCACGCGCAGCAGCAGTCCCGCCTGCGGGTCACAAGTGACTGTCATCGTCGCCGAAGTATCTGGTCCAGCCTCAAGGCTGTTCTTGATCAGGTTAATGGCGACCTGCTTGAGGGCGTCGGGGTCGAAGTGAAATGATCCCAGATTTGTTGTCTTCTTTATCTGCAGTCGGCCATTCCGAATCTCCGACGCAAATAGCGCTGACAACGACTGCATCCACTCGTCAAGACTGGACTTGCGGGGTTCCGGTGATTTCATCCGCGCAAAGCCGACAAATTGATCCAGGAGATCGGTAATGCGACCTATCTCTTCCTTGATTGTTGAGGTTGTCTTTTCGAGGATATTGGCCAAGTCAGGTTGACCCTCTTTGAACGAAAGTCGCAAGTCATCAATGCCGATGCTGATCGGCGTTAGCGGGTTCTTGATTTCGTGCGCTACTTTGCGGCCGACCTGTTGCCAGGCCGCGATCTTCTCCGCTGCCGCCAGTCGCTGTCGCGAGCGGCGCAGTCGGACCATCATGTCCGAAAGCGAGTCGGCCAACAGCGAAAACTCCCCCTCTTCGTAGGCCATGACCGGTGTCGACAGATCACCACCGGCCACGCGGGTAGATGCCTGAACCAGGTTGGTGATCTCCCGTTGGGCTCGTCCGGTGATTAGCAATCCCAAAGCAATAGCTACCAAGCCCGACAACATGGCCACCAGCAGAGCCACGGTGAGCATCCTATCCATCTCAAAACTCCCGGCGGCGCCGCGAAAGGATGCTACCAAATAGACCGGCGGGTCCTCGTTGGCGATCAGCATGCCCTGCAGCATATCATCCTGACGATAAATCTCTCCCAGTGCCATGGACGCATAGGCCGGAGGTGCGTCGGTGTCTGCGTATAGCTTTAGGTCGGCGTCCAGAAGATCGGACAGGTATTCCAGATCCAGGCTATCCATATATTTCCCGGCATAGACAAAGGTCCCGGATGTCATGGCCGTCAGTCCTGAGAATGCGATATGGGCACCGTCGGCATCGTACTCAATACTGGTGACAACCTCCCCCGGAGTATTCTGCTGCAGACGCCGGAATGGTGTCAACACTTGATTGGTGAGCCCGGGACGATCAAATGACGAACGCACGATCCCGACCGAGTCAACAACCTCCACGAAGTCGAGTCGGTAAACACGGGGGTCGCCCTGAAGTCGGGGTGGCTGATGCTGCGCTACCGCTTGAGCCGTCCGAACGATACCGGGATCGACAACCAATTGGGCCAGACGAGTCCTCACGTCACTTCTGAGACGTCGCTGGTAAGTATGAAACTTACCCAGATCATGATGAGCTTTGCGCTGATCGGCGAGGGTATGATCGCGCTGGATAAAATAGTAAACCAACCCCAGGAGCACCAGCGACGGCACCACCGCCACCGCCACCAGGTAAATGCGAATCCGTGATCCAAAAGTCATCGCATGGCTTCCTCCATTGCGGGCGTGAGCGTCAAGCAAACCAGGTTGCCGACATCGAGGCGACCGCTATTGTCAAAGCGGAGTCCCTGAAGCTCAGGGGTGGTGTAGGCGTAGACAGTCGGTCGAAACAGCCCAAACACGCCCAAGTCTCTGATTAGGACCTGCTCGGCCAAATGTAAAAAATGATCCCGCTGGTCCTGCATCCTTCTGGCCGAATCGAGATATCCGGCGACAATATCCAAAGCCTCACGTTGGTTGCGATAGTGGGGCTGGTTGACGCTCAGCCGCCTACGGATCTGCTCCAATAAGCGGCTGGGGTTGTCGACATCAACCGGCAGCCAGACCAGATCAATATCAGCCTCGCTTTGATCGGCCTGCTTGACCCTGATCTGAGATCGGGCGAGAAAGTCGCCCAAGAATCGCATCATCGGCAGGAGTTCGTTTCCGGCCGGGCTTACGGTCACGGTGTTATCGGCCGGTTGGTTCATCAAGAGTAACTGCCGACCTGCCTGTGGATCATAGGGAAACTGACGCACCGCCGTGGAATCAAAAACAGTCAGCGATGGCGCCATGGTCGCCTCCGACCCGTCCCAACAAATCCACAGGTTGTGTTCGCTCAGGTGATAGTAGAGGGCCGTAGTCAGAAGCCCGTCGCGATGGCAAGGTTTGGCCAGGTTGGGGATCATCACGGCCACAAACGGGGCGGGCGAGGAGAGTTGCCTATCAAAGACACCGGACTGAGGCCACTCCAGATAGCCAACATGACACCCCGGAGACAGGTTCATCGCATCGGCCGCCGGGCGTGTGCCCACGAAGGAGCACGCCGAAAAGTCGATGGCTGCCGGGTGGAGTGAGTCATCAGATTCCGGCCGATCGGTAGCAAAAAAGCTCGCCGTCGCGCTGTCAATCTGATGGAATGTGAAATACGCTGACAAATCCGCGCTGTCCAATCGGTCGGCGGACTCGACCGAGAATGCACACGATGAATCTCTTAGCCCGATCAATGGGGTGTCGATAGGCTGACTGAAGCACACCCCAGGGATCGATTGCTCGATGCTTCCGGCGGCGACCGTGTCACCGGCGCAAAAGCATAACCACCGGCTGCCCGGAAAAACGTAGTCATCGCACCCGGCCGAGAAGTACGCCCGATTACTTCGGACCTGCAACAAATCGCATTCGATCCACTCACCGTGAGCTACTGAAGCCGGGATCAAAAAAATGACCAGCATTGTCAGGCACCAGACTCGCATCAAATCCATCCTTAGGTTAACTCTTCTACAATAGGTCGTCCAAAGCGAGTGTGTTTTGACACACTTTGTGGTGTGTCTAAGTTGCCACGCCCAAGTCATTATACAGCAAAGTGATGTCCTGAGTCAAATAGAATGTGTGTCAATGGTGACACGATTTGGCTCGGCAGAACGTTGGTTATGCGCACACAATTGATTGTACCACAATCGTTTAAGCGCTGCGGCACGCGCCTTGTTATGGTTCTCATCAGAACTTACAACCTGAACCCGAAAGGAGACTACCATGAAATCATTCCAAAGAATACCAGCCATCAGCCTGACCCTGGCGGCGCTTCTCATCGCTATTGTTGGCTGCAGTTCCGAAAGCAAGTCCGACGACCACGGTCTTGTCGCAGAAGTAGTTGACAGTGTAGCTGCGGCCGTGGCCGATAACCTGGCCGAGATACGAACCGCTCAGGCCGCCTCGCTGGAACGCGACGATATCCGAGCGGCGGCCATGCCGGTCGTCGGACCGCCCGCACCGGTTACCGGTATGTTCGACATGAACGACATGATGGTTGCCGGTGGCAAGATCTACTCCGTTTTTGACGGCGGGGTGGTTGTCTATGACCTGGCCACCAAGAGCCAAGCGACAATCCCGATACAAGAAAACCTGCAGGCTGTGGCCGAACACCAGGGTACCGTCTATGTCGGCGGTGACTATCTTTATGTCGTTGGCGATGGTGCCGTCAGGCGCCTGGACTACGAATTTGAAGGGGTTATCCAGTGTCTTGAGGGGCATGACAATGCCCTCATGATCGGCACCACCGCCGGGCTATACTCGCACAGCCGGTTGGGTCGCGAGCAATTGCTCCAGGGCATTCCGGTCACGGCGCTAGCCTCGGAATCGGCCGCTCTCTGGGTGGGCACCGACGGTCAGGGTTTGTACCGGTGGGATGGCGACGAATTCCGCAGACGTTTCCTGGTGCGCGATGAGACCCTGTTCGACTCGGTGCTGGCGCTGGACTTTGCTCACGATCATCTGTATGTCGGGTCCAAGAACGGGCTGCATGTTTACAACGGCGGCAGGTGGGACAACTATGGTCCCGATGACGGTCTGCCGGAGGGCCGGCTGAACTCCATCGATGCCTCGGCATGGGTGGTCTATATCGGCACCGAAACCGGCGTCGTCAGTTTCTATAACGGCGTTCTTGAGCCGGTCGAAAAGCTTGATACCATCGCCGCTCAGGCAGTCAGGTCGCTTTCGCGGCAAGTCCTGGTAGCCACCGATCGCGAGGGCATCCTGGTCAAGTCGGGTCGAATGGTAAGAACCCTTGTGGCACCGGAGGTTGACGCCGGGGAGGAGATGGTTACTCTTAGCCAATGAGAGAGGGCAGCCTATGATGTCAGCAAGAAACCCCCGAGCCGCACGTCGGGGGTTTTTTGTAGATTCACTCGGACGATCGTCCTACCTAGAAGCGTATAGGATCTATTTTTCAGATGACTTCTGGAGCGCTTGTTTGTCGACCTTGCCCGATTGATATTTCGGCAGACTGTCGACAAACTCGATGTACTTGGGCACCTTGTGTACCGCCATTTTCAGACGGCAATGGTCCTTCAGCTCCTGATCTGTCAGGGACGAACCCTCGCGCCTCACTACAAAAGCCCTGATCGCTTCACCGAGAATATCATCAGGCACACTGATAACGGCCGCCTCCCGCAGGTCCGGGTTGGACAACAGACACTCTTCGACTTCCTTGGCGCTGACCCGATTGCCACCAACCTTGATGATCTCTTTCTTACGCGAGACAATATACAGATAGCCGTCTTCATCCCGTCGGGCCAAATCACCGGTAAACAGACGACCATCGCGCAGGACCTGCTCTTGCTCGTCGGGCTGATTCCAGTAACCCATCATCACGTTGGGTCCTTCAAGAACAATCTCGCCTACTTCGTTCTCGCCGCAGGGACGGCCATTGTTGTCCAGCAGATGAATCGTGATCCCAGGCACGCCGATACCTATGGATCCGATCTTGGCGCGCAGTCTGTCCGGAGGGCAGTAGGTAGCGCGCGGCGAGGCCTCAGTCTGCCCGTACATGATGAACAGCCGGCGGCCATCGAATGCTTCCATAGTCCGGCGGATAACATCCGGGGCCATAGCTCCTCCCGCCTGGGTCAAATATCGCAAGTGCGGAAGATCGGCCGACGAAAAACCCTTCTTACCCAACAGCAGCATGAAATTGGAGGGAACTCCGGAAAAACCGGTCACCTTCTTTTCGGCCATTGTCTTCAGAATCACCTGCGGGAAAGCAAAACGGTTGTCGATGACCAGCGTCCCACCGCACAAAGCGTGGGTAAGCAAAAGGGAGTTGCCATAGATGTAATAGAACGGCAGGATGACCATGACCGAGTCACCGGCCGTGAGCCCAAGATACTCGACCGTGGCCACCGTATTGGAAATCAAATTACGGTGCGAGAGCATGACACCCTTAGGCGTTCCGGTACTACCGCTGGTATAGAAAATGGCCGCCAACTCCGGCGAACAAGAGGGGAGGCTCTCAGTTTTCAGTGGCTCAATGGCCGCGAGCAGGGCATCGTCATCGGAATCGTTTTCCGGCGTAGAATCCGAGCCCAGCCATAGGTCCCAGGAGTACATCTTACCAACAGCAGTTGGTGCGGGCGTGTCGGCATCGCAGACCACCCACTTCAGTGTTGACTCCGGCGGCGCGATCTGATCCAGGTGTTTGGTATACTTGCCCTGAATGAAAAGACCGCTCGCCCGGCAGTCATTGAGCAGGTATGCGATCCGCTCCGGACTAAGGGATGTATCGATGGGCACAATCACATGCCCGGCGGCGCTGATTGCGAAATAGGCCGTCACATATTCGATGCTGTTGTCCCAAAGGAGGCCGATCCGGGAGCCGGCCGGCAGTTTGCCGGCTTCGATGGCCCGTTTCAGCAACATACATTGCGCGCGAAGCTGCCTATAGGAGATCTGACGCTGATCGTGTATGACGGCCGCTTGATGGGGTGATCCAGCCGCGCCGTGGTCGAGTATGTCTTCGAGTTTTAGCATGCTTACGAAACGCTATTTTACTACTACCGGTTCTGCTAGTTATCGTCAAGCTCCGCGCCATACCTCACCCGGTTTGGCCTCAATAATTCACTGAGCGATCACCAGCACGGCGCCGCTAACGGCCAGAATGATACCGAGAATTCTAAGCCGGGTCACCTTTTCCTTAAGGAAAATTGCCGCCAGGATAAACACCAAGATATTGGAGGTCTGATTGAGTGCTGCGGCTATCGAGGCTTGGGTGTATTTCATTCCTCCCAGCCAAATGGCCATCGATATGTAGGCCCCCATCAGTGATCCGCCCAGAGTGTACGCCCAGCCGGTTCTGGTATGAAGGGTGCGCATGATAGCCGCTCGATGAGGGTGAATCATCAGGTACAGGACCAGGACGACAGTCCCTCCGACCAGGCGCACGGCAGTTGCCCAGAAGACGGGGGTTGAAGCCAGCTGCTGCTTGATCATCACAATACCGATGCCGTTGACCAACTGCCCCAAACTGCCGTATACTACGCCGATTACGATGTCACGACGAGTCAGACCAGTACCGTTTTTTTCAAGGCTGGCAAAAAGCACGGCCGAGACAATCATGGTTGCCCCCACCACTTGCCAGAGGGAAAGCGTCTCGCCAAGCCAGAGCACCGACAGGGTGATGATCACCGGACTGTAGAGACAAACAACGATGGCCGATAGTCCGGCACCGAGCTTATTCAGGCATTTGAAAAACAAGGTGTCGCCGATGCCGATGCCGAGGGCACCGCTAAGCAGATAGATGCCGTATTCGGAGAAGGGAACATCCCTGACAATCTCTTCTCCGGTAAGCCATATGGTCGGGACCAGCAGGGCGGTCGCCAGCACATTCTTGAATACATTTAGAGCTACCGGATGGACCGTCTCGCCGCTCTTTTTGAACAGAATGACGGCCACCGCCCAGGTCATAGCGACCAACAGAGCCAGTGACTCGCCGACATGTGCGTTTATAAAGTCCAGGGCGATGTTCCTCGATGCATCCGGACTGCGGTCATCCGATGATATGAAAAACTCAGAGGGGGAATATTGATCTGTTTAGGCAATTTGGCAAGCGGCGCTTTGGTGATTGCCGGTCAAACGCAAAAAACCCCCCTGCTGGGCAGGAGGGTGTGGCTTCGTGAGGGCACCAGGCTGCCCGATATGAAAACCCCTTGCCTAAACCTCAGCCATAAACTTCGGCTTCGTTGCACTTGCAGATGCCGACATTCTGAGGGCGCATCTTCCAAGCACCATTGTCACCCTTAACGGCCTTCATGTACTTGACGTACTGAACCTGCTCTTGGCAGACCGGGCAGGTCATGCTGTGCGAGCGCTTGCTGGCCTTGTCGGCAAACGACTGTTTCTTAGCCATCGCTGAATACTTCCTCGATTGTTAGTTCGCCCTCGGCACTCTCGCTCAGAGTTCCCAGCTGCCGTTTGACCGCGACCAGTAAAGCCGTCGTCTGACTCAGCAGCGTGAACTCCTGATTATCTTTAAGCCCCGGAGCCGCTTCGGAAAACAACTCATGGGCCCGCTGATAATCCATGGCCTTTAGCGCCAACAACGCCTGACAGTAGGCCTTTTCGGAAGGATTAAGCATTGACAGGTATCTCCTTCAGAATTTTCTCGGCCTCTTTCAGGCGCTTGAGGTAAGGGCTTACTTTATAGTTTCCTTGCCGGAGATAATATATGATTAATGCCGACAAAAGCAAGGCCTCTCTACTGTGCTGAACAGTCGCTTTGATAAGGGTCTCATCCAGCACCGAAAGCAGGTGCCGGCGGCTGTCGGAAGTATCCAGGAAGATTCCGTTCACTTTCTGCAAGGTCTTGCCAAACAGCGCAATGGAAGATTCCTGGGCTTGTTTTTCTTCCGCCTGACGTTTTAGAACCAAGCTGCCGGCTTTCTCCGACTTGCCGGCGTGCCAGCCACTTATGGCCTGGGAAACCTTGCGGTGGGCCGGTGACGACAGGCCGCTGCGCTTGATATTGTCAGATACCTTGTCCAGCATCTGCTCGATACGGTCGACATCGCCCGGCCTGAGCCTGTTCTGGGCTACCAGGTCGCGCCGCTTGGCGATCCAATCGGCCACGTCATCGGTAACATCCTGTCCCGCCGTCGCTGACCTGGCCAGATTGTCCAATTGATCCAGGCTTTCAAGTACGGCCAGGCGCGGTTGCTTGAGAGCCACCGCCCGAGTCAAAAACGACTCCAGGATGATTTCCAGTGACTTGAGCGTGCGCTGCGAACTCAATCGGTCTCCTTTACCGCCTTGGTGACAATTTCCCTCCGAGCCATCCGGTTGACCGGTCGGCTCTGGCCCTGGGGTGACTTGGCGGTTAGGTAATCTTCAAAATGCTGGGCCAGACGGTTAACCATTTTATCTAATTCAGGGGAGGTCGATGAGGGCTTTCTCTCGGTCTTGGTAATGATCCCGGCCAACTTCAGATGAGCCAGCAGCCGGAGAGCCTCCTCACGTCCGCATGGGGCCAGTTGCAGAACTTCATTCAGCGTCCGGTGACCATCCACCAGCGCCATCAGATTCCACTCCGCAGCTTCCAGACTGATCTGGCGAGCGCGACCTTTCTGAGCGGCCGATATAGTGTAGACCAGATTCAAATCCGGCAGCGTCTCCTTGGCCATGTTGAGTTCATCAAGACGTCTCAGACCCTCCAGGATGACGTTTTCCACGGAGATCTTGACCGTGATTTCCTCGTCGGTGGGAAACTGATTCTCGTAGAACTTGAACGACCCGCTATCCCAGGCCATGAGCGAAAACAGCAGTTCTTCCACCTGTTGCTTGACGACCCCGTTCAGATCGGCGCGATCTATGAAGTTGCGGGATATCATTATCTCGCCGAGGCGTTTGCTATTTTCGGTTTTGGCCTGGGTGGAGACAGCCTCGTCTAGTTGCCCGCTGGTGATGACTCCCTTGTCCTTCAGGAGTTGTCCGAGGTGAAAAGTCTGCCGGGGCCCGTAGCCATAGACGATTTCCCCCTCCTTGAAATAGACCATCACGATTGAGTCATCGCGCTGAATGCCGAGCGTACCGGACTTGCGACTGGCAGCTACTAGCTGAAATATCTCCGGGAGAGTGAAGCGCTCGATCCTTCCTTGTAGGTCAAGGTCCATGAATGCTCCATGCAATCTATTGTTAGCAAACGACATAAAGAAACAAATTGGTAAAAAAGCCCGATCCGCCCTCATTCAGATATAACAGTCTCCTCCCTTGTTGTATCTCAAAACCCGATGGGCGGTTAACAGTCTCTCAAAACCACTAATTGCATAACACAATACTATGTCATACTATGCGAGTCAAGATAGAACTGTCAGAAAATGATGCGATTACCCATATTTGGGCGGATCCGTACCGTTTTTTTGGCTGCCGGACCGTCCGTGCCCCGAAAGGATCGCTTCGCCCCCAACCGTGCAAGGATCGACCATGGCAGAATACAAATTGCTAAGCAGAGAAAAAACCCCGGGAGGCATCACTCTAGCCGTTTCCGGGTGTGATGAGAAACTAGTCGTGCCGGAGGAATTTGTTTTACAGCGCAACCTGGTCGTGGGGGTATGCCTTAACGAGCGACAGCTCGAACAACTGGTCGCCGAATCACATCGCCATCATTGCGACCAATCTGCCGCCCGGTCGCTGGCCATGCGGGAGCATTCGCGCGGCGAGCTGATGGTTAAACTGCGGCGCAAGGGGCACGCCAAGGAAATCATCGCTGAAGTACTCAAAAAGTATATAGCCATGGGGGCTCTTGACGATAGCCGCTATGCCCACATGATCGGACGATCTTTGGTCGAGCGCCGCCCCTGCGGACAGGCCTATCTTTGCGCCTACCTTCAGAGGCGGTTTGTCGAGCGCTCTTTGGCCCAAGAGACCGCCCACATGCTTCTGGCCGGGCAGGATGAGACCGATAGGGCCGAAGCCGCCCTGCGGCAACGTTGGCATCGTCTGAGGGAGTTTGAACTTGAAACGGCCCGGCGCAAAGCATATAATTACCTGGCTCGCCGAGGCTTTAGCTACCAGGCGGTCAAAGCGGCCTTTGAGCGGCTGGAAAACGATCAAAACGAGGAATAGAACCATCAAAACCGCAGATATACGCAGCCTGTTTCTGGATTATTTTCGCCGGCGCGATCACAAGGTGATCCCGTCTTCGCCGGTCATTCCCTTCGACGATCCGACCATATTGTTCACCAACGCCGGCATGAACCAGTTCAAGGATGTCTTCACCGGTCGACAAAAACCGGATCATCCACGCGCGACCAGTTCCCAGAAGTGTATCCGGGCGGGCGGCAAACATAACGATCTGGACAATGTCGGTTTCACCGCCCGTCATCATACTTTCTTTGAGATGCTGGGCAACTTCTCATTTGGTGACTATTTCAAAGAGGAGGCCATTGCCTACGCCTGGGAGTGGGTCACCAAAGAAGCCGGATTTCCTTCTGATCGCCTGTATGCTTCAGTCTTTGAAGAGGATGACGAAGCCTTTGATCTCTGGGCCAAGATCGCCCCGGAGCTCAAAAACGGTCGCATCATGCGCTTTGGCAAAAAAGACAACTACTGGTCGATGGGTGATATCGGTCCCTGCGGACCCAGCTCCGAGATTCACTTTGATCGCGGCGAAAAATACGGCGTCGGACCGCAACACGTAGTCAATGGCGATACTGATCGGTACTGCGAAATCTGGAATCTTGTCTTCATGCAGTATGATCAGCTTCCCGATGGCAAGGTAGTGCCATTGCCAAAACCCTCGGTCGACACCGGGGCCGGGCTGGAGCGCCTGACCGCCACGCTGATGGGCGCCGAAACCAACTACGGTATCGACATCTTTCAGGCCCTCATCACCGTTACCGGTGAGCTGACAAAAACGAAATATGAAGGCAACTGTGTTGCCTCGCACCAGGTGATCGCCGATCATGTGCGCGCGCTCAGTTTTGCTATCGCCGATGGGGCCGGGATCTCCAACGAAGGCCAGGGATATGTGCTACGGCGTATCCTCCGGCGGGCGGCGCGGCACGGACATTTGTTGGGCATGGAGGAGCCGTTCATATATCGTCTGGTGCCGACACTGGTCGGCGAGATGGGCCAGGCTTACCCGGAACTGCGCGAGAAGCAAAGCCATATTGAGAATGTTATCAAGAGCGAGGAAGAATCGTTCGGGCGGACGTTAGACACTGGCCTGGAGTTGTTTGATAAAGTCGCTAAGAAATTATCTGCTACAGGACAAACGGTGGTTCCGGGCGACGAAGTCTTCAAGCTCTACGACACCTATGGTTTCCCGGCCGATCTGACTGAGATCATTGCGGCCGACAAGGGGTTTACGATTGATCAGGCCGGGTTTGAGAAGGCGATGGAGCAGCAGAAAAAGCAGTCGCGCGCGGGCGGGAATTTTGGCGTAGGTCATGATCAGACGCATCAGGAGTTGATTGACAAGCTCGAGCACGAGGGTCTTGGTGGCCTGCCGCCGACGGACTTCGTTCGATCGGAGTCGCTGAAGCAGCCGTCGCAACTCCTGTTGGGTTCCGCTGCCGGCAGCGCCATCGCCATTGTATTAGACCGCACTCCGTTTTATGTCGAGGCAGGGGGGCAGGTGGCCGATGTCGGCGCCATTATCTCAGATACCTTCTCTATGAACGTGACCGGCACTCTCAGCCATCGAGAACACATCATCCACTTCGGTGAACTTACCAAGGGCGCGGCCGATGATATCCAGGAATCACAATCCGTCACCGCCGAGGTTGATGCCGAGCGTCGCTGGGATATCATGCGCAACCATACCGCCACGCACCTGGCCCATGCAGCATTGCGAAATGTCCTCGGTGAACATATCAAACAGTCCGGATCATACGTCGGGCCGGATCGGTTGCGCTTTGACTTTTCGCATCACCAGCCGCTGACGCAGGTTGAAATCGAACAGGTCGAGCGCATTGTTAATGAGCAGATTCTGTTGGCATCGGATGTGAACACCGAGGAAATGGATGTTGAGTCAGCAAAAACATCCGGGGCGATGGCGCTGTTTGGTGAGAAGTACGGCGATACCGTGCGCGTGGTGTCGGTGCCCGGTTTTTCCAAGGAACTCTGCGGTGGAACACATGTGACCAACACCAGCCAGATCGGCTATTTCATGATTACGCTCGAAACGGGAATTGCGTCCGGTATCAGGCGAATGGAGGCGATCACCGGCCGGGCAGCTCAAGCTCACATTGCCGATCTAAAGAGGTTCCGCAATGAGGTGGCCGCGACGGTCGGCCGTCCCGAAGCTGAGGCCTTGGCAGCTGTGCGCGACAACCGCGAGCAGCTCAAAGCACTCGAAAAGGAAATCAAAAAAGTCAGAGCGGAGATGTTCTCAGGCGGTAAGCAGACGGTTGGAATCGAACAGCAGCTCGGCCGATTGAAGTTTGTCGCCAATGATTTTGGCGACACTGATCGTGACACTATGTCGGCCTGGGTCGACGTATCGAAGGGGTCGGCCGAGGCGGTTGTGGCGGTAGCGTTGGGACAGGTCGGAGGTAAACGGACTTTTGTTTCTACAGCTAGCGGATCTGCTGTGAAAGACCAGGGCGTCCACATCGGCGATGTCGCCAAGGAGCTGTTGCCGCAGTTTGGCGGCCGTGGGGGTGGCAAGCCGTCCTTTGCTCAAGGCGGTGTTGGTGACGATGTTGATGCCGATGCCTTTTTTGAAGCCATCAAGAAGGCGCTGTCCAAGGAGTAAATGGTGGCTGACCGTCCGAGCATATGTCATAGTCTGATCGAGCGGAGCCGCCGGAGAGGCGGCGGGTTTTTGCTGTTGATCGATCCTGATCGTGTTCCCGAGAGTCAATATGTCCATCTGGCCGAAGCGGCCGAAGACTGTGGTGTGGACGGCATCCTGATCGGGACATCGTTTATGCTTGATGATTGTTTCGCCGGTGCGGTCAGGGAAATAAAAAAACATACTCGGGTACCGGTAATCATTTTCCCCGGTTCATACTCGCAGATTACAGCCGACGCCGATGCCATTTTGTTCACTTCGCTGATCTCCGGCCGCAACCCCAACTATCTAATCGACCAGCAGGTCAAAGGGGCGCCGATTGTCAAGCGATGCGGTCTGGAGGCGATACCGACCGGCTACATGCTTATCGAGTCCGGACCGTTGACCTCGGTGCAATATATCTCCGGCAGTCTGCCGATCCCGCGCAACAAAACCGATATCGCTTGCGCTCATGCTCTGGCGGCCCAATATCTGGGTATGAAATTGGTCTATCTGGAGGCCGGCTCCGGCGCTGAGTGGCCGGTGTCGACTGAAATGGTTCGCGAAGTCGGGGCCTATTGCGACTTGCCCATAGTCGTCGGTGGTGGTTTGCGAACCGCCCGTGATTGTGCCGAGCGTATCGAGGCCGGAGCTTCATTCGTAGTTGTGGGCAATTGCCTGGAGACCGGCCCGGAGTTGACCCGTTTGCGTGAGCTGACTGAGGCCACACATGTCAAGGAGTCCCTGACGGTATGACAAACAATGTCAAGCAACTGGCCTGGCTGCACAAGCTCGGCGATGAAACAACCCTGCTGCGCAAAGCAGTCATTGGCAGTCTGGGCGAGAAGATACTGACAACGGCCGCTCTGATTTCAGGCGTGATTGGATCCGGGGGTAAGATACTTATCGCCGGTAACGGCGGCTCGGCCGCGGATGCGTCCCATTTTGCCGCCGAAATGGTAGTAAGGCTGACCTCTGATCGTGATCGTCAGGCTCTCCCGGCGCTGGCACTCTGTGTCGACCCTTCGGTCATGACCGCCGCCGCCAACGACTATGGCTTTGAAAACGTTTTCGCTCGTCAGGTCGAAGCCCTTGGCAACAAGGGTGATCTGCTGTTTGTGATCAGCACCAGCGGCAACTCGCCCAATCTGATCAGGGCGGCCGAAGTCGCTCTCCAGCGGGGGATATTAGCCACCGGTTTGCTGGGACGCAACGGCGGCAAACTGGCCAAGATGATCGACCGACCGCTTATCATTCCGCACGACTCAACCCAGCGTATTCAGGAAGAGCACATTTTCATCATACATTCATTGGTGGAGTTGGTCGAAGGCGACTTATTTTCATGAGCACTAAGGTGCTGTTCAAAGTCAAAGAAATCCTGGCCGTTACGTACGCCGTTTTTGTCGTTGGGTCTACTTTCTCAATCGCCCTGGCGCAGATGGCGCTGGGTGTATCGCTGGCGCTTTTCCTGATATGCGCCGTCTCCGAGAGGTACAATCCGTTCAGCCACGGCTTGCGATGGTTTTACACATTCGTAGCCGCCTATATCGGGTGGATGGCGTTGTCGTCAATCGCTGGCCCGACGCCCCTGCAATCGTTGTTTTCATTGCGCGAGGACTGGTTGTTTTGTGCCATTCCGATCGGGATCTACTTACTACAGTATCCACGCTATCGGCGGCGGCTGGTGCTGGCTTTTGGCCTCGGAGTTGGTGTAATCGCGGTCTATGCGATTATTCAATTCGCTTTTGGTGTGGACATTTATCATTCCGAACCTCTGGTGACGGCGGGCGAGTTTGGTTGGCGGCCGCGCGGCAATTTCAATCACCGCCTGACCTTCGGCAACTACTATGTCACGGCCGCCATGGGCCTTTTGGGTTATGCCACGATCAAGTCCCAAACGCTGTCGAGCCGATGGCGGCATATACTTTTGATCGCTGCCGCCCTGGCCTCGGTGGCAGTGGCTCTGACCATCTCCCGCGGGGTGCTTCTCAGCCTGGTGGTCGTTCTGATCGGCTATGCCTTCACCCGCTCGCGTCGGTACCTGGCGGCTATGACAGGGGTTTTGGTTTTGGGTACCGTGCTCATGGCTCTAACGCTGCCGATTTTGATGGATCGCTTTGGTGATGCCATTAACAAAGAAACCGACCCTCAGTTTGAAGGCGGCCGATTGTTTATCTGGAGTCACTCACTTGAGATGATTGGCGACCATCCGGTTTTTGGGGTTGGATTGGGTAATTTCCGGCCCAACTACGAAAGCCATCTGCGTCCGGACATTTTGGAAGCTCGCAAGCACGCCCACGCCCACAACGATCTGATCAATATTGCGGCTACCACCGGCATTCCGGGAGCACTCGTTTTTGCCGGGCTGTGGTTGGTGGCCCTGAGTCTGTTTTGGCGCGGCTGGCGGGCCGGATCAGGCCAGGACGAGGACGCTCGGCGATGCTCGCTGGCGGCTCTGTTGGCCTCGACGACGTTTTTCATCACCAGTCTCACCGAGGCGACTTTTGCCGATGAGGAAGTTCGCCAGATGCTTATGTTTGTCTGGGCGGTGGGCTTGTGGCCTTGGTATAATAAACGCCCCGGCTCGACGACAGCTGGGAAAACCTCTTGACTCTCAATCTGTTTTCTGATTTCTTGGAGGCTGATTATGGCGAGCAAAACTGACAAGAAGACGGTCTCCCCCAAGGTCGAGTGGCCATTCGGCAAGAAGAACTACCTTGTCTTCGCTGTGGCGATGGTGGTAATCGCGGTTGGCTACATCCTGCTCAGTCAGGATGACATCACCATGGCGCCGCTGCTGCTGGTTGTGGGCTATTGCGTTTTGATCCCGATCGCCATCATGATCAAGGACCGGCCGCACGGATCGCCTGATTCCTCAAGCGCTGCCGACGATAGCCACGAGTAATTTCGACTCCAAGTAGTATTGGGGATGGCCGGGCGGGTCATTATGTCCGTCCCGATAGAAATGTCGAGCACGGCCCCTCAGCGCCGGGCCGACCTTATTCCATTTAGTCCTCGACCCCTCAGCGCCCGGACGACGCTACTCTTTTTGGGCCTCGATTACGATGGCGCCGTACCGTTCGGCCAGCCGGCTAGCCTGCTCCGGTGAATGAGACTCAGCCAGAATATTAAAAGCAGCTGTCAACCGATCGGGCGTCAACAGCACGCAGCCGCCGTTTTCAAAAATCCTTACGCCATCAATCAACTGCCGCCGCTGGTTATGCGAGGCCACGATCAGCCTGCGCATGACGGTACCCTTTTTGGACCAAGGACAGGGCACCGAAATCTCCTGCCGACACAGGTGGGCGTATTCACGGCGCAAACCACCCAGGCCGAGCTTGGTGTGAGCCATCATTTCCAGAAGTTTGATAGCCGTCAGCATGGCATCGGCGCCCATCTGGAAACCGGGGAAAATAAAACCGCCGCGCGTACCACCCACAAAGTCAACCTCGCCACGGCGGAAAATCTCCATCATCGAGAGGTGGTCATTGGCTACCCTGATCACCTTGACCCCGTGGCGTTCGGCAATCTCCTCGATGCCCATCGAGGCCGCCACCGGAACGGCGATCTTCTTGGCGGAACTTGTCCTGAGATAGAGATCGGTTATCAGAAGCAGCAGAAGCTGATTGTCGATCGGCTGCCCCAGTTCATCAATGACGGTCAGTTTCTCGGCGGCCGAATTCAGCAAAAAGCCGATATCGCACGAGAGTGATTTTACTATAGACGACAACTGGACTATGGCTTGGCTGCTTTCCTCGGTCGAGATAGAGAATTTGCGCGGATTGAGGTTGGCATTCAATTCGATGGCGGAGATACCGAGCACAAAAAACAGCGTCGGGAAAACCTGACTTGAGGATCCGTTGGAATGATCGATAGCCAGCTTGAACCCGGCCCCGCGAATCAGCTCGGTGTCAAAGCTGTCCAGAAAATCTTCACGGTAGTCTTCCAGTACTTTCTCCGGCATATCCAGATGACCGATGTCATCCAGGGAGGCCCGCTCGAAATCTTCTCCGAAATATAGCCGTTCGATCTTTTTCGTTTTGGCCGTAGGCATATCGAGGCCGTCACCGTCAAAAACAATAATGTCGATCTCGCGGTAATCCAGGGGATTATGACGGACATAAACGCCGGCATTATAGCTGCCTCGATTGAGCCCGAAACGGACCACCGGAATGGGCATCATCTCCAAGTCGGAGACATTGACTCCGGCCGCCAAAAGGCCGGAGATCAGACCCCGCTTCAAAAGCCGCGAAGTATCGGAGGCGTCACGACTGGTAACGACACTACTGCCCTGGCCCAAAAAGGCGCCGAAGGCGGCCCCGAATTTGACGCACATTTCCGGTGTGATCTCACTCAGAGCCAGGCCGCTGATTTTGGAGTTGGTGAAGAGCTCGCGGTTCCACTTGTCTCCCCAAACGATGGAGGTTGACACCGTGGCTCCGGAGTCGACTGTCTTGCCTGGCCAGATCTTGCAATTGGCTTTGACGACGGCTGAATCCCCAAGGACACACTCATCCGAGATGATGACATCGTCCAGAAGAGTGACCTTGCTTCCGATCCGGCTCTTGCGACACACGACAACGTTGGTCATGTAGGTCTCGGACCCCACCGTGTTGTCTTCCCACATAACGGTGTTGGTCAGTTCGCAGTACGGTCCCAAGCGGGTTCTGTTTCCGATAACACAGTTGTGCAGCTTGGCCCCGGCGCCAACCAGAACATCGTCGCCAAGGATCACTCTGCCGGACAACTCGACGCCTTCCTCAAGTTGCACATTGAGGCCGCGGTGAACCACGGTCTTGTCACCGGGCTGAGCCGCCGTGGGAATGGCCAGGTCGAGCAGGCCCTCAAAGAAGTGGGTGTGGACACTGCGGTATTCGCCGACATTGCCGACATCCTTCCAGTAGCCCTTCATGATCCGTCCGCAGAGAGCCATCTTCTTGGACAGCATCAGCGGAAACAGGTTCTGCGAGAAGTCGAAGTTGGTCTTAGGGGGAATCAGACGCAGAGCCTCGGGTTGCAGAATATAGATGCCGGTATTGATGGTGTCGGAAAAAGCTTCGCCCCAGGAGGGCTTTTCCAAAAAGCGGACAATGCGACCGTCATCGTCGGTGATGACGATTCCATAGGCCAGCGGGTTTTCCATGCGCGTCAGCAGGATGGTAGCGTCGGCCTGATTTTCCTGATGCCAGGAGATGGCGGTGGTGAGATCAAAATCGGTGACAAGATCGCCGGAAATGACCAGGATCGGCTCACCGGCCGAATCAGCCGCATAGCGAACGGCGCCAGCCGTACCGTAGTCATCATCCGGCTGGGCGTACTTCATCTCAACCCCAAACTTACTGCCGTCGCCGAAGTAGTCTCTGATCTTTTCCGGTTGAAAATACAGCAGCGACGTGATTTGGGTGATATCGTGGCGCTTCAGTAGTTCGATCACATGCCGCATCATGGGCATGTTGGCCACCGGCACCATAGGCTTGGGTAGGTTTATGCTTAATGGCCGCAAGCGGGTTCCAAAACCACCGGCCATGATGATCGCTTTCATCGCAGTTCTCCGTCCTGAGCTGGTTACTCCAAGTAGTTGTGCTCACGCAAGTAGCGAGTCACATCGTGGAAATCGTCATATGGAGTAAAGTCAATATTGTTCATACGACAGTGTCGTTCAAGATCTTTTTTCGCCAACACGACATCGGCTTCAGCAGCCGCGCAGACATCCGATAGCCCGTCACCGACGAATACGACCAGCACTTCATGATCCTGTTGCTGGCGGTATTCCCTTATGCGTTCACCCTTACAGCTTCCACATCGTCGACAGGAAGTATTGTCGTGGGGAAACTCGATTTTGATAGCATCTCCGACAATACAACCATGGTTGGCGATGAGCGGCAGGTAGTCAAGCTGATAACGCCCGAGAATACGATTGATGTAGAAATCAAGGCCGTCGGAGACAATCGTCAGGTCGATATTATGCCGTCGACAGCGGGATGCAAATTCCTCGAAACCGGCATTGAGCTGGAATTCATCGAGGTAACCGGCGACCTCCGACGTCTCCACCCGGCACATGGCCGCTTCCTGCAGCAGGCACTCCCGAGTGGTCAGGAGACCGTTTTTCCACAGGGGCACGATCTCATCACTGCGCCCGGCGGAAAAGTGCTTAAACAGATTGTAACCGACGTCGCGCCGAGTGATAGTGCCGTCGAAGTCGCAAAAAACTGCTGTTGGTTTGCTTTTGTCGTTCATTGTCCGCTCAGCAGGATTTGCCTGGCCAGGGTGATTTGCGGATCTTGGGGAACCAGCACGCGGGCGTAAGCCTGGTACAACGAGGACTGGCGCTGCAACGCCAGGGCATAGATGCGTCGCTTGAGATAACCGCCGTTGGTCAGGTACGATTCGCGGTCGTAACGCTGGGTCAACAGGTTCATTCTCTCCAGTTGTTGCCGGGTGGCCGGATTGGCGTGCTCCAGTTCAGCCATTGCCATTACTGCCAACATTCGATCGGTTATCGGCGATGTGCACTCGAACCGGCGGCCTCGGGCGAATTCGTGGAACTGGATCAAATGGAAATCGGGCAGAGTGTCATCGGCGACATCGGCCAATATCTCATCCTGAAAGGCAAAGGCATACTGGTAAAGCAAAAGGGAGCGTTCAATCTCATTTATGAACCAGGCATCGCCCGCCGGCACCAGTACCGAATCAGGGATCAAGCCACGGCCTGAATCAACCAGGACCGAATCGAAGCTGTTTAGGTAAACCGGACCGTCGAGGAAGTAGCGGGATATGGTCAGGCGGAGGCCGTCGCCTGCCGGAAAGTGGACGTATCCCTGAACCAACCCCTTGCCGTAGGTGGTATCGCCCACCAGTCGGGCCCGGCCTGCCTGCTGCAGGGCGCCGGCCACGATTTCCGATGATGATGCCGAGCCGTCGTCGACCAGCACTACCAATGGCAAGCCTTCAGTAAGGTCAGGTGATTCGGCTCGGAATTCAACGTTGTCCCAGCGGGAACGACTATCAGTCCCGGCGATAAAGACCCCCTCATCCAGGAAAAAGTCGGCTGTCTGCAGGGCCTCCCGCAACAACCCCCCGGGATTGCCCCTCAGGTCGAGGATCATGCCGCGCGGCCGTCGGGTGTCGGAGATGAGCGAATCCAAAGCTGCCTCGACGGCGTCGGCAGCGCCCGGGTCAAAGGCGCTCAGTCGCAGATAGAGAACGTTGTCCTCGGTATACCCGGCATAAGGAACATGTTCAAAAGGGATCTCGCCGCGAACGACATCTATCGAAAAACTGCTCTGTGAGGCCGGACGATAGATAGTGAGCGCGACTGTCGAACCGGACCGGCCCAGTAGGTACTGTGAGGCTTCTCGCGATGTCTTTTGCCGCAGGTCGACGGAATCAGCCATCAGAATCAGATCACCCGGCAGCAACTGGGCCGAATCGGCCGGTCCACCCGGCCGCACCTGTAAAATCAACAGACCTGAGTCGGCCGCCGATATGGTCACTCCCAGACCGGAGTAGCCACCCGATTGATCACTCCGGATACGCTGGAATTCTTGATCGCTGACGTACCCAGAAAAGCGGTCCAGACGGTCCAGCATGCCATCGCGGCCGGCCTGCGCCAGACTGTCCCAGTCTACTTCCTGGTGATACCAGCGGTCGATGACAGAAGCGCTCACCAGGAGCCTCTGGCCGGAGGAGATTGCCGGATCGGACAGGACATAAACCCCGGTCGCCCCGGCGATGATCGTTATGGCCAAGACTATAGCGGCGATCAGCAATATCGCCCGCTTGTCGATTGTCTCGGTCGGGCTCATTTGAGATTGATTCTCCGGGCCAGGATCTTGCGAACCTGGGCAAAGACGGTGTCGGCGTCAGGCGAGGCATCAACGACTTTGACCCGGCGTCGCTCCAGGCGCGCGATTTCCAGAAAGCCTCCTCGCACCCGCTTGAAAAAGGCTCGGGACTGCGCCTCAAGTCTATCCGGAGTTCCCTGGCGACGTGAAAAGGCCTCATCAAGTCCCAGGTCAAAGACCAGTGTGAGATCGGGGGTGATGTCGCCGACGGCAACCTTGTGCAGGCGCCTCACCATGGCGATGTCCAGGCGACGGCCGTAACCCTGGTAGGCGGTGGTGCTGTCGTAAAACCGATCGCACAGGACCGTCTTGCCGGCTCGCAGCATCGGCGTGATTTCGCTGGTGGTGATGTTAGCCCGCGCCGCCTCATAAAGCAGCAATTCGGTAGTTGAATCGATCTTCAGCCGCCGATCCAAAAGGATATCGCGGATTCGTTCGGACACTTTGGTGGAGCCGGGTTCTCGGAGTAGTTCGACCTGATAACCATGCTGCTTCAAAAGGCGATAGGTCAGCATCGCCTGGGTGGTTTTGCCGCAGCCATCAATGCCTTCAAAGGTAATGAAAAATCCGTCTTTTGAGGCCAGAGCCATGGCAAATCCATAAATGTAAAATTAAAAAAAACCGGCGACATTATGTCGCCGGTCAAGCTAAGCCCTAGCCTTGCCCAAGCAAACTACTTTTTTGCTTTCACCAGCCGCTTCTGAGAGGTGGCCTTGACGGCCTTCTTGACTGTAGCCCGTGGAGCTGCGGTTTTGGTGGCTGCTTTCTTCGGCTTGACGGTGGCGGCCTTCTTCTTCATGGTCAGCTTGCGCGTTACCGTGGTTTTCTTGGGGGTGGTCTTCCAACCGTACTTGGTAATGAAGTCCTCAACCATCCGGCGCGCCACATCGTCAGTGTATTGCACCGGCGGGGACTTCTTGAAATATGCCGAGGGTTCGATCAAGGCGCCGCTGAGACCGTTGTCCAAGGCCAGCTTGCAGCAGCGCAGAGCATCAATGACAACACCGGCTGAGTTGGGGCTGTCCCAAACCTCCATCTTCATCTCAATGTTGAGCGGGACATTGCCAAAAGTGGTGCCTTCCATGCGAATGTAGGCCCACTTGCGGTCGGTCAGCCAGGCCACATAGTCGGACGGTCCGATATGGACGTTGTCGGCACCGATATCGTAGTTGAGCTGGCTGGTTACGGCGTTGGTCTTGGAGATTTTCTTCGACTCCAGACGGGATCGTTCCAGCATGTTTAGGAAATCGGTATTGCCACCGACATTCAATTGGCTGGTCCGTTCCAGCTTGACGCCGCGCTCCAGAAATAACCGGGTCAGTACACGGTGAGTGATGGTGGCGCCGACCTGGGACTTGATATCATCACCAATGACCGGCAGTCCCTTCTCTTTGAAACGGCCGGCCCAATACTGCTCGCGGGCGATAAAAACCGGAATGCAGTTCACAAAACCGCAGCCGGCCTCCAATATCTGCTCCACGTACCATTTGGTGGCTTCCTCGGAACCGACCGGCAGATAGCTGACGACCACATCGGTCTTGGTTTCCTTCAACAGCTTCACAATGTCAACCGTGTCGCCGGGTGCCTTCTCGATGATCTCGGACAAGTATTTGCCCAAACCGTCGTGGGTCATGCCGCGCTGGACCTTGACACCGGTCTTGGGTACGCTGGAGAACTTGTAGGTATTGTTCGGTGCGGTGAAGATGGCTTCCGACAGATCTTTGCCGACTTTGTTTTTGTCGATGTCGATGGCAGCCGAAAACTCAATATCGCGAATGTGATAGCCGCCCAGGTTGACGTGCATCAGGCCCGGCACCTGATCCTCGTCCTTGGCCTTCTTGTAAAACTCGACTCCCTGCACCAGTGAAGAGGCGCAGTTGCCGACGCCGATAATAGCTACTCTGACCTTGCCCATTGAATGACTTCCTTCCGAAGTAAGTGAGTGTGATTTCAATGACCACAACATAGGGATTGCCGGACGGCTATGTCAATTTGATCTTGACAGAATCGATACATTTGATACTATTAGTATATAAATAATGACCAGACAGTCATCATAAGCATAAATGGCTGTTGTTTTCCGGTGAGGTGCGGCATGTCGCTGGATGAGAATCTGATTGTTGAGCTGGTCAGGCGGGGGGTGATCACCCAGACGTTTCGACGCCTGGATCCTGACAAGAAAGAACGCATTTACCGCGCCGCCCTGAAGCTCTTTGGTAAATTCGGTTACGACGGTTTGAGTGTGGACGAAGTATGCCACGAGGGGAGTATCTCCAAAGGCTCCTTTTTCCAGTACTTCCCCTCCAAAACGCACCTGCTGGAATTTGCCGTGCTGGTTTTTGACCACTACCTGGACGAATTGGTCGCGGAACTACGGGCCGGTGATCGGGCTGCCAGGGCGGCCGATCGCCTGCTTTATCTTTATCGTTCGCTGGCGGTCAATTCCCGCCTTTATCCCGATGAGGAACGTTTCTATCTCTTCGTGACCCGGGCCCTGGACCACGCCGCAGTGTCATTGGAGGGAATCGATTTGGAACGGCATTTTAGCGACTACGTGGTGGAGATCATCGAACGGGGTGAAACTTCCGGAGAGATTCGCGGCGATTTTGATTCCGATCTGACCGGCCAGCTCTGTTCGCTGATCATTGCGGCGCTGGTTCGGCGGCACTACTCCGGACGACAGCATCGTGTCCGCGAAACCGGCGAGTATCTGATTTCGTTTCTGTTTGACGGCATCAAAGCCTAGGCCCGCGGCCGATCCGGCTCAAAAAATCCGCGAGCCGATCTTGGCCGTGTCGTCAGGACGAGTGAGCGACAGACCCCCTTCCGGGACCAACCTTGTAGCAGAACCGCCGAGTGTGAGGCCGGGTGAGCAAGTGACCACCGCAGGCTGCGCTGGAGTTTGAAACACAGCCTATCAGCGGTTCACGCCCACATCAACCTTGAAGTTAGCAACAGCCAGCAGCTGTTCCTGGCGGGTGCGGATCATATCTTCGGTCATGGAGAAATCCGGGCCGGTGTTCTCGATCATGACCGATGATGTACAGGAGGCGTAGCAGCCGGCTCGTTTCAGATCACCGCCGGTCTTGAGGTATTCGAAAGTGAACCCGGCCATGTAAGTATCGCCGGCGCCGGTCGAATCCAACAGGTCAATGCCGTAGGCGGGGATGTCGATCATGTGCTTACCGTCGAATATCACCGAACCCAGCTCAGCCAGGGTGACAATGACGATCTTTGGTCCCCAGGATTTGATAATGCGCGCCGCCTGGTATGGATCCTGGCGGCAGTCGATACCTGTCAGGATCTGGCCTTCCAGTTCATTCGGCTTGACAATATCAAACAACCCCAGCGTTTTTTCGATGCCATCGACTTTTTTGTGGTAGATGCGGTTGTTTTTGTCGGCGCCTCTTATCAGCCCCTGCGGATCGCAAAAAAAGAGTCCCTCAAAGCTGTCCCGAATGGAGCGGATATTGTCCTGCGACACTTCGCCCAAGATGGGTCCGATCAGTACCGCTTCGGCGTCGGCATACCACTGTGGCCTCATTTCGCCTATATCAGATGCGCGGCCGATCAGGTCCAGGGTGCGATTGCCCTCGTTGTCATAATAGATCAGCGAAAAGCCGCCCGTTTGATCCGAGGGGATCACAGCATACTCGATCCCCAGCTTGTCCAGTTCCGTCTGAAAATGCGCTTTGTAATCGTCCCCGATAGCGCCGACCAGGCGGACTTTTTGTCCCATCTTCGACAGAGCCAAGGCGGCGTTGGTGGAGCAGCCCGACAGGACACGTCCGCTGGGCTTCACTTTGTGTGTTTTTATATAATCGTATACCGGGTTACCGATAGCGGTGATCATGTCTTCTCCGGGGTTCAGGTCCTGCAACTTCTCGGCCGTTATGATAGACAAAATAGCTGCGAGGCGCCAGCACTTCTGAGGTGAATACAGTCGATGAGATTGAGTCCGGCAGGGGGAGTCGCCTACACCGAGCGCTTGTTGCCCAGGGCTTTTTTTGTGTAAAGCAAGCGCTGGATTGAGGTCACATATGAAGTGGCGCCGACTATAATGAGCGCGAATTCCAACCACCCGCCTTGCGGCCAGGTACCGGTCGGAAGCCAGTGCTCGACAATCGAGCCACCGATGATCAGGGTAAATTTCTCCGCCCTGCCCATTATCCCGACGGCGCAATTTTCGATCTTACCCATTGATTCGGCGGCGGCGCGGGTATAGCTGGCGATGATCATGCCAAACAGGGCAAAAATACCCCAGCCGGGATGGACCGTGCCGGAAAGGGTGATGCCGGCCAAAATGAAGAACTCGCCATAGCGGTCCGAAACATGATCCAAAATGCCGCCAAAAACAGTGCCCATATTGCCGGCCCGCGCCGTGGAACCGTCAAGCATGTCGGTGAACGAAGTTGCCAGGATCCAGAAGACGCCCCAAAGCATCTTGCCCTCCCAGAAGCAGATGCCGGATACGACGGCGCAGACGAATGATATGGCTGTCAGGAAATTCGGAGTCATTCCCAGTTTCAGGCAGATGCGTCCCAATACCAGCGACGAGCGCTCGTAGGTCAGGCGCTTGCGCTGGTTCAAAGTCAGATCTTGTGGCTTTTCACGCACTTCATTGGCCATGCGAAGGATATATTGTACTTCGTTGGCGGTTGACACAAGCACAATTTTGGTACAGGCAAACCTGTCTGCCGGTGAGTGCGGAATAGCTCCCTGCGGCTGTGCCACGCCGATTTCGGGTACCGGTTGCTGTCGGGCGACTTCTCTGTCAGCCGTAAGGTCGCCTCAGCGGCATCACGCGAGGTGGCACGATGCCGTCAACGTGCCCGATTTTCCGACCGAGTGCGGCCGGCCGCACCGAATAGTTGATTGACTTAACCGGCCGGTGTCAGGATATTGGCCGGGTGTTTATTGATTATGTAGAAATCGAAGTGGAAGCTGGAAACGGCGGTCACGGCTGCATCTCCTTTCGGCGGGAGAAGTACATTCCCAAAGGCGGCCCGGATGGCGGTGATGGTGGCCGTGGGGGAGATGTCGTCGCTCTCTCCGATCCCAATTTGACCACTTTGCTGGACTATCGATACAAGCGCAAATGTAAGGCTGAGAACGGCCAGCCGGGTGAGGGCAATCTGAAAACGGGTCGCTCCGGGCAATCGGTAATACTACGGTTTCCAACTGGAACCCAGGTAACCGACCTCGACACCGGCCAACCTGTTGCCGACCTGGATCAGGATGGGGTTGAAGTGGTCCTGGCCAGCGGCGGCAAGGGGGGCAAAGGGAACACCCACTTCAAAGGCCCGACCCGCCAAGCTCCGCGATTCGCCCAGGACGGCCAGCCGGGTATGCACCGGCGACTGGCTCTGGAATTGAAACTCCTGGCCGACGTAGGTTTGGTCGGCCTGCCTAATGCCGGGAAATCGACCATCCTGGCCTGCGTTTCAGCCGCTCGGCCCAAAATCGCCGACTATCCCTTTACAACTTTGGTCCCTAATCTGGGCATCGTGAAGCTTCGGGAATATAAATCTTGTGTCATGGCCGACATCCCGGGACTTATCGAGGGTGCCTCCTTGGGCAAAGGTTTGGGGCACCAGTTTCTCAAGCATATTCAGCGGACCAGGCTGCTGATCTACGTAATCGATGTCAACGAACCGGATATTATCATGGTGCAGAAGTCGTTGGAGGAGGAGCTTCGGAATTTTGACGTCACTCTTCCCGATCGACCTGCTTTTGTTGCGATTACCAAGATCGACACCGTTTCCGAATCCGACTTGCTGGGAATTCGAAAGAAACTGCCGGATAGCTATTGCTACCTGTCGGCAGTGGCTCACCTTGGGACCGACGAGTTTCTTCAGGAGATAGAAAAGCACCTTGGATAATACAGCGCTGAAGGAGAAGCTCTCAGAGGCATTAGCCCTGCTGGCCATACCGGGAATCGGCTGCGGTCGCTTTCAGAGATTAGTCGATGCCTTTGGCTCGCCGAGGGCGGTTCTGGAAACACCTATCGCTCGCCTGACCGAGGTCAAAGGTATTACCCGCAAGCAAGCTACGTCGATTCGCGAACTTCAGGATTACGAGAAGGCCGGGAGAATGGCCGCTGAGATAGTTCACCTGGGCTGGACGGCGCTCTTTCAGGGTGATGCCGAGTATCCGGAATCCCTGGCGCAGATCCCCAATGCTCCGGCGCTGCTCTTTAGAGTGGGTCAAGCTTATCAGAAATCCAACAGTATGCTGGCCGTGGTAGGAACCCGTCATCCCACTGAGCAGGGGCGTATGTTGGCTCGGCAGCTGGCGGCCCAGCTGGCCCAGAGAGGGATTGTCGTGGTTTCCGGCATGGCCGAAGGAATCGACTCCGAAGCCCACCTGGGTGCCCTGGAGGCGGGGGGAAGGACGGTGGCTGTTTGGGGCACGTCGCTTGACATCATTTTCCCGTCAAGTAATCGTTCATTGGCCGCGCAGATTCGGGAAAACGGAGCTATCTACTCGGAGTATCCGCCTGGTACGCGACCCGATCGCGCTACTTTTCCTCAGCGAAATCGCATTATCTCGGGGCTGTGCGAGGGAGTTGTGGTGGTTGAGGCGGGTAGTAAGTCCGGAGCGTTGATTACGGCCGAACAAGCCCGCGACCAGGGTCGCGAGGTTTTTGCCGTTCCAGGTTCGCCGTCTTCGGCCATGAGCGAGGGGGCCAATCAGTTGATCAGACAGGGTGCCCGGCTGATTACGGGCATTGACGATATTTTCGACGAATTGCCGCGGCTGCGCGGACAAGTTTCAGCGCGAAAATTCGAGACTCTTATGCACTTGACTGAATCCGAGAGCCGCGTGACCGACTTGCTGTCGAAAGGACCGGTTCATGTTGATAATTTGGTGCGCGACATCGGCTTACCGGCGCCGGGGCTGATGGAATTGCTATTGGCTCTGGAGCTTAAGGGTGTCGTGAGGGAGTTGGCGGGCAAGCGGTTTGTTCTGGTGGATGAGGGCCGATGATTACCAGGAAAGTGAAAATTGTAAACAGGTTAGGCCTGCATGCCCGACCCTCGGCGTTGTTGGTTACAATAGCGTCAAGATACCAATCGTCAGTCTTCTTGCAGCGTGACGACCTCAAAGTAAACGGCAAATCCATTATGGGTGTGATGATGCTGGCGGCGGAAAAGGGAGCCCAGATTACATTTGAGGTCGATGGGCCGGACGAAGAGAAAGCCATGGAGGCCCTGGTGGAGGTGGTCATGTCTGGTTTTGGCGAAGAGAACTGATATTATTGTTGCCTCCGCCGGTCTCGAAGCCTACTTTGCGCTCTGATTGAAAAGGAAGCTATAGGACGCATAACCCCAAAGATAATACGGGGATACAGCCGTGGCGGGGCGTCGCAGAGTATTAAAGGGATTCCCGATATCGGGCGGGATCGTCATGGGA
>JBDRES010000041.1:0-107854 GCA_043819515.1 bacterium
TCTATCGGCGGCGGGAGGAGGATTTGCCCGGGCCCTCAGGGCATGTTGAAGAAGTTCACTATTTCGGGGGTGAAGAACTGCAAAGTGCTGGTGCAGTCTGGCGACTCGCCTGAGGGCCATCCGGTTACGGAACAGGCGTTACGCGAGTCGCGTGACGCCACCGGGCGATCATGGCTTATTCAACACGCCCCTCAGGCATCGTCGGAGTTGCGTTTGGAGAAGTAGAGGATCGGCTCCCAGAGCTCGTAGCCAAGGTTTTGGAACATGGAAATCGAGGGATAGTTCATGTCTTCGATGAGGCAACTGATTACCTCTGCCCCGCGCGATTTGAGAAATTCTTCGCAGGCCCTGACAACCCTGGGACCAAGGAGTTCACCGCGTCGATCCGGATCGACCGCCACCCGCTGGATCCAGCCCTTGCGACCGTCATAAGAAGCCAGACCAACGGCCAGCATCACGCCGTCTTCGAATAGCCCAAAGAATGCACTGTCGGCGCGGTTCATTTCCTGTTCGAGGCGCGGGCGACTGTCACGTCCATACGGCTTGAACGGCAGTCCGGAGATAGCCCAAACGCGGATGATTTCATCATAGTCGGCGATAGTCAGTTTTTGTATCTCGCGATCCATATTTCTCATCCAGAATCGACTGTAACCATTTCATCGCAAACTCACTGGCACATTCTTCATCCTGCCAGTGTTCACAACCGCTGAAATTCAGCAGGACGCCGCGAGTCGGAACGCCCGCCTCGATGGCCACCCGCATACCCTCGGCCAGCATGTTGATACAGGCCACGCCAACGACGCTGAGATCCTCCATTTTTTCGGCATAATGCTGTAGTTGCTCAAGGAGCTTACGTTTAGAGAAAACCGTCTTGAGGCGATAAGTCCGAGCCAGTTCGGTGATCTGGTAGGCCTGGCAGCTTTCGGTGCAGCGCTTGCAGACATCGCCATAGTCGGTCTGGACCTTTTCGCACTTGGGGTTGTGCAGCGACAGGCAATCAGGCATGACAATAAGAGTGTTTTTGGCCCGATTGAACGACCGGCGATTCAGGCGATCGTAAATACCGAAAGCAACCAGTTCCAGCAGGTATTTCTCTTTGGGCGTGCGACGCAGAGTTTCGGTGCTGTTGGAGTGCTTAGCTTTCTCAAGGTAATCATCGATACCGCAAAACTCGGTGGCAAAGAAATCAAAACCGTCCTTGAGGAAGCGGTCGATGTACTTATCCGGCTTCTGAGGGAAATCGGGTCCGAGGAGGTATGTAGGCGCCTTGGACAACATCATACAAATATAGACACGCGGGCGGCGACCGAAACAAAAATCAGTTGTCGGACCCATCTGAACGTAGCTGTAACCGATCCAGCCCGGAGCGGGCGCCGGCCGACTGCGGCCATAGATTGAGGGCCATGCGATAATTCAGTTGGGCCTGACCGGGTCGGCCCATCACCTCGGCCAGCTGCCCCAGGGCCACATAGATACGGCTGCGGGTCCGGATTTCATTGGGAACAAGGGTGAGGGCCTGATGGAGGCTGCTCTCAGCCGCGCTCAAATTGAGAAGACTCATTTCTACCAGGCCGAGATAATAGTAAGCCATCCAATCCGAGGGTGTCAGCTCGCTTGCTTTGACAAGGTGGTCGCGGGCCAGTTCATACTCACCGGCTCGGAAATAGGCAACACCATCGCTCAGACGCTCTGAGGCGGTCTCTTCAATGGCCGCTCGGTATGGAACCTCCGAGTGCAGTTGAGTCTTGATTATCTCCGGCCGCCGACCACAAACGGAGGTCACAAGAATCAAGATTGCGACTGCCGCCAGAGCCGCAAGAGGTTGTTTGTCAATCAGATAGTGCATCTATGCCCATGTATCGGCCATTTGGGGCGGCCGGCTTACCCAAAAATGACTTGAATTCTCGACAGGTAAGCTGGTATCTTATTTGTGGATAACGAGTGTCATACCCGGGAGAATAGAATGCACTATCAGCCACCGCCTCCGGCTTACAAGAACCCCGGCCTGGCTGCGGTATTATCGTTTTTCTACATGGGTCTGGGTCAGGTATACAACGGCCAGATAGGCAAGGGCGTGGCTTTCATTGTCGCCTATACCGTGTCGTGGATACTGATCTTTGTGGTCATCGGTCTCTTGACCACTCCAGTCTTGTGGATTTGGGGTATGGTTGATGCTTACCGGTCGGCCGAAAAACTCAACCGCGATCTGGCTATGAGCGCCGGCCGGCCCGGCAACGCTCCTCCCTATTGAGAGCGATCAGCTTATGTGGATCGTCATTGACATAGGCAATACCAATATTGTGGCGGGCGCCTACGAGGATACGCGCCTGATCGAAACGGCCCGCTTCACCACTCCTTTTAGTCTGACCCCAGACGAAGCCCATGAGCTTCTGTGTCGGCGGATGCGGAAAACCGTCGGCAATGGCGTCACCGATCTGCGCGGCGTAATCGGCTCCGTAGTACCCAAGTTGACCGAGCCGTTCAAGTCCGCCTGCACCAAAGAGACCGGCGTCGAACCGCTGGTCGTCAGCCACGAATGTCGTCTACCGATTACCATCGACGTGGACCAACCGCACCAGGTGGGTGCCGATCGTATCGCCAACGCCGCCGCGGCTTATGCCATCACCAAAGGTCCGGCCATCGTAGTCGACTTCGGCACGGCCACGACATTCGACGTGGTCACCGCCGCGGGAGCCTATATCGGCGGGGTAATTCTTCCCGGACCGCACACGGCTATGGCCGATCTGGCCCGGCGGGCAGCCAAACTGTTTGAGGTGGCCATCGAGCCTCCGGAGCGGGTTGTCGGCCGCACAACCGAGGCGGCTCTGCGATCAGGGATGTTTTACGGCACCGTGGGGCAGGTCGATTCAATCATTGAACGGATCATGGCGGAAACCGGACGAGCCGACTACACCGTCCTGGCCACCGGCGGCCTGGCCGGGAAGATAGAGCAGCACTCGACTCGCGTAGCCTCGGTGGTTCCGCATCTCACGCTGGACGGTTTGCGGATCATCGGCCGGTTGAACCAGGCTGTTCACCCATAAACGGCCAACCGACCCTCGTTGGAGGGCCGGTTGCCAAATCTCCCCTTATCCCCTTTTTCTTTGGTCAGCTTCGAATTTCTCGCCGCCGAGCCGACACTCACCACCGGCGAGTGTCAAAAATCTGTCGTAGCACAATCTGACTTGATCCCCGTTGACATGTCTTCAACGAGAGCAAAAGCTCACTTCATAGGCACTCCTCCATGATCGTCACACGTCCTCAACCAACTGGCAAGAATATGCCTGGCCGCTCATGTCAGAAGCCGCACCACGGCCGACCACAGGTCGTCGATGTTCGGCCGAGCCGGCGCCTGGCGATGAGCCATTTCAACCAAAGTCGCATTGCACTAAGTTGGTCGGCGGATTTCACGGATGGTTCGGAGAGAATTCGGGTAAGGGAATTGATTCCGGGCAAAAATGGCGTTGAAACGGAAGATCGGAGTAGGGCGGGATCAGTCGCCGGTGCGACGCATGATCAAAACGCCTGCAGTGAAGGTGGCCAGGCCGATGCCGATCAGGATGCCCAGCGGCAGCATCATCTCGGCCGCTCCAAACCCGCGCCAGATGGCCCCCTCGAAAGCAATAATCCCCCATTTCACCGGGCTGAAATGGCTGATGGTCACCATCCAGGAGGGCAAAGCCACAAGCGGGACCATGCCGCCGCCGGTCATGCTGAAAACCAAAAGTACCGCCCACCCGGCGCCGCCCACGGCTTGTTCGGTCCGGCCCAGCACCGAGATCAGCATCATCAGACCAACAAAACAAAACGCCGCAGCCACGACCGCTGCCGCCAGGAGCAGCGGCTCCGGAGTGCGAATGCCAAAAACCAGTTTGGCCAAACCCAGCAGCAGACTGCAGACCGCAATGCAGAAGATAAAACAGGCCAGACCTTTGCCGGCCAGTACCTGCCAGCGCCGGATCGGCGCCAGGCGAAGCCGCAGAAGCGTGCCCCGGGTCCGTTCAATCACCAGCGAAATGGCGAAGGCGGCCGAGCAGCCGATCAGCGCCCACAAAATCGCCTGCGGAAAAGTGATCTCCCATGACGAACGCGGCCGATCACTGTCGACTGTCACGCTTTCTATCTCGATCTTTGGTCCGGCCATGAAGCTGCTACCGCCCCCTGACGCCGAGGAATCGGTACCGACCGGGCCAGCCAACGCGCCGGTATCGACCTCACCCAGGAAGTCATGCAGGTTGGTGAGAAAACTTCCGAGCACATGTGACTGGTCGGCGGTCAGGCTTGTATCGGTCGGCAGACCCTGCAGGATGTCACCGATATAGCTCCTCGCAGAACCGGGCTGCAACAGGGTGTGTTGCATAACTGCAAACCAGCTTTCCATCAGCAGACCCTGCAAATATCCGGCCTCGGCGCGACGCGACGGATCCATTCCGGCTACGATAGTGGCCGAATCGGGGGAGAACAGATTTGCAGGCTCGCCCGCACCCGGCTTGATGATCATATAGGCGACCGCCTTGCCGCGACGGACCAGCGACCGGGCTGAGTCGGGTGAGGTGCGTATTACACGCAGAGCGCTGGAGGAATCAAGATGGTCTATCAGTAATTGCGAGAACCGGCTCTGGTCCTGGTCGACGACGGCCACCTTCATCGCTGCCGCGCCGCCACCTCCGGATCCAAAAATGGAGCCAAAAAACAGGGCCATCAGAAGCGGAAAAGCCAAGACCCAAAAGAGGCCGAAGCGATCACGCCATAACAGGCGCAGGTCCTTGAGGGCCAGATTGACAACGGCACCCATCAGTCGCGCAGACTCCTTCCCGTCAGATTGAGAAAGACCGTCTCCAGGTCGGCCTGTTGGATGGTCAGAGTGCGGAAGCGGTAGCCGCTGGTAGCCAGGTCGGATACGGTCTGAAGAGGTTCCTTGGTCTCTATTCGCAAATGCGTACCGTCGGTGACCCTCCCCGGCAGCCGGTTTGGATCCTGGGGCGGAGAATCCAGATCTCCCTGAACAATCGAGTCACCGCCATGCTCCCGAATGAGCGAGGTAACCGCATCCATAGCGAGGATTTTACCATGATCGATAATAGCTACCCGATCACAAAGCCGTTCGGCCTCTTCCATATAGTGAGTGGTATATAGAATAGTCCGGCCATCGGCTTTGAGCTGTTCTATCCTCTCGAAAATGACATTGCGCGACTGCGGATCGACACCGACCGTGGGCTCATCAAGCAAAAGCACCGGCGGATCATGCACCAGGGCACAGGCCAGGTTCAGCCGCCGCTGCATGCCACCTGAGTAGGTTTTGGCGCGGCTCTGACGACGGTCGGCCAGGCCGACGAAGTCCAGAGCCCAGGCCACCCGGTCTTTCAGGGTCGAAGCAGGCAAACCATAAAGGCTTCCGAAGAATCTCACGTTCTCTTCGCCGGTGAGTTCATCGTAGAGAGCCAACGCCTGTGGCGCTAGTCCCAGCCGGCGGCGGACACTGGCTTTGGTTGGATCGGCCGCGCCGTCAATCTTGATTGACCCGCTGTCGGGCACCAAGAGACCGCAGAGCATGTTGATAGTGGTCGATTTGCCGGCGCCATTGGGTCCCAGAAGCCCGAATGTTTCCCCCTGGCGAATTTCGAGCGAAATGTCGCTGACGGCCTCGATAAGGCCAAAGTGCTTTCTCAGATTAGTGGCGGTGATCATTGTTAATAGAGTCACATACGTCGGTTCCGGTCCGATGTTTCCGGCGCCCACGATAACACACTGATGAAACCGGGTCAACTATGGTTATGTCCGACGCAGGAGACAAATGGTGGCGATGTCAAAAAACGGAATGGGCCAGGCTACCTTTCGGTTGCGTTCAGAAAGGAAACGTGGTTAAATTCGACCAAAGAAAATCGCGTTAGACAATAGCAAGGAGTTGTTATGACTTATAAACAGATTGACGAAATGCTCGGCAGCGACAAAGGGCTGTTGAGTTACAAATGTTCCGGTATCAAAAAAGAGCGACTGCATTTGCCCGGCCCGTCGTTTATCGACCAGGTCGTGACCCAATCCGATCGCACCCCGCAAACCCTTCGCAACCTCAACAGCCTGTTCAACAGTGGTCGTCTGGCCGGAACCGGTTATGTGTCGATTCTGCCGGTCGATCAGGGTATCGAGCATACCGGCGGAGCTTCTTTTGCACCTAACCCGGACTATTTTGACCCGGCAAAAATCGTTGAGTTGGCCATTGAAGGCGGCTGCAATGCGGTCGCTTCGACTTTTGGTGTACTGGGTGCGGTTTCTCGCAAGTACGCCCATAAGATTCCGTTTATCGTCAAGATCAATCACAATGAACTGATGACCTACCCGACCAAATACGACCAGGTGCCCTTTGCTTCGGTTGAGAATGCCTTCAATCTAGGTGCGGTCGGAATCGGGGCTACGATCTATTTCGGATCCGAGAGTTCGATGCGCCAATTGCAGGAAATCAGCGACGCATTTACTACCGCCCATGAATTGGGCATGTTCACTGTGCTGTGGTGTTACCTTCGCAATCCCGCCTTCAAAAAGGGTGACGTCGACTACCATGCCGCGGCCGACATGACCGGCCAGGCCAATCACCTCGGGGTCACTATCGAAGCCGATATCATAAAGCAGAAGCTGCCGACCAATAATGGCGGCTTCACGGCTTTGAGTTTTGCCAAGACCCATCCGGACGTTTACAAGAAGCTGACGACCGACAACCCAATTGACTTGTGCCGTTACCAAGTGGCCAACTGCTACATGGGCCGTATCGGCTTGATCAATTCCGGCGGCTCATCTTCGGGCAGCAAGACCGGCGACTTGGCGGCCGCGGTCAAGACCGCTGTTATCAACAAACGCGCCGGCGGGATGGGCTTGATTTCCGGTCGCAAGGCGTTCCAGAAGCCGATGAAAGATGGTGTCAAGCTGCTCAACGCCATTCAGGACGTGTATTTGTGTAAAGAGGTGACGGTAGCCTAGAGGTCACCCCAACCAGGGGACAAAGAAGGCGGGCCTCAGGCCCGCCTGTTTTGTTTGTTTGCTTTCCACGGCGAGTGACATAACTTACGGGCGAGAGTTATCCCGACACAAAGGAAACGACCGTGATGCGCATCTTGGTGGTATCCCTGGCTCTGGTGATGATGGTACTGCTGGCGACCTTGGCGGCGGCTGATTGGGCTGCCGGCGAACAACCTTTACCAGCTGATACTATCGGGGTGGCCGGTACCGTCGCGCCGGTCGATCAGGCCGCACCTAATACCGACAACGACGAGCGGCTGGTTTCATACTCCCAACTGCGCAATATCTGGCGGTTTGTGTCGTTGGCCGGCAAGGTGCTGATTCTGGGCTTGATAGCCTTCTCGGGTTGGGCCGCGCGCTTGCGTGATTGGGTGGGCAGGATCAGACCTAAGTTTTTTGCGCTGTGGGCTTTTGTCACCCTGCTTATTGCCTTAGACTATCTGCTATACTTGCCCTTTGCGATCTATCGTGGTTTTTGGGTTGAAACCGGCCATGGATTTCTGAATCAGACTTTTTTGGGATGGTGGCGAGACGACCTGTTGGGCCTATTGGTCGAGATTGTGGTGGCGATTGTCCCAATCTGGCTTTTGTATTTTTGCCTGGAGCGTTTTCGACGCTGGTGGCTGGTTTTTACCGGGCTATTGGCACCTGTAATTATCTTCGCAATCGTCCTGGCTCCGGTCGTCATTTCGCCCCTGTTCAACGACTTTATGCCGTTGCAAGACAAGCACATAGAATCTGAAATCCAGTCACTGGCCGATCGCGCCGGGATCGCCGGGGCGGACATATTTGAGGTCAACGCCTCCAAACAGTCGTCCAAAGTGAACGCCTATGTGACCGGGCTGTTCGGCAGCAAGCGAATAGTATTATACGATACTCTGCTGGACCAATTCACTCTCGATGAAGCGAAATTCGTGATGGCCCACGAGATGGGCCACTATGTCAAGCATCACATCTGGTGGGGGACGCTGATCGCGGTCGTCTATCTGGGTCTCTTGTTTTGGCTCATCAGCCGCTGGGCGCCAACGATTATCCGCCGCTGGTCGGGGAGATTGCGCTTGGCGCACTTGAGCAATTGGGCATCGCTGCCGCTGGTGGTTATGCTGCTGCTTATACTCAATTTCGTCTTGCAGCCGCTAACAAATGTGGCCAGCCGGACTATGGAGCGCCAGTCCGACCGCTATGGTCTGGAGATGTCAGGGGTGACAAAAGAGGCTGCCATAAGCACTTACCGCAAATTGGCGACTATAAATCTATCCGACCCGGAGCCCCATCCGCTGATTGAGTTTTGGTTTTATTCGCACCCTTCGCTTTCTAAACGGATCGCATTTGTCGAGAATTTTCGGCCCCAACGAGAAATGCCACATAGATAAGACCGGTCCACATTCTCCTTTTTCTCTAGATCCTCCAAAGACCTGGCCTACATGTTGGGCGGCCAGCGCCCGCAGAAGGCCCAAAGGACCGGTATTTGCAGTAGTTTAGCCTTGACGGAAAGCCGACCAAAAGTTACCTTTATGATAGCGGCTGAAGAGCCTGCCGCTGGGTCCAATCCGGCACCAACAACGACGACATTGCTCATTACAGATTCAAGTGCTTGGTTGGCTTAGGCGGGACAGTCGCGGACGATTGCAGCGTTGAACTTCAACTATCGAAGGAAGACGAACTAGGTAATTCGGGAAGAACACATGATTGATTGCTAAATTACCCACACCAACGTGTATTCCCGAAATTGAAAATAGGACCATTTGCGTTTCCGAGGTCCGCCGGATGTGACGTCTACGGGCCCCAGGTGAGCGCAAGATGTCCGGTATATTCAACGAAGGATCCAGAGGCGGACTTATGTTGAGTCACAAGAACCCATACATTTTCTTGGTGCTGGCCTTGACACTCCTGGTGCTGACGGCCCAGGCATCGGGGCCGGTTGATCCAGGCGACGACGATCTACCCTACTATGATCCATGGGATAACAATCCTCCCGGTCCACCTCCCAATTACAACCTGATTGACTCATCGTATCTTTTGGGGGTACCGGAGCTTCCGGAGCCGCTGGAGAACAATGCCGGAGGTTACTACATCTACTACGATACTGCTGTCGGCAAGTGGTACGTGGCCAATTTCCTTTACTCACGAGGCAATTCGTTAGAGCAGTTCCATGGTTCCATCCTGGCCATTATGGAGCAGGATCCGACACCTGGCGTAAATGTGTGGGCGCTTGGATTCGAACTATCATCCGACTTGAAGCAGAACGATCGCTGGGGTTGGGTTCGCTGGCCCGATTCGATCGCAGAAAACCTCTACGAAGTCTGGTGGGACTTCACCATAGATTATGCAAAGCCCAAGGACACAGGCGATTTTCGCGATACCCTGGGGATCGAGATTGCCGGTGAAGCAATCGACTTCAACATCTGGTCTTCAGGGCATGGCGACCCATTTGGAGAGGACCAGGTATACTTGGGCGACGACAAAACGCCGCTCTCGGACGTGCCGGATTTCGAGGATACCTATGCGGGCATCACCGATCAGTATCAGGTTAACGATCCGGAAGTAGATCCCAATACCAGCCGTTTCACTGCCAAGGATCTGACCGGAGCGTCCTACAACGCTGACGGCCTTATCCCCAACAACAAGAGTTGCAACTACAACGAGCGATATTCGGGTAGCTGGGCTTACGAAGGCAACGGCCTGCAATTCGCCGTTAGGTATAGTCCGAATAACACAGTGCCTACCTTTGAGCAGGAAGACGATACTCTTGCCGTGCTACTGTGCGCCGGGCAGTCGATTTCCGACAGCGTCTCGGCGACCGACCCCAGCCCCAATGACACTCTCACGCTGATCAAGCTGTCAGGTCCCGGCTCGTTTACCAGCATACCCAGTACGACGCGAGTGGTCGGCTACTATGATTTCTCACCGGCCACCAGCGGATTCTATACTTTTGAGTTCGAAGCTGATGACGGCCAGGGCGGCTTGGACACCCTAACCCTAGTCTACGACATCACGATCAGTGAGGCGCCGACGGTAGAGCTGCCCGATGATACAACCATCTTCGCTTGCGATCCTCTAGAAATTTGTGTGCCGGTTGATATTTCCGATCCTGACTGCGATATCACTAGTGTGACTACGAACAACGGATCCTATAGCGGCACTCTGGCCAATTATGATCAGGTGGACCGAATAACCGCCCTGGGCGGGACCGTGATTCAGGTTGGGGGTGGCAATCCGGGCGGCGTGTTAACATCGGCCTCCGACTTTGTGCTACCTATCAACTCACAATCAGGTGTAAGCGTAACCCTTCCCAATTTCGCGTTCGCGGATGCGGTCACCGACTACGGAACCTTTCCTAATGTCCTGGAGTCGGGCAACGCGGCCGATTACATGCTTGGCGGCCCTACCGACCTGACCTTTACAACACCCGGTGCCGGTGGCCCCGACGGGGGGCCGGGCGATGGGTCCGTGGCCTTCGCTGCGGGCGACCACTGCGCCCTGGGCTTTCTTTACGAGATCACAACCTGTAACGGCGCCAATACCGACCTGATGATCCTGACCAACACCAATGGCGGCGGCACGGCCGATCTTGCTTTGCGTCTCGATGGAACCGATGTCTATTCTTTCTCGCGAGTGATCCCCGGCCAGTCTGCCGGTTCCGGTGTCGGCGGCGTTACTTTTGATTTACCCGATGGAATTACATTCGACGAAATATCTATAAGCTGCGTAAGCGGCTATCTCGAAATCGACGCTGTGGCGGCGCGGACGGCGCCGTCAAGTACGACCGAAGATGTATGTATCACTCTGGATACTACCGGGGTCTATGAAATTGAAGTCACAGCCGAAGACGGCTGCGAAAATACCGGTAGTGACTTGATGTATGTCACTTTCAACCTGAACCGGCCGCCGAGCGTCAATGGTGGCGACGACTACACTCAGCTCATGTGTACGTTGAGCCAAATGTGCTTTTATATCGCCTATGGTGATCCTGATGACAATCTGAGCTCGGTCGAATTGTACACCGGACCCGGTGTGCTGGCAGGCAATCAGGTCTGCTTCACGCCGACCGGCGCCGGTCCGGTTCAGTTTGTTTTCCGGGCCGTCGATGAATGCGGTCTGGAGGATTATGATACTGTCGTGGTGACCGTTGTTCTCAATTCGCCGCCGGTCGCCAATGATCCCGATCCGATTATCTTGGCGCAATGCCTGGCCGAGGAGATCTGCTACGATCTGACCGCCACCGACCCCAACGGTCAGACACTGAGTTGGAGCCTATGGGCCGGTGTCGGTAGTGTCACATCGGGTGGTCATTTCTGCTTTACGCCCACCATCACCGGTTCGTATGCTGCGGCTTTGATAGTAGTCGACTCCTGCGGCGCCGCCGATACTACCGGCCTCGATTTTTATGTCACTGTCAATACCCCGCCGGTGGCTGTCGATCCGTCCAGTCCCGTGGATCTGGTGCAATGTGCGGCGACCGAGGTGTGTTATGACTTCGCCGCCTCGGATGCCCAGGGTGGCCCTCTGGTATGGAGCCAGCTCAGCGGTGACGGTTCGCTATCGACCGGTGGACAGTGGTGCTTCACGCCGTCGGCCTCCGGGACCTTCTCGACGACGGTAGTTGTGACCGATTCATGTGGCGCCGCCGACACAACTTCACTAACCTACAATGTCACCGTCAACAATCCGCCGCAAGTAGCCTTTGGCAATGACACCACGCTGGCCCTATGCCAAGCGCAGGAGATCTGCGTCAGCTATGAAGCTACCGATCCCAACAGCTTTGATAATCTTCTTGAGACCCTGATATCCGGATACGGTTCGATCGATACCGCGGCCAACACGGTTTGTTTTACGCCTACCACCTCCGGGAGTTATGAAGTGATCGTGGCCGTGAGCGACGCCTGCGGCGAATCTGATCGGGACACCGTCGTGGTCAATGTGTCCTTCGGCGAGGCAGCCACTATCGTTTGTCCGTTCGATCCGATTGATGTCTTTTTGTGCCAGGCCGATCAGGTCTGCCAGTCGGTGACTGTCTCGCCGGCTTCGGCGACCGTCAGTGTTTCCTACGGCAGTTACGCCGGTGGCGAGTTGTGTTTCGCGGCCGATACTTCCGGCACCTATCTCATCACTCTCATAGCCGCTCAGACCTGCGGCGCCGACACCTGTCAGTTGGTCTTTAATGTCGATATCGGCCAGACCGCTCAGATCGATTGCCCCGAGCCGTCGAGCGCGTTTGTTTGCGAACCGGGCAATGTTTGTATACCGGTCGGTGTTTTTGGCACTGATGTCTCCACGACCGTCAGCCCCATCGGCGCCTACGCCGCCGGCGAGGTCTGTTTCTTCGCCGACACAGCCGGACATTATGAGTTGACCGTGATCGCGTCCGGCGATTGCGGCACCGACACCTGTTTGGTGACGGTTGACGTGACCATGAATGCAGCGCCAGTGATGAGTGACCCGGTCGGCCCGCTTGACACGTTCCTGTGTGTCGGCGCCGGCATTTGTTATCAGTTTGCGGCGACCGATACTGACGGTGGTGATTTGGTTTTCAGCCGTATCAGCGGCAATGGTACCGTGTCGAGTGACGGCCTGTGGTGCTTCACAGCCGGGGCCGCCGGTAGCTACAGTGTCGTGGTTGGGGTCACCGATGATTGTGGCGCCACCGACCAGACCAGTCTCACGTACAATGTGACTCTGAATACCGCACCCAGCGTCAACCTCGGTCCCGATTCGACTTTCTTCGCCTGTATCACCGGTCAGATTTGTCGGCCGTATACGACCACCGATCCGGACGATAATATCGCCACCGTGGAACTCGTCTCCGGGGCCGCCACCATAGATACCGATTTTTCCACGCTGTGTTTTGTCCCGCCCGTAGAGGGAACTTACACCTTTGTCGTCAGAGTGGTTGATGAGTGCGGCGCTGCCGGATATGATTCAGTCAGCTACACTATCGACTTGAACCAGCCGCCGGTGGCTGACGCCGGTGATGATCTGACCATATTCGATTGTGAGTTGCAGCAGATTTGCTGGCCCGCGTCAGTCACCGACCCGGACGGCAATCTGGTGAGCACGCAACTGGTCGACGGCCCGGGTGCCTTTGATGGTTCGCACATCTGCTTTACTCCGACCGGCACCTACAACTACGAATTTGTTCTGAAGGGCTCCGACGCCTGCGGCCTGGAGAGCTTCGACACTATGGCGGTCTATTACACGCTGAACTCTCCCCCGGTGGCGCACGCCGGGCCGGATCAGACGGTTTTCCAGTGTACTCCCACCACGATCTGCTGGCCGGCATCCTGTGACGACGCTGACGGCAATCTGACTACCTGTGCTTTGGTGTCCGGTCCGGGATCCTATAACGGCAGTAATATCTGCTTCATGCCGACCGCTTCCGGTAGCTACGAGTTCGCGGTCGAGGCCACCGACGCCTGTGGTGAGACTGATCGTGATACGGTTGTGATCGATGTCACCATCAACTCCGCACCGGTTTGCGTTATACCCAATGACACTCTGATTATCCAGTGTCTGGCCACCGAAGTGTGTCTGCCGGCGTACGGCAACGATGTCAATGGCAACCTGGATGTCTGTCAGATCATCAGCGGGCCCGGCTCTTTGGTTGGTGGCAATTGGTGCTACACACCGACGGCTGATCAATCGGTCACGGTGACGGTCCGATGCGAGGACTCCTGCGGTGCGTTCTGCCAGTCTTCGTTCACCGTCGAGTTTGACATCAACGGTCCACCTGAGATTGCTTTCGGCAACGACACCAGTTTGTTCCTGTGTGAAATCGCCGAAATCTGCCTGCCCTATGTCGCAAGCGACCCGGATGATCCCCGGCCGACGACCACTACCCTGATCTCCGGCTCGGGCCTACTCGACCAAGAGAATTCCGTCGTTTGCTTCACTCCTGGAGCAGGTGGCGACTACCAGTTTGTGATTCGTATCGAGGACGAATGCGGACGGGTCGATCAGGATACAATCAATGTGGCGGCGACGATCAATACTCCGCCGGTGGCCGACGTCGGCGACGATCAGTCGATATTCCTGTGCGGCCCTGAGGAGATCTGCTGGCCCGTCTCCTGCAGCGATGCCGAGGGCAATCTGACCGACTGCATCTTTGTCGGTCCCGGTACCTATGATGGTTCTGACATCTGCTTTACGCCCGCCACATCGGGAGCCTACACCTTTACCCTGCGGGCTATCGACGATTGCGGTGCCCAGCATATCGACACCGTCGTTATTGACATAGTCTACAATGCTACCCCGACCGTGGTTATGAGCACCGATACAACCTTGTTCTTGTGCACTCCGCAGGAGGTTTGTGTCTCTTATCAGGTTAGTGACGGCAATGGTTTGGTCGGCATCACCGAGGCCATGGAGTCCGGCTACGGGACTATTGACACGGCCGCCAACACCGTCTGCTTCATGCCGACAGCATCTGGCAACTATGAGATTATCGTCAGTGCCACCGATTCCTGTGGAGCGGTCGGCATTGACGCGATCATGGTCAACATCGAGCTTGGACAGGTAGCCCAGATTGACTGCCCTACTGCGCCGTATGACGTGTTCCTGTGTGATTCTGACTCCATCGTCCAGGCGCTAACGGTCAGCCCCTCAGGCGCGACGGTCACCACCAGCTATGGCGCTTTTGACGATGGGGCGGTTCGATTCCCGGCCGACACCGCCGGGACCTACACGATTACCGTCATTGCCGCGGCCTCCTGTGGCGCCGACACTTGCGATTTGGTTTTCAATGTTACCATGAATACGCCGCCGGTAGCCAATGCCGGGACCGATCAAACGTTGTTCCAGTGTATGCCGACGCAGATTTGCTGGAGCGCCGGCTGCAGCGACATCGACGGCAATCTGACTTCCTGTCAGTTGATCAGCGGCATCGGGTCCTACAACGGCTCGCAGATCTGCTTCACGCCGACCGGTTCGGACAGCTACCAGTTTGTGCTGAAAGCCACCGATGCCTGCGGGGCTGAAGACTACGACACCGCAACTGTCAATGTCACTCTCAACTCAGCCCCGTCGGTCGCGGCCCAGGCCGATACCAGTCTTTTCCAGTGTGATGCGGCGGAGATCTGTCTGACCTACACTCCGTCCGATCCCGACGGCCTGACCGGACTGATCGAGACTATGCTTAGCGGCTTCGGCTCCATCGACACGCTGAACAACCGCATATGCTTCACGCCGACCGCTTCGGGAACTTATGAATTTGTTGTCGGTGTCACTGATCCTTGCGGCGCGGTCGCCGCGGACACGGTGGTGGCGACGGTGACACTCGGCGAAATGGCGGTGATAGATTGTCCCGCCGATCCCATCGATGTGTTCCTTTGTGAGAGTGATTCGATTCATCAGACTCTGGGGGTCACGCCCGATTCGGCCGACATCACGGTTTCTTATGGTGTCTATGAGAACGGCCAGCTACACTTCCTGGCCGACACTACGGGAACCTACAACATCACGATTATCGCCGGGATTCAGTGCGGGGCCGATACTTGCGTGCTGACCTTTGTTGTCGAAATCGGCGAAGCTGCTCAGATTGATTGCCCGGCCGCCTCGACCCGGTTCTTGTGTCAACCGAACAATATCTGCCTGCCGCTGGGTGTGTACGGAGCGGGCGCCTCAGTGACGGTCAGCCCGATTGGATCGTACGCCGGAGGCAATCTCTGCTTCTTTGCCGACACCAGCGGTCATTACGAAATCCTGGTCCAGGCGAGCACTGACTGCGGCTCCGACAGTTGTCTGGTGATCGTGGATGTGACCATCAACAGCGCTCCGGTCGCCGCCGACCCGACCACACCGGTCGACACCTTCATGTGCGCCGGCGCCCAAGTGTGCTATCAGTTTGAGGCCGGCGATGTCGACGGACAGACTCTGACCTTTACACGACTCAGCGGCAATGGGAACATAACTTCGGGCGGCCTGTGGTGCTTCGATGCCGCCACTTCCGGTGCTTACACGATTGTGGCGCGGGTCTCCGACCCCTGCGGCGGCGCCGACACCACGACCCTGACATACAATGTTGTCATCAACTCCGCGCCGGTGGTTACGTTGCCCGGCGACACCGCGGTTTTCCTGTGCAGCGGTGAGGGCTACTGCTTCAATTACACGGCTACCGATGCCGATGACAACATCACTCAGGAGGAACTCATCGCTGCGCAGGGCAGCATCGATACCGACGCCGATGAAGTCTGTTTTACGCCGACAGCGAGCGGCTCCTATCAGTTTATAGTCCGGGCCACCGACGCCTGCGGCGCCATCGGAGCCGACACCGTCAGCATCACCGTCGATCTCGGCACGGTTGTCACGGTCACCTGTCCGGCGGACACCAGCCGGTTCTTGTGCGCGCCGACGCAGGTCTGCCGCCCGGTGAGTGCATCCCAGGCCGGTGCGGTGGTAACGGTATCGCCAATCGGTAGCTACAGCTCCGGTCAGGTCTGCTTCTTCGCCGACACGGCCGGGCATTACGAGCTCACGGTCGTGGCCGAATCCGCCTGCGGCGCCGATACCTGCAGTTTTGCGGTGGACGTCACTCTTAACAGCCCGCCCGTGGCCGATGATCCGGTCAGCCCGGTCGATACCTTCCTGTGCGTACCGGGAACAATCAGTTGTCCGTTCACGGCCGGCGACGCCGACGGTCAGACGCTGACATGGTCGCGCCTGTCCGGCAACGGCAGCGTCACGTCAGCCGGATTGTGGACGTTCACAGCCAACACCAGCGGCACTTACCAAATTTGTGCTCAGGTGGTTGATCCCTGCGGCGCGGCCGACACGGTCTGCAAAGTCGTGAACGTAACACTGAACGCTCCGCCGGTGATCGCTTTCGCGCGCAACCTGACTTATTTCCTGTGTCAACCGCAGGAGATCTGTCTGAGTTACACCACCAACGATCCGGATAACAACATCGTCCTGGAAGAGATGGTGATCGGCGCCGGTATGATCGATACCCTGACCAACAGCATCTGCTTCACGCCTGACACCGCGGGATATTACTTCTTTGATATCAGAGTAACCGATGCCTGCGGCGCGACCGATCTCGATACCTTGGGCGTCACAATATTCTTCAACAGCCCGCCGGTAGTCAACGCCGGCAGTGATCGCACCTTGTTCCAGTGTGCACCGACCGAAGTTTGCTGGCCGGCGACCTGCAATGATCCGGACAACAACCAGGACTCCTGCTACGTCGTCTCGCCGGCCGGTTACTATGCCAACGGCAATATCTGCTTCACACCTGACACTGCCGGTGTTTATTCGATCATATTGCGAGCCGTGGACGAGTGTGCCGCTGCCGACGAAGACACCGTCGTTGTCCATGTTGAACTCAACTCTCCGCCGGTCTGCCAGGTGCCGGGAGATACCAGCTTCTTCCAATGCACTCCGGTCCAGGTGAGTCTGCCGGTCGGCGCCAATGATCCCGACGGCAACTTCAGCCATTGCGAGTTGGTTTCCGGTCCCGGCGCTATCGTGGGCGGCAACTGGGTTTTCACACCCAGTTCCGACCAGAATGTTCTGGTGAAGGTAATGTGTCTCGACGATTGCGGAGCATCCTGTATCGATTCATTTGCCGTCAGCTTCGAAGTCAACAATCGGCCGACCGTTGATGCCGGTTCTGATTCTACCTGGTTCTTGTGCCAGCCGACGACCATTTGCTGGCCGGTTACGATAACCGATGACGAGGACAACGTAGTGTTGGTCGAAGTGGTGTCGGAATCAGGCTACTACGACGAAGCAACCGGCTCTATCTGCTTCTCAGTTCCAGAGGGGGAGCGCTCGTATCGATTCATCCTGCGAGCGCTCGATGAATGCGGCGGTGAGAACTTCGACACCGCCATAGTGACGATTGACTTCAACGCTCCACCAACCTTGGGCCTGCCACCGAACTTCATTGCCTATCTTGATGAGCCCGGTCAGGTGTGCTTTGATGTCAGTCCGGCCGACGAGGACGGTAATTTGCAATCTGTTTCGGTTTCGCCTTTCGGCACCTACTCGTCGGCCACCGGCCAGGTTTGTTTCCAGGCCGATTCCTCCGGAATCTACTGCATGGAGATCACCGCCACCGATGCCTGCAGTTTCACTGTCGACAGCCTGTGCATTGAGGTGGTCATTGATGAGTGTATCCATGTCCAGGTTGAGAAGACACATAATGCGATTCAGGGACAGCCCGAGACTGTGCGCATCTTCCTGAACGGCTCGGGCAAGGATCTGGGCGGGTACAATCTGCTCCTGGCCTATGATCATTCCGCCCTGACGGTCAATAACGTCCTGCCGGGCGAGGCTTTTGTCAACTGCGGCTGGGAATATTTCAATTTCCGCTTCGGTGCCGACGGCAATTGTGGTGGCTGCCCCAGCGGACTCTTGCGCATTGTGGCCATCGCTGAAACCAACAACGGCGCCTATCATCCGGGCTGTTTCCTCAATAGCGTCATCGGTTCCATAGCCGACATCGAATTCCTGGTCAGCGACGACCGGACGCTTGAGTGCCAGTACGCCCCGGTCCAACTCTTCTGGACCGACTGCGGCGACAACGCTTTCTCATCGCGCCTGGGCGACACCCTGTGGATTTCGCGGCATGTCTACGACTTTGAGCACCACAGTCTCGAGGACAACAGCTACGGCTTCCCGGGCTACTTCGGAGCTCCGGATAGCTGCCTGATAGGTGGTGGTCCCGGCAAACCGGCCGCAATCAGGTGTGTCGATTTCACTAACGGCGGGGTCGATATTGTCTGCGCCGATTCGATCGACGCTCGCGGCGATGTCAACCTCAACGGAGTCTCATACGAAGTCGCCGATGCCGTCCTGCTGAGCAACTACTTCGTTTATGGTCTCTCGGTCTTTGATGTCAACCTCGACGGTCAGGTGGCGGCCACCGACGTCAACGCCGACGGCGTGACTCTCTCCGTGGCCGACCTGGTCTACCTAATTCGCATCATCGTCGGCGATGTTCCGGCCATGCCCAAGCTCGCTCCGGGTGAATCGTTGGAGGCTCTGCTGGCCACGCAAAACGGAGTGCTTTCGCTGCTGGAATGCCCGCTTCGTGTGGGTGCCATCAGTATTGTCTTAGAGGGCGAAGTAACGCCGGCATTGGCCGCGGCCGCGACTAACATGGAATTGCGCTACAACTTTGATGGCGAGAATACCCGGGTTTTGATCTTCAACATGAACGGCGCCGCCTATCTTGAGGGTGGTGATATTCTAAACCTGGACGGATCGACTATCAAGGAGATCGGGGTCGGCTCGTACGAGGGTCTGATTCTCAAGGCGAATCTCGATGTCCTACCCGATAGCTACTTCCTGGCTCAGAACTACCCGAACCCGTTCAACCCGACTACTACTTTTGAGTTCGGATTGCCGGTTGCCAGTGACTGGAGGCTGGTTGTCTATAATGTGCTGGGACAGAAGGTCACGGATTGGGAAGGTAGTGACCAAGCCGGTTATGTCACGATCCACTGGAACGCCGATCACCTGGCTTCGGGTATCTATTTCTACCGCCTGTCGGCCGGTGACTTCAGTTCTTCCAAGAAGATGGTGCTACTCAAATAGCAGATTCTTGATCGCAACTTCTGCATGTGCATTGATGAAAGCCCCGCCATCTGGCGGGGCTTTTTCACTATGCTATCTTGGTGTGTAGGCACCACGAAGGCCGACAACGACAGCGTATTGGTCGGCGCGGGGAGGCTTCGCAGGATGTCACGCTGCGCCAGCAGCCGACCTTCGTACTCGGCCAAAGATGGATCGCTTTGCTGCGCTGCGGCTGGCTGGCTCTCCTCCGACTGAGTCAACTTGCGATCCAGCCGGTCGGAGATCAACTGCAGATAATACTCACGGTCTTTCATTTAGCCTCTATTGTCCTCTAATATCCCCCATCATCCTCCCAGGTCCAACTCGATCATTCGCTTTTTCTTACGCGGTGCAGGCGGACGCGGACAGCTCCATCGGGATCCCCTGCCACGGCGGCAATCTCCGGTATGGTCAGCCCCAGAAATTCCCGCATCAGGATCAACTCACGCTCTCGAACGTCAAGTCGTGCCAACATCTGCCGCAACATATTCCGTGCCTCCCCCTGATTGTAGTCAGCACCGTCTGTCAGCGCCTGGGTGTATTCATGATTTTGCCGCACTCGATGTTCCTTGAGATGATTGTAAAGGCAGTTGCGCACACGCACAAACAGCCAGATGTCCAGACCACGGTCGAGGCCGGCCCCCCTGCTCTGTCTAACAGTTTCACAAGCAACTCGTGGGTAGCCGTACTGACGATCCTTGTAGCGCAGATATATGCGATCAAACGCCTGTTTGTCCACGTGGCGAAAGTCTCGCCAATCCTGCCGATCCATATTACCCATTTTCATTGTGAAGACAACTAGCCGCAGGTCTTGTTACAGACAGCTACAGAGATAGGGGCGTGACTTCTGATAGTCGGCCGGCATCCCGACAGAGACACTACGCCCTTAGGTCCACCACTGTCGCACCCCAACCACCACCGGAACCACTTTCATGACGAAAACTGATTACATGGGGGTGACGACCCAGAAGCGAACGCACGATTTCGCGCTGAACACCAACTCCCTTGCCATGAATTATACGCAGCTTGAGAATCCCCCGCTCCCGACAAACGCGGATATATTCGGCGAGGATTTCCCGAGTTTCATCAGGGCCAAATTGGTGCAGGTCGAGCGTCCCGTCGATCGGGTATGGGTGAGGCTCATTGGCTTCCATAATCGGTCCCACTGTAAGCGACTTCTCAGCTCAAGCTACCGGATTCTGAGTAGGATGTCCACCGAATCCATCGCCAGGCATCCCCCCCAAAAAAAGCGGCCGCAGAAGCGGCCGCAATAATAGTCGTATCGTTGGTTACCTACATAATAATGACCAATTTGCCGATCTGGGTCTCACCGTAGGGGGTCTCGACCGTCCAGTAATACAGGCCCGGAACAACCAGCTGAGTATTGCGAGTGATGAGGTTCCATGTATCGTGCGTAGCGTCACCGGCAACAGGATCCACATCGTGTTCGATTTCTCGGACCAGATCACCATCAAGAGTAAAGATCTTGATTGAGCACTTTGGCGGCAGGTTGCTAAAATGGACATTGCGCACCCGGTCGGACGGGAAGTCATCGCGCAGCCGGCCCTCAAAACCGCGATCTCGGTAGTTCCCGTCCAGGCGATAAGGATTGGGATATACATAGACCGTCAACGAGCTGTCCTGCACCTGATTCCAGGACGGCAAGGCATACACAAGCTGTGCGCCATTGTCAACCGGTGTTTCAAGCGAAGCCAAGCCGGATACCGGTGAGCCGTAGTCAAAGGCCGTAACATTAACATACCACTCTGCAGTCGGCAGCAGGTCGCCGATCTCCATTTCATATTCAAAGTACTTGAAGTAGCCGTCCTCGGTCAGCTCCGAAGCATCGGCCGAATCGGCAGCGAGACTGCTCGGGTAGGGCTGATTCGGGAAGCGCTTGCGGATCGGCGTATCAATGCCGAGTTGAGACACGTTGTAATCCTGGGGCTCGAAGATGAAAATCGAGTCTGAGAAATCTGGATGAATGTACGGAGCCGACCGCGTGAAGTCCATAGGGTGCCAAGCTTCGTTATGGCATGGATCCTCACCGTCGGCATAGAGACAACGCAGTTGTTCGAGCGAGAAGGGCACATCTTTCAACTCAAAGTTGTCGCCGTCAAGAACCAGCTTGTTGTAGTTCTCGCGGTCATATGAGGCCATCAACTGGAAGCTGGCGGCTCGCCGATCACGAGCAAGATAGACGCGATAGCCTTCAAAATCGAGCTGCCGCGAGAAAACATCCATCGTTGTTTCCGACCGCAATCCGTTGAAGCGGACTTTCATCGATCCCGTCGACGGCTCGACCCAGAGAGACGGAGCCGGCGGCGGCGACGCGCCCTGCCAATCAGGTACGCCGTCACCCTTGACCCAGCACGTATCCAGCGAGCCGTACGTCCACACGGTATCGATTGTAGTATCGGGCGGATCCTCGGTGTAAATCGTGTCGATCCGAGTCAACTCTGAGTCCGAAGGACAAGTAACAAACTCGCCGAAGCGACCATCACCGTCGGTGTCGACTCCCGGGTTATCGTATACCCACGAGGCCCAGCGCGAGTTTTTGGCCAGGTCGGAGAAATCGAGATTGGCGTAGTAGGCATCGGGGTCTGACGGCAAATTGTCCTTATTGTTGGGAATGGACGCATCATGCAGACTGTCGCCGGCTACGTAAGCAAATGAAATCGGCAACGTCTGACCGGGATCGATTTCGAAAGGACCGAACGAAAGGAAATAGCGCGTGTCATAACCGTCGGCAAAATCGCCGGATTGGTTGGGATCGGGATACCTCCACAGAGTATCAGTTTGCGGAATACTCGCCGTGTAGATCTGATCGTAGTCGAATTCCTGGTTTCGCATGGTGTAGAACTTATTGAGGTCACCCTCAGGAGTGCCCATACCGCCGGTCCTGAAATCACGGTATGGCTCTTTCCAGCGTCCGACACCATCCCGCTCGCGCGGACCAAAGTCAAGCGACGGCGTGCCGTTGCCGATCCACCAGTTGAAACTAACATCAAGCGAATCTGATTCGGAGGGAGTACGAACAATCCTGGTCGCGGTCACTGCCGGACAGGGATGGCGTGAGGCGTCGGTCCAGATCTTCTCATAGTCTCCGTCGTTGTCGGCAATCCAGGCCGTAAAGACAGTGCTGTCGATATACTCACAGTTTTCGCAGGAATCCGGCCACGTCGAAAGGAATCCGGTAATATCATCGGTAGCGCCTTCGATATCGGCGCCTTCCCAGGCCACATCGGCATCGACATATATCCCCATGTACACTTCCTCAAGGGTGCGCGTACCAATGTTCCGGATCTTGTAATCAAACAGTACAAAATCCTCGGCATAGGAATATGACCAAGCGTAAGAGGACTGCGTGACTTCGATGTTGAGAGGAGTGTGAGGCCGTCCAAAGAAATCAGGTTCGACACCGTCTGTGAGAGTGTCCATGTAGACAACTATGTAATCCTCCTCGGACACCGCCCCTTCGTATTCCGGAGCTTCTGGATCCGTAATCGAGCGCTTGACAACCGCGCCAAAGGGAGCCGCGTCAGGAAACATCTCTTGAGTTGTCTGCCAGCCGTCAGCACCAACCGACACCAGGGTATCGCGCCCGACAATGGCCCCAACCCAGAATGCGCCGGTATAAAGATACGAAATGTTGGAGTTTTTGGGAAACTCGCAGTCAGGCACGGGCTGGCCCGTGAAGTAATCATACGGAGCCGGTGTGTTGTGCGTACCGAAGCTGCCGTTGTTGGCTACGCCCAGCACCATTTGTCCAATGCGATGGCCGACCAAACAATGCAACGGCTGAGCCAGCGATTTGCTTCCGACATCGTCCTTTGGGTCATCGGCCCCCAACGCCATACGCGCCTGAGCCGATCCGACCGCCATGACGACCAATAGAAATATCGCAAATATGACTGAAAACTTACTCTGTCCCATGTGCCTCACACTCTCTTGCGTAACGTTTCCCTCTAGACGTTTCCAAGCCTAGAATGGTTCAAAAATAACCCCGTATAAATAGTCATTTTCATCGCAAAAGCAAGTCCGTTTTGGTCTTTCGCATGTGCGGGAAATACTATCGGGGTGAAGCAACGATTCTCGCATGCTAAACCGCGCCGGAGGCCAGCCACGGCGACGGATCTCGCCCGCCAACAAACCTGCTCCGGGTGATCATCCGCCCCAGAAGCCCCAAAACGAGACTATTGTAATCAGGTATACAACGATCCGGGAAAGGCCTGCCAATGACTAGGCGGCTGCCGGCAACAACCCCCCCGGCCAAGTCGTTGGACGGGGGGGTGTTGTAGATTGTCGAAATTTCTCCGGGACTAGGGCAGGCAGTTGATATCCGGACCACCGCTAAACATATAAGTCACCAAATATACCAGATTGGCAATGTCCAACTCGGTCGTCCCATTGACGATAGCAGCCTGCATCACCGGCGGCGGCGGGCCGCCGTTGAACATGTAGGCCACCAGATAGACCAGATCGGCGATGTCTGGCCCAATGCTGTTGCCGTCGACATCACCACACACCCAGCTGACAGAAGAAACCGTCAGGCTCACCGGAATTGCCGATGAGGGTGTGTCCGGATCGTTGCTGCTCACCGCCAATTGTCCGCTGTACTCGCCGTCTTCAAGATCGGCGGCGTCAAACGAGACGGTCACCTCAACCGATCCATAAGGATCGACCGAGCCGCCCGCCGGGGAGGCCTCCAGCCAGTGCTCGGCAGTAATCTCAACTGCCAGGCTGTCATGCACATACGGAGCGTGATAGGCAATCTGCAAGGCGTCGCTCGCGGCCGAATTCTGGATGCCAACACCGCAGCCGCTGAGAGTCAGAGTGCCCGGATCCATAGTCGCGTACTGGAGCTTGATGACGCCATCGGGATGGAAAATGACCTGGAAGGTGAGAGCGCCAGTCCCGGTGACACCGGAATAGAAGCGGATCTGGTCGAAGGTGACAATAAACTGCTCCAGGGTGGGATCGTAGTAATGGTATATGTTGCCGCCCCGGCGCGGATCAAGATCATCCCAAAACATGGCGATTAGCGAGGTCATGGTTGCAGTCGGCAAAGCCACTTCGTTGCGATTGCCGGAACCGGCATCAAACGTGACAATGCCGTTAGATCCGATGTACAGCTCGGTGTAGACCGAGTCATAAAACGGAAAGCCAAAGCCGATAGGTATCGCCGCGGTGGCTTGGTCATCACCCAAAGTGTGCGAAGTACCCACGCCGGAGATGTCTACCCAGTCAAAAGCGACGCCAGCCCCCTCGTCGGAGTCGATCCAGGAATGGCCGTAAGTATCGGGACCGCCGAAGCCGACGGCCAATGGAGCGTAGACCGGCTCTTCGTAAGTGTCTTTGTCATTGGCTATCCGACGCCACTCGATCGGTTCCGCCCCGGTCGGAACCGGTTGAGACAGGCCGGTGAACATCTGGCAGGAAACGGTATAGTCAAGCCGACCCGGACCAAGATTCTGAATAGTGACTATCTGACTGGCCGTATCACCGCTGATCAGGGTCTCTTCAAGCGTGGTCTCGGCGATAAAGACATCGGGCGTAAGAATATGCATCAATACGTCGACCGACCCGCTGGGCAGGTCGGGATCGTTGGAGATGTAAGCAATGGCGCCCGTATTGTCACCACACGGCTGCCCGGCACCGTTTAGGGTAACGGCCAGATCCATGCTGTCGGACGGGTACAGAGTCTGCTCACCGGTGTCGAAAGAGAGCCACGAATCGCCGCTGGAGAAAGTGATCGTCAGAACCCCTGGTCCGTTGTTCTTGACCGGCACATTCAACATGGTCGACGCTCCCGGCTGGAGACTGTCGGCCAGGTCGGTCACTGGCATTTCCATATCGGGCGGCAGGTCCATTGAGAAAGCATGAGCTCCCGGTTCGCCTATATACGGGTGGGTTTCGACGCGTCCGGAATAATCGGCCGCCTGGACATAGTAGCGCACGTCGGCGATGCCGGACTGAGTCGGAATATAGCCGCCGTACATATCAGTTTCGCCGGTGGCCGTCATCATGGCCCAATCAAAGGCGCCGCCGTTGATGCTGTAAAAGATCTTGAGTGAATCGGCGATCAGACCGGCGTCGGAGTGATCGATGATTTTCGCCTCGACATAGAAGTCGCTGAGCGTATCGGTCTGGTTGCCCAGCGGGATATGGTCTATAAAGAGCATGTTGGAATCAGGCACACCCATGGCCCGACAGTGGATGGCGTCATCGTCAAGCCAGGAGCCGACAAAACCCAGAACCTCATAGCCGGGCATGGCATCCTGGTAGGTCTGTAGCGCATCACTGTCCGAGGAATTGCTGAAGATGGGTACGAACACCTTGTCGTTGAGGATAATCGAATTGGTGTAGGCGGTGCCAGTCGGGCAATAAACGCGGACGATTTTGTAGGGCCTCCCCCACGGGCTCATCATCTGTGATAGCTGCTCGGCTCGCTGATTCAGGAGGGCGTAGCTGGACGAACTGGCAGGGACATCTTTGACCAAAATGGTGGCCGGATCGAGGAACTTCGCCCAGCAGTCGATGTGGTGAATACCGCCGCTCTCAATATAGGCCAGGACCGTGTAGTCGTTGCCGAGGTAGGCCAGCATAATAGAATCTATCTGATCGTGAGTAAAGCCGGTGTTTTCATCCCACACCAGCCGGGTCGACATCGACATCCCCAGCCCGTCGGACATATGATTGCCGCCCGGTGTTGCCAGACTCATGCCGTAGACATTGAGCCCCCAGGCAGTACCGAGATGCTGGGGAATGACATCATCAAGCGGCCGTGGGCGATTGTAGACAGGATCGACGATGCCCATATCGCCGTTCTCTTCGAAGATAAACCAAGGGCCGTAATCGCGAGTCCAGATCGAATTGGTGCCGGCGATCAGCCAGTCGGTGTTGGCCATATTGACGCCATTGGCCACATACTGGTTGGTTACATAGGTCTGCTCCGAACTGCTGGCGACGATCGTAGTCACCATCAGGTCTTCCGACATCTCGGCGATGATAGCGTAGGAAATGCCGAAAGGATAGCGAATTATGACGCCCTGCATGGGCTCCCATTCCGACGGATTGCGAATCTCGCCGGTCGGAGGGGCGGTACGAAGGTTGTACATACCGATTTCATGCAGGCGGGTCATTTCCTCATCGGTCAGACCAATCGGCAGGAGTTCTTCGTCGGTCGCACTTGCCCTCAGGGCAGCGGCGTTGATCAACAGGAAGGTAACAAGTAGAAGCGATAACTTTTTGTACATGGCTCCACCATGGTGTAGGGTCGGGCGTGTAGGTTCTCTTCAGTCAAAAGGGACCAAAACAAGGGCAATCTATGTCTAATATAACCCGTAAGCCGTTATTAACAAGGAGTTTCTGGCGACTGCCGGTCCAAAAAAACGGCCGCCCTGCTTAGCAAGGCGGCCGTCCGACAGTGTAAAAAGGATCACCGGCCTACAGCCCGCAATCGGGGGCCGGACCTCCAGAGAACATGTATTGAACCAAATAAACCAGGTCGGCCACATCGGCATCGCCACCCGAGCCGTCGATATCGATCGACTGCGGGATCGGCGGGGGGGTGCCACCCGAGAACATAAAGGCCACCATATAAACAAGATCGGCCACATCCGGGCCTACGCCGTTGCCGTCGGCGTCGCCGCAGATCCAGATAGGGCCGCTGGTCACAATCAACTGCGCCGGCAGGAAGAAGGGGTTCATCATCGGCGTCGGATCATTGCTGCTGACGACGAGATTGGCGTTGTAGGTGCCTTCCTCCAACTCCCCGGCCACTATCTCGCAGTGGACGGTATCGGATTGCCCAGGAGCGACATTGCCGCTGTACTTGTCGATCGACAGCCACTCGTCCGGACGAGCGAAGGTTATGGCCAGGTTGTCGTGGAGGTAAGCGGCGTTGTAGTTGACCTCGCAGCCATCGGTGCCGTCAAGGTTCTCAATGCCGACGGTGGCTTCGTTGGTGGTGAAGCCCGGTGCCAGGCTCAGATACTGCAGCTTGATAGTGCCGTCAGCATAGAGAATGGCCTCGGCATTCATAACGTCGCCGGCAGCAGCGTTGTACTCGGCATAGTCCACGAACTGAATCACCAGGCGAGAACCGTCGGAATGTAAATAAAGGTGGGCTCCCGGACAATCGCTATCGCCAGGATTGAGGTCATCCCACAGCAAAGCAATGATGTTGTCCGGATCGGACTCGGCCGGAATCGGGACGTTGATACGGCTGTTCATGCCGGCGGCCGCAAAGCCGATGATGCCGTTTGAGCCGATATAGATCTGGTTGTAGACATTGCCATAGAAGACAAAGTCAAAGCCGATCGGGTACGGCCCGGCGTAGACATCGTCCGGGTTGCTTCCGAAGTCGCCGATGACATCGGTACCGGTACCACTGACATCAATCCAACCGAAGTCGTACAGGCCACCGACACCTTCATCGGAGTCGATCCAGACATAACCGAAGGCATCCGGGCCACCCATGCCACGGGTATTGGGAACACCATGGTACGGGCTGTCGGCACCCTTTTCCTCGTCGGTAGTATAGAATTCGTCGGGATAGTCATGGTTGGCCGGCTCGACCTCACCGCCGGCGCTGGTGATGACCTCATTACGCGAGATCAACTGCTGGATCTTCAGAGCGTAGGTCAAACCACCCGGTCCCACATTGGAGATAACTACGTCGCACGAAGTACTGGCTCCCGGAGCCAGCATCTCAGAGATTGAGGTCGGGTTGACGGCGATTTCCGGCGCGAAGTCAATGCGCAAATCATCAAGGAACCATTCATCCTGACCGACTGTGCCACCCGAGCTGATAATCCGGAGCTGGAATCCGGCGTGGACAGCATCAAGCGGCAGCGCGACGTTGACATACTGGAACTGACTCCAACTGGTACCGTCGGCCTCCTCGGTGTGGAACGTAATCCAGTCACCGTAAGCGTTCTTGTACATGAAAGTCAGGTTATCGCCGATCTCGGGAGCGTCGCCATTTCCGCCTGCCTGGCAATAATAGGTCATGATGGCGCCGTCCTGGCCGGCAATATTGATCAGGCGGGTGGTGACGGTATCGTCACCGCCGTCAAGACAAAGAGCGTACGGAGTCGTCGGCGGATCGACACTCTCTGAGGAAATCTCGCCGCCAACATTGGTAAACCAGCGATCAAGCGAGAGATCGGTCTCGGCAAACGGCTCATACATCGGGAACGCGATCGCCGGCCCGCCCGAGAAAGTCTCTGCCATGGCCGTGGAGGTCATGACCGGGTCGCCCAGACTGGTAGCGGTGACCGTAGCCAGATCGCTGGAATGCGGCGCGGCCGCACCGGGGATCACAACCTTGACCGTAAACTGAGCGGTGTCACCGGCGACAACGTCGATAGTAGCCATCGGAGTCGTTCCGGAAGCATCATAAAACAGCGTGGTCCAGGCGTTTCCGGCCACGGCCAGACTGTACTGATCGTCCAGAAGACCGCGGTTGACAACCGACATTGTGTAAGTAGCGGTGTCACCAGCCGGGCCGTACTGAGATTGGCTGTACGGGGTCAGCATGAGTTCGTAATCGGACGGATAACCGACAAAGATATCATCCACAAACCAATCGTCATAGTTGGAGGACGTAGCCAGACTGCGGAAACGCACCCGGAAGCCATTGTGATAAGCATCGGCGGGCAAAGCCGCGACCACTTCCTCGTATTCGGTCATGTCCGGGCCATCCCCCAACTGCTGGCTCAGCAAGTGCCAGGTACCGACGGAATCGATGTATTCGACATTCAGATTGTCACCCGGCTCAGGGGAATCACTGCCGCCGGTGCGCTGATACCAGTAGCGCAGAACCACGCTGTTTAGATCGCGCAGAGCAACCTGCTCGGTTTCGAGGACATCGTAGGCATCGATGTTGGCGCTGTAGGGTTCTGACGGCTCGGCTAAACCATCGCCGTTGATTAGGACGCCACCAACCGCTTCCCACTTAGTCATGTCGAGGGTGGTGGTCGGGAAATTATCACTGAACGGGATCGGCCAGGGCTGCCCGGTCGAGACCGTCTTGACCGTCACAAAATCGGAATAGGAGCCGTCGCCGGTCGAGGTAGCCACGACCTGGACCGAATCGAATTCATCTTCCCAGCTCGACGGCACAATCACCTGCAACTTGAAGTTAAAGGTCGCATCACCAACCAGCGAAGTGGTGGCGGTAATCACGCTGGTTCCGGCAGCATCATAGACAGCCGTGGGCCAGGTGGCATTGTTGACGGTGAGATTGTAAACGTCGGCCAGAACACCGTCATTGGTCACGGCCAGATCGTACCACACGGTGTCGTCCACAGGAGCCGAAGTAGTCGAAAACTCGGGCGCCATGAACAGACCGTAGTCGAGAACGAAGAATGAGAATACTTCGGTCGAGTCGACAAAGCCGCCGAGGTTCTTGGCCCAGATATAGTAGTCGACAGTCGTACCGGCGGCCTGAGCGGGAATGTAACCGGTGAAATCATCACTGAGTTCGTCACCACCGGTCCAGGACATCGCCACCGAAGCATAGCCGCTGCCGTTGTCGTACCGGATGATGACCGAGTCCATAAACAGAGCCGTGTCGCTATAGACCAGGCAGTCGACTTGATAGTCGTTGAGAGTGTCTTTGGTGTCGCCCAGAGGATCGGTCAAAACTGTCAGGTCGGTGGTCACGATTACTTCATCGACAACAGTCTCGGCATTGTAGGCGGTGACCGTCAGAGTTGCCGGAGTGCCGATCGGAAGCAATCCCGAAACCGGAATCAAGGCGTTGCCACCGGCGTCGGTGTAAGCGTAGCCATACAACACGCCATCGGCATAGAGCGCGCACAGGGCGTTCTCAACACCGACTACTTCAACTTCATACTCGGGGAGATTGAAAAAAGCCGCCCCGGCATGGTTGACGGTCAGCGGGGCCGGGCTGTCGGTACGGACCTGGACGGAGGGATCACCAAAAATGTGCCAGGTGTTGTACATCGAAATGCCGCCCGAGCCGTTGATATCGATCATCTTGCAAGAACCGTTGAAGCAGATAGCGCCGTAGGAGCTGACCACCTCACGGACAATGAGACGGTTAAACTCATCCTCGGCGTCCATAGGCGGGTCCCAAGACTGGTTGATCGAGGACATATAGGCCCCGATGGCCCCGGTCGGAACACCGTTGTGACTGGCCCGCAACCAGGCTTCGCCAAAACAGGTATAGCTTACGAAGTTACCGTTGACACAAGCCACACTAAAAATAAACGGCGGCATGTTGTCATTGACCAGGGCATCGACATTGCTGTTGCTAAAACCAGTCGTCGACCAGGCCGTCGTGCTGCCGTGACCACAATAATTGGCAATGCTGCGACCATTGTTAAAGGCAGCTGCCACTTGCGCCGCCGTGCCCGAAGGATCGTAGATCTGATCCACCTCAGTATAGGTCCCGATCATCATCAGAGTGTCGCGGATCTTATCCATATGAACATTGTCATATTCGCCGCCATTGTGCCCCGGCCCCTGGTTGGAGGCGACACCGGTCCCCTTGTGATACCAATCCCCGGCGGCTGCATCACGTTCGTAGGTGATGGTCCGCTGCACCATGGTGTTGACGTGGGTTGTGTTTTCACACGAAAAGCGGCCGACGAAGATGTCGGGATAGCTGTCACCACCGTCGACCAGGGCAAACATCGGATCAGCGCCGCCGCCGCCCGAGGTCAGCGTTGGAATCTGAGCGGCATCACCAACCAATAGAACGAAGGCCACATCGGTCGAGTCATAGTAACTCTGAATGTAGGCGTCGATGGCGCTGGCTGTTGAACCCGCAGTAGTCTTGGGAACCATGACGGTGTTGATGCCCTTTTGCAGCTTCCAGTCCACCAGCGGCTGCATGTTCGGCATCCAGGCATCGTAGCAGATGATCAGCATACTGCCGGTCTCTTCGACCAGCGTGTACTTCTCGGCGGCCTGGCCGTAGTTCAGGAAGTGGTTGCCATAGACATAGTCGAAGTCCGAGACAACACTTTCGCGCTTGGCGCTGTGCTTGACGTTGATCTGTCCCGGTCCGGTCGTGACCACTTCCACCGTGATCGACTTATAGACACGCAGCGTCTGGTGTTCCGGATCATACTGGAAAGGACTGATGTCCAATACAATGCCGCGGTAGTCGCGCATGATGTATGGCTCGCGCAATCCGGCCAGATTGTCCGGGAAAAAGCCGGTCATTAGATACTCACGTCCAAACTCGTAGGGTACGTCCTCAGGATTTACCGTACGCAAGAGATTACCCTTGGACGGAGCCACCGGCGTCATGGGATAGTCCACGAAATCGGAGGACAGGACATTGATCGCCATAGCGGCATCATCGGGGATGATGATACTGCGACTCACGTGAGGCAGATTCGGTTGCCCGGCTTCGAGGTTGTTTCCCTCGCCACCGGCTGAGATCTCAAAATAGGTCTGTCCATTGATGGTAACCGGCTGTTGCTCAAAAGCGCCGATTTCGAAGCGAACGACTGTCCTGTCGATTGTCGACCCTTCAACGATCACATCCACATCGGGACTATGACCGGAAAGCTCGACACGCTCGGCGGATGCTGACGCAGAGATCAGACACAAGCCCACCAACGCGGTTAGCAATCTCTTTCCCATGATATTAATTCCTCCAACTACTGTCTTCCCGCGGTCAGGGGAGGGGTGACAACGGGGGGTGCAAAGTGGTTTGTATTTACATTATTTGGTCCTAGTCTACAATATAGGCGCGGGCATTCAAATAGGCAAGCAAAAAAGGACTCCCGGCGACCTTTAAGTCCATGATTTGTATTGTGTTGCGCGGATCGGAGGATCAATTCGGCTTCTATGGACATCCCGGCCGGGACCTCCGCCAAAGAGCGCGTCACTTTTCACTTAAATCATTATTCGACAACAAGATATAAGCGATTTTTTACTTGCCAAAGCGAGTTGAAACAGGTATTGTAGAGGGTTGAGGAACAGGGCATGAGAGAGCATAAACGAAAGTCCGGCAAGAACTTTGATTCACCGCGACCAATTTCGGGCGTGATCGGCAAAGTCCTGTCCGGACTGGGCCTAAAAAAGCGTTACGACGGCTGGATGGTGGTCGAACATTGGGACGAAATTGTCGGGACCACTATTGCCCATCAGGCCCGAGCCCTGCGTTACGAAGACGGCGTTCTGTTTGTCGCGGTCCCGGATGATTCCTGGCGGCAACAACTGTCGTTGCAGGTAGAAGAGATTCTCCGGCAGGTTCGCACCTACCCGTTCGGTGGCGCCATTGAACGGATTCGCTTGCAAAAAGGAAGCAGAAGGTAATCAGCTGTATGACTCCTATGGTGAAAGAGGAAAAGACGAAAGCATCAGAAAAGCCCACCGCCCAAGCCTACGATGCCACGACCATTAAAGTGCTGGAAGGGCTGGAAGCCGTTCGCAAGCGGCCGGCCATGTACATCGGCGACATAGGTCGCCGTGGGCTGCATCATCTGGTATACGAAGTGGTCGACAATTCGATCGATGAGGCTATGGGCGGCCACTGTGACAAGATCACGGTGGAGATCGGCAAGGATCAGTCGATCACCGTTTCCGACAACGGCCGCGGTATTCCCATTGAAGAACATCCCGACCAGAAGGTCTCCGCTCTGGAGGTAGTCATGACGACCCTCCATGCCGGGGGAAAGTTCGACCATTCATCCTACAAAGTGTCCGGCGGTCTGCATGGTGTCGGCGTCTCGGTGGTCAACGCTCTATCCGAATGGTGTTGGGTCGAGGTCTGTCGCGAGGGCTTGGTGCATCGTCAGGATTACCGACGGGGTAAGGCGGTGGAGCGAGTCAAGGAAGTCGGCCGACGAAAGAAGACCGGTACCCGAACCTGCTTCATGCCCGACAGTAAGATATTCCAGGAGGTCGAGTTCCGGTTTGATATTGTCGCGGCGCGTATGCGCGAGCTGGCCTTTTTGAACCAGGGGCTGACTATCGAGTTGGTCGACCATCGCACCGGCAAGGAAGTCACTTTCCGTGCCAAGGGCGGCTTGAGCGAGTTTGTCCAGTACCTCAACGAAAACAAGACCCCCATCTTCCCGCGGCCGATTCACTTCGTCAAGGCCAGGGAAGGTGTTGAGGTAGAAATAGCGGTGCAATACAACGACGGTTATTCCGAGTCACTGCATTCCTATGTCAACAATATCAACACCATTGAGGGCGGCACCCACCTGACCGGCTTCCGCACCGCCCTGACACGGACGATCAACAACTACGCCGCCAAGAATAGCCTGCTCAAAACGAAAAACGGCAAGAACGGCGGCATCCAGCTTCAAGGCGACGATTCTCGCGAGGGACTGACGGCGGTGATTTCGGTGCGGGTGGCTGATCCGCAGTTTGAGGGTCAAACAAAAACCAAGCTGGGCAACTCCGAAGTCAGGGGTATCGTGGAGCAGGTCACCAACGAGTACTTGGGCGCCTTTTTTGAAGAAAACCCGAGTGTCGGCAAGAAGGTCGTGGCCAAGTTGGCCCAAGCGGCTTTGGCCCGAGAGGCCGCCCGCAAAGCCAAAGAACTGACCCGGCGCAAGACCGCCCTGGACTCGGCCGCCCTGCCCGGCAAGCTGGCCGACTGTTCCCTGCGCGACCCTGAGTCATGCGAGATCTATATCGTCGAGGGTGATTCGGCGGGCGGCTCGGCCAAGCAGGGTCGCGATCGACGTTTCCAGGCCATTTTGCCTCTGCGTGGTAAGATTCTCAATGTCGAAAAGGCGCGCATTGACAAAATCCTCGGCAACACGGAAATTCGCAGCCTGATCACCGGCCTCGGATGTGGCGTCGGCGAGGACTTCAATGTCGAAAAGGTGCGCTACCACAAGATCATTATCATGACCGACGCCGACGTTGACGGCGCCCATATCCGCACCCTGTTGCTTACGTTTTTCTTCAGATATATGCGGCCGCTGATCGACAAAGGCTATCTCTACATTGCTCAGCCGCCGTTGTACCTTCTCAAGAAGGGCAAAGGTGAGCACTACGCCTACAGCGACAAGGAGCGGGTACGGATCCAGAAGGAGTTGGGTTCGGTCGGAGTACAGATGCAGCGCTACAAGGGTCTCGGTGAAATGAACCCGGAGCAGCTCTGGAAAACGACTATGGATCCGGAGAAGCGGACGCTGCTCAAGATCGACACCAATGACGGCGTCGAGGCTGATCATCTGTTTACGGTTCTCATGGGGGTCGAGATAGCCCCTCGCAGCCTGTTCATCCAGGAAAACGCCCAGTACGTCAGGAATTTGGATATCTAACTCGTGAAACAGCGGGGAGAAGAGACTGAGCGCATCGAGGGATACTGGAGCTTTGACATCGAGGGAAAGCGCAAGGTCCCTGGGGTTCTAGAGCTTTCGCCAGGCGACTTCCATCGTCTCAGACTCTTGGGTTCTCTAGACCCGCCAGAGAAGGGCTTTGGGAGTCAAAAAAGATCAACTATATTCGGGCGCTCACTACAGGGCCAAAAGTACACGCTGTGTCGTGCTGGCTCCAATAAATACGCTCTTAATCTACCAGGACACGCAACTCAGTCCTTCACCGCAGGGGTGGTGCTGGTTGGCGGGCACTTCCCTGACGACCTTTCGACGCATTGGAGTAGCATCAAAGTTCAGTATGATGGACTTGAGGAGTGGGTACACCGGTCGGGTTTCTCCGGCTGGGGTCAAATCGGAGAGGGCGGCACCCACGAGTTGAAGTATACTCATCCAGAAACGGCCTCAGCAGCACTATCAGACGGTACAGAGATTGAGATCAGTTTCATCTTTGATCCGGGTTCTTCCGTGTCACCGGGCGTCGAGTATCGACTGCGTCAGCGCTGCTATCTCAGGATCACCCCGGTCGCGCCCATGACTCTGCAAGCGTTACTCGATCTTGCCGGGAGGGCGCGCGATTTCGTGGCGCTGGGCCTTGGCTCCCCGCTCAAAGTGCGAGAGACATCGTTGCGATGTGTTGACCCCAATGCGGCGAATGGGGCGGATCTGAGTAACAGCTGGGTGGACGTGAGACATATGTCGGCCGACTCGCAGCCGTGGCTCTCCCCTTCAGAGGGTAGTTCCATATACCACCTTGACGACGTCGCGACGGGGATCGCCGATTGTCTTAGCAACTGGTTTGAGAAGTACGAACACTTGAAGCCGACCTTCAACCTATTGGCGAGTGTGGAATACTCTCGCGAAATGTACTCGCATCTGAGATTTCTGTCCCTTGTCCAAGCCACAGAGACCTTCCACCGACGCACAAGACCGGGATATGATCTTCGAGAAGCGCTGCACACTGAGCGCATACAGAACATCTTGAGTTTGACTCCTAAACAGTACCGTGGCTGGCTGCAGGACAAGCTGAATTATAGCAACGAGATCACACTCCGTCAGAGGTTGAACTCGTTGGCAGAAGAGTACTCAGCGCATTTGGAGCGCGAGTTGGGCACCGTGAAAGAATTTGTCGACCTGGTCACAGATTCTCGTAACTACTATACACACTACTCCGACGACCTTCGCGAAAAAGCAGCGACGGGGCTGAAATTGTATCTCACTGTGGTGCGCCTCACCTTGCTGCTAAAGATCATGCTGTTGTCGGAAGCTGGCTTTCCGCCAGCTATTCTGGAGAAACAAGTCAAGGTCTTTGCCCCCACTATCAAATCGCTGAAGCAACAGATTGAACAGTCCGCATGAGGACTCGGCCTTGTCGTTTTCCGACACACAGACACTTCCACGAAACATTTGCGTAGGTGCATATTGTTATGTATACATAGGTGGTCCCGGCCCGTGGGATTGGGATGACGATATGAGCAAGATTGACCAACAAGCCTACAGCAAATACTTCAAAGCCTTTGGCGATCCGTCACGGCTGAAGATCCTGTCGATCCTGGCTATTGGCGACAAAACGGTTGGTGAAATCGTAGCCAAGATGGAACTGTCGCAGCCGACTGTCTCGCGGCACCTGGCCGTATTGCGCGAGGCCGGCATCCTCAGCAGCCGGCGCGAGGGTCAGCAGGTGATTTATGGCCTCAATCGCGAGTCGGTCAGGGGCTGTTGCGAGGGGTTTTGTATGTCGATCTGCATCCCTACCGGCCAAAAGAAAAAGACTAAATAGCAAAAAAATTTGGAAACATATATAGCCATATGCGCATATACAGATATACGCAACCCGAAAGGAGGTTCCCGATGGAAAAAGAAGTCAGTTCAGTCAGAGTGATCGAAACCGACGATGGTTTCCGGATTGAGGTCAAAGGCAAGCAGCTCAAGGACATGTGTTGCCTGCCCGGATTGGGCCGGGGCTTTGCGATGGCGACTTGTTGCTGCCCGCCGGCCAAAACCGACGGCGGCGAATGCTGCGCCGAAGACAAGAAGAAGTAGTGAGGGGTCACGACACTCCGGGGATTCGGCGCCGGTCTGTATCGTGGCAGTTGTCGAAACCCCTTCGGGGTATCGACCTACAACTGAAAGTACAGGTAGGATCAACGTGTAACAGGAGGTGGCCATGAGACGCTATACGCTTCCCCGCGTGGCCCATTGTGGTTCGGGCTGCATACGATAGTCCTCGGGCACGACACTAAACTGCCCGAATGGTTGAATCGGATAGTAGAAAAGGCCCGCCTATACGGCGGGCCTTGGATTATGATATACGGTGGTTAGTGTACGAATTATGAACTCTCGGTGGCATCCGGCGCCGTACCCTCCTCCGGCGGATTAAGCACTTCCTCGGGTATCTGCACTTTGGGGCGGCCGATCCCCAGCCAGCGCTGGTGCCATTTCCAGGCCTTCCGTTGAGTCTTCATGTATGTCTTGATCCGTTTCTCGCGAGCAAAAGCGACGGCGTCATGAGCCTCTATCTTTTGCAGCAAGAACTCAATCGTCTCGCGCTTTTCCAGAGCGCAACGCAGGGTCTCATAATCTTTGAAGTTGAAGACCGATTGAATAATCGGCTCGAAAAAGACCATCGTTTGCGACCCGATGTAGTTGAGCGGCTTGACCGATTCCAAAAACATGATGGCCGGGGCGGTCATGCGCCACTCGACCACCTTCTTGGCCAGCTTCTCCATGACGGCGTCTTCCTCGGCCGGGATCGGGTGCTCTTCGGGATTAGGCAGATCCCATTGGCTTTTGAACAGGCTCAATTCAGCTTTCCTTTGTGTCCGCCGCCGTGGCCGTTTGGTGGTGTCCGATGTGCTTGTTGACGAAGGCCAGCACCTGCTCGCGATTGTCCTGGATCATAACATACACGCCCCGAAAATTCTCAAGCCGCGACGGCTCGGGAAAAGGTGAGAGCAGGACGCCGCTCTTGTCCGGGTAGTAGCTGCGGTAGAGTTTCCACTCCTTGGTGAGCGTCTGGGTGGTGGTTTTGATGGTGATCCCGACCTCGTCCAGAGCGTAGTGCGTGGGAAAGTAGAACTTGCCGAGCGACATGAGCATGACCACCATGGCCAATACGGCAAAAACTCGCGAGTCCATAGCGTAGTAGACAACCGCCGCTACCAGGAACACAAAGACGGTCACAGCCAGCGAGACCAAAGGTCGGCGCTTGACCGGGTGTACCGTCCATTGCAGGCTGCCGGGTTGGGGTTCATTTTGGTGAGTGTTGTTTGTGGTCGATGCCAAGCGACTACTTCTCCATCTGATCCAGAGTGCGGTAGCGTTCCTTTTTGACCTTTTCCATAATCTCGAGCAACTCTTTGGGCTCGAAGACTTTCTTGTCGATTAGAAGCCGTACAAGGGCCTCCTGGGCCAGGTTGTTGGAAAGAGCCAGCTCTTCGTAGCTGATGTCCCGTTCCTCGCCGTCCACGATCATTTTCAATGCGACTTTGTTGTCGGTCATCTGCTATCTCCACGCCACGGTTTATTCTTTGAGCAAATATACACAATCAATCGCGGCAAGGCAAAGGGTACGCCCGGGTCATTTGCTGCCGTCGGGCATGGCTGTCGCCGGATGCTCCAACAGCGCCGCTTCGCCGTTTTGGATGCGATAGAGTGGCATCACCAGATTCTCCCCGTAACGGCCGAAAGTGATATTGCCCGAGGCTCCGGCGTAGCCGTTGGTTTGGCCGAGACGTTCGGCAATGGCGCGGCGGGAGCGGGGGCCGTCTTTGACGGCCTCGGCCAGGAGTCTGACGGCGTCAAAACCCAAACAAGCCAGCCGTGGCGGTCGACCACCATAGCGGGCGTCATAGGCGGCTGCGAACTGATGATATTCCGGGCTGTTGCCGGTGCCCAAAAAAGGTGAGGGGAAAACAGCACCGCGCGTGACATCGTCACCGAGCCGGTAAACGACATCATCCCCCCAGCCATCGGATCCAAGGTAGGCTCCGAAAATTTTGTAAAACCTCACTTGCGGCAAAAGCAGTCGCAACTGCTCGGACTCGCCGGGGATATACAGGCAATCCAGAGATACCGGGACACCATCGGGATCAAGGGTATCGCCGTCGGGTGAAATATAGAAAGCGGAGTCGGGCTGATAACCCAGTAGCGTCGCCTTGAGGTCTCTGAGGTAAGGCCCGAGGTCCTTGTCGCGCGGCCGATAATACTCGATGATCCTGACGCTGCCGCCGAGCTGCTCAAAGGTCTCGGAGAAGGCTCGCGCCATCCGCAAATAATCGGGAGAGGTCGAGGTGATTATGGCCGCCGTCCGAGCCCTCAGGCTGTCGATAGCATATCGGGCCATGACTACTCCCTGGAGCCCGATGTTGGGTGAGAGCTGAAATGCGGTCGGCGCCAGACTGGACAAACCGGCCTGGGTTGCGGCCGGAACGATTAGCGGCAAATCACGACAGGCCAGGGTTGCCGTAGCTACAGCCGCCGCCTCGCTGGTCAGCGGTCCTACCGCCGCCAAATAATCCGATGATTGCGCCGTTTCTCCAATCAGACGCGCCGCCTCGACAGGATCACTTTGGCTGTCGAAGCTGACCAGACTTATGGCATTGTCCCCGTCCGCGCTATCCATTTCGACCGCAATCACGGCGCCATTGTAAATGTCTTCGGCCCAGGAGCGCAACTCTCCCGAAAACGGAAGTATCATGGCTACCTGGACACCTCGGCGGGAGCGGCGCCCAACCTCGAGACGGGGATCGGTCGGCGACAGTGCCTGTCCACATATTTGGAGTAGATTTTGGGCCGACGTCACCTCCCCCCGATCCATCAGGGCCCCGGCACACTCGGTGATCGCCCGGCAACGACGATCGGTCGGCAGCGCGGCAAAATCGTCCGGGACAATGTGGACGGTGGTGGCGTTTTTGATGAGCTTGGTGATTGAGGCGATAGCTAATTCATCCAGGCGACTATCTTGTGAGAGGCGATAAGCGCGGAGGTAGTCGTAGAGAGCCTGATCCAGTTGGCCTTGGCGGTAGTTGACATTGGCCCGGAAATAGTGGGCGTAAGGTGCCTCAGGCACAGTGGCATAGCGATCCAGATAGTTGTCGAAAATAGCCAGAGCCGCCGATAGTTCTCCCAGATAGTAGCGGGACTTGGCCTGCTGGAATAAGAACAGGTCGAGGTTGGATGATTCGGGGAATTGTCCGGCCAGGCTCTCAAAAGTCCGGGCGGCCCGGTACCAGTCTCCCTCATGCATTTGCCGCTTGCCGCGAGCATAGAGCGACACCACATCGTCGGCATCATCAATACGATCGGCGGCCACACTGCCGATCGGCAACAGCGCCACCAGTATCACTATGCACCAGGCCCGCAATCTCACCATCAGAGCGAATACTTCCCGAAATCTTCGGGGTTGATCTTCCTTAATCTCTCGCGTAGTGTCTCCGGGTCGGTCGGCATCGGCGCCGGTTCGGAACCGGATCCGTCGGCGTCACCCAGGGCCAGAAGCTCATCATTGATAAAGATCTTAGCCTCCGCCTTGAGGGCCAGAGCGATCGAATCCGACGGTCGGGCATCAATCGTAAACTGGTCCCCGTTGCGCTTCAAATAGACCACTGCATAAAACGTCTGATCGCGTAGTTCGGTGACCTCGATCCGATCCACTTCAGCCTTAAGGGTGGTGATGACCTGCTTGAGTAGATCGTAGGTGAGCGGCCGTTTAGGGGTGACCCCGGAAAGCTGCATGGCGATCCCCCAGGCTTCGGCATGACCGATCCATATCGGCAAGACCTTGTCCTGATTGATCGGTGACAGGATCACCACCGGGGTATTGGTGGTCATATCCAGCGCCAGACCCTCAACTTTCGCTTCAACCATAGCCATAAGTTACGACTTCTTCACTACCCAGAGCTTCAGATTCGCCTGGACCGACTTGTCGACATGGACCGGCACCGTGTAAACGCCCAGGGCCTTGATCGGGCTATCGAGACTGATCATGTTCTTGGTCACGGTGATACCTTTTTCAGCGAGCATCTCCATGATATTGTGAACCGTCACCGATCCGAATACTTTGTCCTCCTCGCCGACCAGAACTTCCGTTTGAAGTTCTAGCTTTTCGATTTTGTCTCGGACCACCTCGGCCTCACGGCGGAGTTTTCGATCACGATGCTCTTTTTGCTTAGTGACAATGTCGATGGCCTGAAGATTGGCTTTGCTCGCCTCAATGGCCAGATTACGTGGCAACAGGAAATTGCGACCATAACCGTCCTTGACATCGATAGTCTGACCAGCTTGGCCGATCTCAGGAACGTCCTCTCTTAATATCACCTTCATTTTAGGACCTTTCTATATCCATAGCAACAAGTTTGTAAAGTCACGGTGCCTCGGCCGCAGCGGCGGCCCGTCGGCGAAAATCGAAAAAACTATCGATAAAGCCCAGCAGGCCGGTCACAAAGAATCCAATCAGATGGGTCAACGCCAAGAGCACCCAGAAAATCGCTTTCAGCGCCTTGGGTATGGCCAATCGGCGCAGGTATGTCTCGATCAGGGCCATACCACATGCGGCGTAAAAAACCGCCAGCAGAACCAGGACATTATCAGCTACCATCATTGCCGATTCATGGCCGGTCAACCGCGCACCCACGGCCGCCACTACCAATGGCGTCAAGGCAAACGGCATCCGCCAGCGGACGAAGGCCATCTGGATGCTCAAGTGCGGCCAGCTTCGGGCGACATAGCGCGTCAGCAGCAGGTAACCAACGGTGAATTGCAGGACGCCGCTCAGCACCGTCATGGCCGGCAGGAGGTGGATAAATACTTTCATCACCCGACTATAGCTACCGGCGGCCTCTTCGATCTCGGCCGAGTTGGTTGTCCAAAGCGCCGCCGTTTGCCTGAACTGCTGCAAAGTCTCTTCAATCAGCTCACCCGAATAAAGCTGAACCGCCGACCAGAGTGGGGCCAGCTGGATTACCGTCAGAGCCACCACCGCCAGCACCGACCAGGTATAGACCTTTCGAGGGTGCCATCCGAGCGCGATCAGCCTGCCGCCGATAACCCCGCCCGCCAGAACGGCGCTCAAGCCCATCAGGACCGGCCAGGTATCGCCGACGCCGGTCAGCATAAAAGCCATAACCAGAGCGACGGCGGCGGTGCTCCATAGCAGATGGGTGTGCTGGGCCGTAGCCAAACGTCCCATCGCGTAGTAGGCGATCATGGTGACGAAGTAGACTAACACCGCCAGTAGCACAGACATTGCCTGGCCGCTTTGAGGGTTGGCCTGCAGTCCGACCATGATGGCCAGCACCGGGAATATGGCCGCCAGAAGCACGGCCCTGGACGGGGTAGCTGAGTTCACCATGACATTCGGCAAAACGGCCGACGCCGTTCTGCTAGCGGAATGTCTCACTCTCAAACGGAAGAATGGCCAGCATTCGGGCCCGTTTAATCGAGGTCGTCAGCATCCGTTGGTGCCGAGCGCAGCATCCGGAAATGCGCCGCGGAATGATCTTCCCGCGTTCGTTGACAAACCGCCGGAGCACACGTTCTTCTTTGTATTCGACCCGCTCAATCTTATTCTCGCAGAATCGACAAATTTTTCTTCTTCGATATTCGGGCATTATTATCTCCTGTCCAAATCAGTCTTATTCACCAAGCTGGAAACCGGTCAAAACCTGTAGGGACCGGACCTCACAGCTCCTTGTCCTGCTCGTCGGAGTCAGTCTCGACGGATCCGGTAGCGTCCTGGTCGACAGTCTCGGTCGCTACTGGTTCGGGGCTCACTTCGGCACTTGGTTCGACGGTCTCCGGCTGAGGCTCGGGGGCTGGGGTCTCTGCCACCGGCTCCGGGGCGTTGCGGCGGCCGACCGGCGAGCCATCATTGATCTCCCGCCGTGGCGGTTGTGGCTTGACCTCTTCGGCGATCGGGCTGGGCTGGGTATCGGCGGCCACCGCCTCCGGGTCGCCGTCAAACTGCACCGTCAGGTGCCGCAAGTAGGCCTCGTTGAGTCGGTAGTGACGCTCGATCGGCGGCAACACCGAGGGCTCGCCCTCAAAGACAAGGTTGTGATAATAAGCCTGAGACAGGCCCTGGATGTCATACGCTAAACGGCGTGTGCCCAGGCGTCTCTCGTGTAAAATCTTGCCGCCACCTTGGCGAATCAGGTCGGATATGTCGTTGACCTGACGCTCCAGTGTGGCCTCGTCAACTTGGGGGTTGAGAAGGAAGGTAGTCTCGTAAACACGCATCCAATATGCTCCCTGTGGACGTTGGGTTAAAGGTTCAAACGGCTCGGTCACGGACACCGGCTATGACCGGGCAGGGTTATGGTTATATACAGTCATGGCGTCCTCCAGTGACTGCTTGAGGGCAAGTATCACTGCTTCGGACGCATCACTGATCATTTTGCTTCTGGTCTCAATTTCGTCGGCTTCAAATCTCCTTAGTACAAACTCGGCCTTATCCAATTCTTGCGGTGCCGGTCCGATGCCCACTCGGAGCCTGGGGAACCGGTCCGTTCCCAACTCGTCAATGATCGACGCCAAACCGTTGTGGCCGCCATCGGAGCCGTCCCGTCGAAAACGCAGCGCACCCAGATTGAGGTTGTAATCATCGACCACTACCAGCATCCGGGTCGGCTCCAATTCAAGCCGCTCCAACAGCGCCCGGGCCGCCAAGCCGGAACGGTTCATGTAAGTTGTCGGCCAAGCCAGCACCACCGTATTGCCATCAATCCGGCCGCGGCACCAGCGATAATGTTGAGTCTGGGGCTGGTGGTGTGCCGCTAACGACTGCGCCACCTGGGCGGTAACATCAAAGCCCACGTTGTGTCTGGTGCCGACATAACGGGCACCTTCATTGCCCAAACCCAAAATAAGCGACAACATAAAACAAACCGCCCTCGGGCAGCCTCTAATTATAGTCTTACGACCGCCCCTTGTCAATAGTCCAGCGGCCGATTTTACCCGATCCTTTCAGACTGTTACCTGAAAGCGATACCCGGCCCCGCGAACGGTGCGGAGGTATACCGGGTTGGCCGGGTCGTCTTCAAAGATCTTGCGTAGCTTGAGGATAAAGTTATCAATGGTTCGGTTGGTCGGGTAGACGTGATAACCCCAGACGGCGTCAAGCAGCTGATCCCGGGCGACCACCTCGTCCGGTCGCTCAACCAGGTACTTGATGACCATACACTCCTTGCGGGTCAAGGTATGCTCGCCGCCGGGTCCTTTGGCCAGGTAAGTTCTGAAATTGATGGAGCGGCCGTCAAAAGTGAACTCATCGGCAACCTTCTTGGTTTCACCGGCCAGCCATGCCTGGCGGCGGAAAATACCGCTGATACGAGCCAGCAGTTCCGGCAACGCGAACGGCTTGGGAATGTAGTCATCCCCTCCGGCCAACAGCCCATCGACCTTGTCTTGCGATTGATCGCGGGCGGTCAGAAAGAGGATCGGTACCGTCGTCCCGCTCTGACGCAAGCGACGGCACAGGGTCAGACCGTCCACGCCCGGCAGCATAATGTCCATGAGGACCAGGTCGAAGCGACCCCGCCCGAATTCCTGCTCCACCGCCGACCCATCCGACACATGTACCACCTGGTAGCCTTCGGCCTGAAGGTTCATCATCAACCCCTCGGCCAGGTGATCGTCATCTTCAACCAGCAGTATTGCCTTCACTTGACGCTATCCTCCGTGGTAATTCGATAATAAAGGTGCTGCCCCGATCTTTGCCGTCGGACTGCACTGTCATAGAGCCGCCGTGGGCGCGCACAATTTCGCGGGCCAGATAAAGTCCCAGGCCGCTGCCCTGGCGGCTACGCCGGTTGCCGGTCGGGACACGGTAAAAACGATCAAAAACCCGTTTGAAATCTTTGGGCTCAAGACCGATACCATTGTCCGTAATCGATACTACAACCCGGTCGGATTGCTGATTCAGGCTCACGGCGATTTCACAGTGGTCGGTCGGCGAGTAGCGCACGGCGTTGTCCAGAACTGCATCGATAGCCCGTCGTAGCGCATCGCGATCTCCTTCGATTTCGACCTCTTCGGCCAGATCCGATTTGATGGCAACCCGGAATGCTTTGCCGGTAAAGTTATCCAAGCGCTCGGCCACCAGCCCGGTCAAGTTGAATAGTCGTAAATCCAGTTGATAATCCTGGCGATCAAAGCGCGAGGCCTCCAGGATATCTCCGACCATTTGCTCCAGTTCCGTTATATCCTGGCGCATCTTGGGGATAATGTGCGTTTTCTGCTCGGCCGAAATTCGATCCGACAACAGGGTATCCGTGTAGAGTTTCAGGGAGGCCAGCGGGGTGCGTACCTCGTGGGTGACCGACATCAGGAAGTTCTGCTGGTGAAACTGCAGTTCTGCCGTCTTCCGAAGCGAGCGGTATATCAGCCAGGCCCCCAACGTCGTTGCCGCCAACAGAAACAGCCCTTCGGTTCCGACCATAATCTGGCGTCTGATTTCCTGGCGGTGGATGTCTTCGACCAGCGCCTGATCACCACCCAGGCTCTGTACCAGGTCTACTTTTTCATCGGTAAGACGAGCCATGAAAACGATCCACCAGAGCGCCTGGGCAAAGATGATAAGGGTCAGAACAGCAAACAGGGTCAGAGCCCGTCGGGGTGTGAGTTTAGTCCAGTCCATATCATGAAATCCTGACTCATAGTACTATATTCATCCAGCCGGGACAACTGATTGCTGGCCGGAGCAGCAACGGTAACCTTCGGCGGAGAACCAGGGGACTAACCCAGATCAACGCGACTCAGGCGGAGCGAATTGGTGACTACAAAGACCGAGGAGAAGGCCATGGCCGCGGCGGCGATCATGGGCGAAAGCGTGATTCCGGCCACCGGCCAGAGCGCTCCGGCGGCGATAGGTATGGCGGCCACGTTGTAGAAAAATGCCCAAAAAAGATTCTGCTTGATACTCCGCATAGTCGCCTTACCGATCTTGAACAACTGCGGCAGGGCCATGAGATCGGACCTGATCAGGATACAGTCGGCGGCCTGACCGGCCACATCGGTGCCGGAGCCGATAGCGATCCCAATATCAGCCGCAGCCAGGGCCGGGGCGTCGTTGATACCGTCGCCCACCATAGCCGGCCGGAAGCCCGCCTTGCGATAGGCCTCAACCACCGCCGCCTTTTGTCGGGGTCGAATTTCGGACTCAAACCGCTCTATCTTTAGCGACTGAGCCACCCCGCGCGTCGTCTGGTAGGTATCACCTGAAATCAGCACTACCTGGCCCAGATGTTTGGTCAACCAGGCGATGGCGTCGCGGGCCTCGCTGCGCAAGCGATCGGTCAGGGCCAAGAGTCCGATGGCGCGATTGTCCAGGGCCACCAGAACGACCGTTCGGCCCTCTTCCATATGCCGGGTGGCGGCCGGCAGGGCCTCGCCCAAGTCCACCTCGATAGATTTCATAAGAGCCAAATTGCCGATCAGCAACTGGTGATCGGACCAGATTCCACGCAGGCCGAGGCCGGGCATGGCTTCGACTTCACGCACCGCTGTCGGCTCGATCTGATTGAGTCGCATATGGCGGACTATAGCCGCCGCGACAGGATGCTCGCTGGCTATTTCGGCTGATCCGGCCAGGCGGACCAACTCCATGCGACTCATTTCGCCAAACACTTCAACCTCGGCCACATCCAATCGTCCGTGGGTGAGGGTACCGGTCTTGTCCACAAGCACGGTGTCGATCCGGGTCAATTTCTCCAGGACATCGCCGCCACGGATAATCAGGCCCTCGCGCGCAGCCCGGCCGGTGCCGGCCAGGATGGCGGTAGGTGTGGCCAGGCCGAGGGCGCAGGGACAGGCTATAATGAGAACTGAGACCACGCTTTTGATCAACATGGGACTGCCGGGATCCAGCCAGTACCACAGGGCGGCCGTCAACAAAGCAATCACCAACACGATAGGGACAAAGACGGCGGCCACCCGATCGGCCAGGTGTTGCACCGGCGCTTTGCGGCTCTGAGCCTCGGAGACCAACCGGACCATGTCGGCCAGGAAGCCCTCCTGCGACCCACGCGTGGCCCGCATTCGAAAGGCCTTATGGCCGTTGAGGGAGCCCCCGATGACCTCGCCACCGGGACTTTTGTCGGCCGGCATGGACTCGCCGGTCACCATCGATTCATCTATGGCCGGATGCCCATCGAGCACGACACCGTCAACCGGCACTCTCTCGCCCGGCCGCACCAGCAGGATCATGCCCGGGGTGACTGCCGCCGTCTCGATGGCCGTTTCCACATCCTGGAGAATGACCGTGGTCGTGGGCGGTTGCAGCTTTACCAGGCCTCCGATAGCCTCACCCGCCCTACCCCGCGCTCGCGCCTCCAGGTACCGACCCAACAAAATGAGGGCGATTATCATGCCACTCGATTCAAAGAAATACTCGGCCGCTCCGACCCCACCGCTCCGCGAGACAGTGATCAGCACGTACAGACTCCAGCCAAAGGCGGTCAGGGTACCCAGAGCAATCAGACTGTTCATGTTGGCCCTGCCGTGGCGGGCCTGCAACAAGGCATCGATGATGATGGGACGGCCGGGACCGGCGAGCAGAAGCAAGGCCAGCACGGCCTGCGCAACGCCATCAACCAACGCCGAAATCAGCGGACCGTCGAAGTACATCGGCCACATTGCCAGAAGCATCAGCGGCACGGCCAAAACTAGCGAAATTTGGAATCGTCGCCGCGCCTGGGCTGTGTCCCGGCGAGAGGCCTCCAGAACGTCGGGTCGACCCTCATGAGCGTGGTAGCCGAGATCTGATATGGTCCGGGCAATGCTGTCCTGACCGACGACGGCCGGATCGAAGGCGATGGCGGCGGATCGCATGGCGAAGTTGACCTGGCAATCAGCAACACCTGTCAGCCGGCGCACACCCTTCTCGATACCGGCGGCACAGCCGGCGCAGTGCATACCGTCAACCTGCAATGTGATCTTAGTATGGGAAGCCATGAACCGAATATAGGGATTGGCCGGGCGGGCTGCCAGGCAAAAGACTATTTGATACCCAGCGCGATGAGCAACTGCGGGCACCGGCGCAACAACTCCTTGCGAACCTTGGTGCGGGCGCGATGAAGGTACCAGCGGACGGTTGCCTCCGGCATTTCCATAATGTCGGCCACGTGTCCCAGTTTGTTGCCTTCGACATCCCGCAACACAAAGGCCGAGCGCTGCTTTTCGTTTAGACGATTGGAAGCCTCGCGAATATGCTCGTTAATTCTCCCGCGCATGTAATCATCCTGGGGATCAAGGCCGGAGCTTTCCAGGAGATCACGGAAATTGTCCAGCGGCTCGTGCTGATGGCGACGGTGTTTTCGCAGATGATCGATGCAGGCATTGACCGTGATGCGGTACAGCCAGGTGTAGAATTTCTTGTTCGAATCGTAGCGCCAGATATTGCGGTTGACCTTCATGAAGACCAGTTGGGTGATATCGGCCGCCTCGTCGTAGTCGCCCACCGTGCGATAGGCCAGTGCCGCTACCTGAGAGCGATAGCGGCGCACCAGTTCCGTAAAGGCCTGTTTGTCGCCGGCCTTAATCTCTGCGATCAGTTGCCGGGTACGGGCTTCATCGCGGCCATTGACCTCTGAGGATGCCCAAACCTGTTGACCTTTACGACCCATGATCAAATCCTATATTATGCATCGGAACAGTCTATTATTTCCTCCAACACAAGAGCTTGGTTTTGGTTCCACAATTAGTTTTTGGGCTTCATGTTCGGTTGGCCCGCCCGTAACATGATCAGGAGCTTTTCAACAAGCATCAGGCGGGGAGCGACAGGAAGAATTTCTACGCATCCGCCTACGCACTAATCCAGTATTGTCACCCGGGGATGTAGTAGTATATTATCATTGAGCACAAACTCCAAGACCCTGACGGCCTGTCCTTCCTCCCGACGCCTCTGACAGCTGTGCCGTCTTATATATCCCCCGGGCTCATCCCCTCGTAAGTCCGGGGGTATTTATATTGGGGCAGGAGTTGGCCCATCCGATATTTCTACTTCCCATTTAATAACATTTATGCAAAACGTAAAAAAATCGTCGCCATTCGTTAAGATCCTGCGTATATTGAGCTATGGTAATTCGAATTAACCTTGACCTAATGTTAGTCAGGCGCAAGATGTCATTGACTGAGCTGGCCGGCCGTATCGGAATCTCCATAACCAATCTTTCGTTGCTGAAAACCGGCAAAGTGAAAGGAATCCGGTTTTCAACCTTGGCGGCCATATGCCGCGAGTTGGAATGCCAGCCGGGAGATATCCTTGAGTATGATCGGGAATACACTAGCCTGTAGTGAAGTAGGCTTAGAGAGGAGACAAGAGGATGGCAGAAAACCGTTATTCGTTGGTTGGCTGGCTGGCGATAGCCAACGCCGGAATTTTCCCGTTGGCGATCGTTCTCAATATCGTGTTTGCCGTGGTGAGCGCCAAGCTGCTGGGCTTCTACGAGCCGACTTTCGGTCCCGGCGATATCCTGTCGGTAGTGTCAACCGTTATCATGATATACATCCTGATCAAGTTCAAACAGCTCTTACACGAACATTACCAGTATGGCGGCATCGATGGTCTTATTATAGCGTCGATAATCTGGAATATTGCTTTTGAAATTGGTGGGATATTTCTGCGTGTAGTGCAGATTGGTCTCGGTACCGGCCGTGATGCCGAGATATTTGTGGCGATTCTCAGTATTGCCTTCTTGTGCGTGGCCGTTGTCTCTATCGGCATTATTGACATCATCATCGCCGTCAAGCTGCTGACCATCAAAGAGCAAGTAGGTGATGCCATGAAGGTCTTTATCTACCTGAATCTGGTACTGGGCATCCTGGAGGTGTCGATCGTCCTTTCGCCGGTGTCCCTGCTGCTTACGCCGGTCATGTTTATCGTCTTTGGCATCGTCTTCCTCCGCGATAAGGAGCAAATTCAATTCGTCTAAAAGGAGGTCGCTGTGATTCGCTTTGAGCAAATGGAAGGAGTCAGCCCGCTTTGTCCCCACTGTAAAAAGGAGCTGAAACATATCTGGTACCAGGAAATGAAGGGCGACTTGGGAAAGCGGTGTCTTTACTTATGTCCGCACTGCCACACCTGCCTGGGCATGTCGCATCGTAAGGGACTGACGATGGGGTTGTGATGAGTCGCCGCCTGATGGCGCCGGGAGTAGAGTATACCAGGACCCTCATGGCCCCGGCATCTAAAGATAGCATTGTGGTGTAGAAATAGTGGGGTTTGGGATTTGCACTCCTCAGTCAAAGGGCTCATCCGCGAACTCATCCAAGCTGCTGGGCAAGCCGCGAAGGTATTCCACGGCAGAGGTAAGAGTGAGAAGGCGATGCCAGACGTCGTGATTAAGGCTGTCCGGTTGCGTGAGATATCGCTTCAGCGCCTCCCCCTGAAGAGCGTTGGCTAGGGTGCTGCCGTCCGATACCTGGCGGGCCAGACAGGTCAACACCGGTGACTGGTGGTCCAGCAGCGACGGTCGGTAGCGATATCGCTTGATGGCTCGGTAAATGCGGGGTGATCCGGCCAGCAGGTCAAGCAGCCGGGTTCGCGCACGAAAGCGAAATGATCCCGGTGCCGAACCCTGGTTGGACTCGATCACCGAGGCCGCCGACGGTGAGAGAAGCTTCAGGAAATCACAATGGAAGCGATGGTATCGCTTGCTGCGATCGGAGAGATTCATGACCAGCCGGAATACCGGCAGACTGTAAAACGGCGCCACACACCAGCAAGCAGCCCGGTTTCTATCTTCACCCTCGAACGGACTGCGTATAGCCCGTTCGAAGATCATGTAGTGAACAAATCGGTCAACGGTATCTGCTTCAGGGCAACCGATCAGTCGGTCGAGCAGATCCTGACGCATCTGATCAAGCGTGATACCGGTCAGATGAGTCACGATTGACGATGATAGCAATTGGTGGCGCGTAAGAATGTAATCGGCCAGTACCCCGTTGTCACGTGCAACCGGGCCGCGCCACAATCCTCGAAATGTCATATCGCCACCATCACCGCTAAAGAAGTTTACCCCCTGAGGGTATTTTTCGCGCAACATTCGCATAAAAGGCAGCCCGTAGGCCATGGTCAACTCGTTGAGCCCTCCCTTGAGTTTCAGCAGAAGTTTCAGGTCTCCGCCCGTCGGCGAGCCGAGCGGCGACAGGTGCCAATCGACACCGAGAGCTGCTGCTACTTCACGCGCTGCATCGACCTCTGCCTGCGGCGTATGAAGAGGCTGGTGGTGAGTCATCGCCATCGGGTTGCATTCAGTGTTCACTAACCCGGCCAGTACCGATCGTGCATCAAGGCCACCGCTGAGTGTGACGATGACAGGCCGGCGGGGATCGACTCTCTGGCGACAAGCTGTCTCAAACAACTCGACCAACTGGCGCCGGCTATCCAGAGGCGGTCTGAGAGATTCATTGGGCCCGAGATCAAAGGTGTGGACAATTCGCTTTTCGACCAGATTATCGCTACCCGACCACCGGATTACTGAGGCTGGAGCTAGAAGTTCAACCCCCTCCAGCAACGTTTTTGTACCAAGAGCGTAGCCAAACTGGAGTTGTTCGGCGATAGCCAGGCGGTTGAAGCGGGGTGGATCCTGGTGACGGGCCGTGTAGAGAAATTCACGAGAGAGGACTAGCCCTGATGCGGAGACGGCGCAATACACCGGCAATCGCGCCAGGACATCATTTACAAGCACCCATTGACCGGATGCCTTGTCCCGGAGAACAATCACATAATCGCCATCATGATCCAGCAACCAGCCAGCAATCTTGCCGTCGCCGGAGGAACCGCCCTCGAAAACCACATGGGCCAGATGGCGCAGGTCGCTGTGCCACCGGCTGCCCGGCACATTGTAGATTTTCCCCTCCAGAACGATCCAGTATCGCGCGTCGTCATAGATAGCGATCGGGTAGTCGGGGTAGCTTGTAAACGCGACGGCCGTGTGATCATCGCAGTGAAGCACCCGGTTGGAATAATAGTCGTCGTGGCACAGTTCGTTCAGGAGAGAACTGTCATGATCATCGGACGGCAGCCCTGATCCGCTGTGACGAATGTGTAATCCGGGCACGAGTTATCCTCGAACTGATGTCCGTTATGCCTCCCGGAGGTGAAGCACAACCGCCCTGTCGTTCATCACTGTCGGACCGCGCTCAGAGTGACACTCGACATCCGGCCGCCTCCCCCCTACCCGATCTCCTCGAACCGACCCTGGAAGAAGCGCAGCATTTCGGGTTCGTAGACAAGCTTGAGGCCCCTGACATTGCTCGCGTTCTCAGCCACTTCGATGATCGCCTCAGCGGTGACATCCATGTGCGCCTGGGTGTAGACCCGGCGCGGGATGGTCAAACGCACCAACTCAAGCTTGGGCATATAGTTCTCGCCGGTCTTTTTGTTTCGGCCGGCGGAAACGGCGCCTCTTTCCATCGCACGAACACCTGATTCGACATAAATCGCCGCCGCCAGCGCCTGGGCCGGGAAATGCTTCTGCGGCAGGTGCGACAAAATCGCGCGGGCATCCAGAAATACCGCGTGGCCGCCGATAGGCCGCACAATCGGCACGCCGGCATCGATCAGTTTGTTGCCGAGATACTCCACCTGTCCCACGCGGGCGCGGATATGATCAAACTGGACTGATTCTTCGATCCCGATCGCCAGCGCCTCCATATCGCGTCCGGCCATACCGCCGTAGGTGTGCAGTCCCTCATAAACCACGACCATATTGCAGGCTTTGTCGTAGAGCTTGGGGTCGTTCATAGCCAAAAAGCCGCCGATATTGACCATGGCGTCCTTCTTGGCCGACATCGTGGCCACGTCGGTCAGAGCGCAGATCTCATAGACAATCTCGGCAATCGTTTTGTCATGGTAGCCCTCTTCGCGCACTTTGATGAAGTAGGCGTTTTCGGCCACACGGGTCATATCGTGGACGATCATGATGCCATGCTTGTCACACCAGGTGCGCAGCTGCTTCATATTGGCCATTGAGATCGGCTGACCGCCGGCCATGTTGACGGCGGTAGCGATGCAAACATACGGAATTTTGTCGGCGCCGACCTCGTTGACCAGAGCATCAAGTTTGGCAAAATCGACATTACCTTTGAAGGGATGTTCGTCGGCCGCGTCGTGGGCCTCGTCGACGATAACATCCACAAACGTCCCCCCGGCCAGCTCCTGGTGCAGGCGGGTGGTGGTGAAATACATGTTGCCCGGAACGAAGTCCCCGTCTTTGATCGTGATCTGCGACAGAATATGCTCGGCGCCGCGTCCCTGGTGGGTCGGGACGGTATATTTGTAGCTGTAGAATTTTTCGACGGCGTCGTGCAGGTGGTAGAAGTTGCGCGATCCGGCGTAGGCTTCGTCACCCATCATCAGCCCCGCCCACTGGCGGTCGGACATGGCCGAGGTGCCGGAGTCGGTCAACAGGTCGATATAGACATCTTCGGACCGCAGCAAAAATGTATTGTAGCCGGCTTCTTTGATGGCTTTGAGGCGGTCTTCGTAGCTGGTCATTTTGATCAGCTCGACCATTTTGATTTTGAACGGCTCCGCCCAGGATTTGCGCTTGTCGGTAGAGGTTTTCATGTCAGTCATCTCGCTATGTTTACAGGCTCGTATTTCTCACTTTCAGCAGGCCGCAATGTAGTAAGTATTGCCGATCCGGGCAAGTGGGTAGGGAGGGATTTTGTTAAACAGAGGCTGCGCTGGTCAGTCCGGCGGTTGGCAGACGTCCGCGTCTGCCAACATCCTGTGACTTGCCGGTGCACGGGGACCTACGCCAGCCACGAATCCGAACCCGAGCGACAGTAGTAGGGCGGATCCGTTTTCGGACCCGCCGTTCTTGCGTCGCAATCAGGCAAGGTGGTCTCAGTAAGAAGTCGGAACCATCAAGGAGTTCCGACCTACCAAGACTGGATTGTTCGCAATGACGGATCCGAGATGTAAGAGTGTTCCGACGGGTCTTGCTCTCGCAAAGCGAGGGTGTGACCCGGCGGCAGGCGGTCAGGTCACACGCCTGCGGCGCAAGACCTGACCGAACCGAATGTGTCGAGAATGGTAGGGCGGATCCGTTTTCGGACCCGCCATTTTGAACTACAAAGACAATGGCAGGTCTCGCAAAGCCGAGATCTGCCCTACAAAGAACCCAACGAGAGACATCCGTAAGAAGTCGGAACCCGCAAGGGGTCCCGACCTACCAAGAATAGACTGAGGGCCATCTGGCTACGGGGCAGGTGTCACGCGAGTCGCGTGACACCACCAGGCAATGATGCCAGGTCTCACTCGTTCGGGACCTGCCCTAGCAGGCCGGACAGGCGTCACGCGAGTCGCTTGACGCCACCGACGATCCACTCAGGCCTAGACCTGGAACAGATACTTGAGTTTGAGGAAGAACTGGCGACGGCTCAGCTGCCAGTCCCGGCCGATCACGTATCGGTCGTCGCTGCCTATCGTCACCGGTAGTCCATCGTAGCCATACGAACTGCCGGCATAGAGCACCGAAAACGGATTGATCTGGTATGTCAGCAGCGGGTCGACACTCCAGACCTTTCCAAAATCATCGTATTCCACTACCAGCCGCAGCGCCAACTCGCGACTGAACTGATATGTGCCGCGTGAGCGAACGGTGTAGCCGTCATAAATGGTGCCGCCGCCCTCGAGGGAATCGCCGTGGGCATAATTGAACCAGTTCTCGACAAACAATCTGGAGGTTGGCCTCAGATCCAGCCAGGCCGAAAGCATCGTCTCCTTTCCCTTGATCTGATCCCCGTAGGCGATATTGTGCGAGTAGGTAACCCCTCCGCCAAGAGCCAACCAGCCGGTCGGGGTGCTGCTGAAACAATTGTGAATCAACCACAGGTTGGTATACTCGACACCGCGATAGCTTTCAGCGGACTTTCGGTACCATGGGTGTATGCTGATGGATGCGACACTCAGCTGGACTTCTGCCTGTAGGTCGAGATATTGCTGATTCAGGTCGCCGGCGTAGTCCCATTCGTGAGCGAGGGTGAGATTGGGGTGGATGCGCTGGAAGATGCCCCGATCAAAATAGAGGGAGTACCCGCCATAGAACTGCACCTTCTTGCGGTCGTTGGTGGGTTGATAGCCGTTGTCGGCACGGAAAGTAGGGCTCTTGTGGAGGTAGGCAAGGTCGATATCGAAGTTGCGGTCTTCCCGATTGATGCCGAAATAGGCCGCATCGCCCCAGTATGACTCGCCGTCGTAATGGAGAGTGTGCGCCCCCTGGTCGAAAGTCGCACCATAGTACCCTGGGTAGCCGGCGGTCATGGTAGTATCATCCGGCTCCTTGGTGTGGGTCGCAACTCCCTGCCAGATTACCGAATAGTACTTAGACAGCCGCAGCGAACCGTCAAAACTCAACAGCGTGTTGCTACCGCCGTCGTCAAGGCGACGATCGGTCACGAGCAATCCCAGGTGGGAGTTCTCGGCGACCGTTTGTTTGAGCCGGAAGACGTTATTGGAGCTTCTGCCGTTCTGCACGAAGGCGCTATGCTGATGCAACGGCAGAATGACCGGGGTGTGTTCGTCGCGGGCACCGAGGTAGGCGAAGCTGGTGCGCCCCAAGCGTCCCGTCACCTTGGCAGCTACCTGAGGATCGTTTATGGAACGCGTGTAGACAGCGCCGAACACCGTTTGAAACAGATCACTACCCTCCTGGAAAAACGGTCGCCGCTCCTGATATGAAAGAGCGGTGGTGCTGTTGACATCGATCTGGGTGGCGTCCGCCTCGATCTGGCTGAAGTCCGGGTTGTAGGTGAGTTCGGCCGTGATGTCCGATGTTACCGAGTACTTGACGGCGACACCGACCTCGCCGTCGGGATTGTCATTGACCATCCGGCTGTCCCGGCGAACGCCGGATTGATAGGCGAGTACCGACGGCAGGATCTCGACGCCGCGGCCGGGCTTGACACCCTGAATGCCGGTGACGCTGCCCCACTGACATGGCCAGCAGGACTCGTCGCGATCATAAGCGGCCCACGAATACTCACGCCGGGTCTCGCGCGGGTGATTGCGCCAAAAATCGACTTTCCACGTCTGGACTTCCTTGTTGGGGAAACGCAGGCTCGAAAACGGGATGGCCATCTCCACCTCGAAGCCAAAATCGGTCAGATGTCCCTTGGACTCCCAGATGAGATCGTAGCCGTCATCCTCGCCGTTGCCGGCCGACCACAGGGCATCGTATTGGATGCCGAAGGGGTTGCAGTTCATAGTGTAGGCCCAGGTGGCGTCGCCGTAGGTGTCGACAAAAAAACCGACATTGTCGTCGCTGTGTATGCGATCACGGCCGCACACCGTGGCCCGCACCTTTGCGGGATCATCGTAGACTTTCCAACCGACGTAGATGTGGTCCTCATCGTAGGTCAGGTAGACTTTGGTGTCGACCGGCGGCTTGACCTGATCACCCGGTTCGTGTTCTGAGAAATTGCTCGCCTGGGCGGCCTGACGCCAGCCGCTGTCATCAAGCGAGCCGTCAATTTTGATTTCACCTACCAGTCGGGAGACCTCCAGGGTGGGACTGTAGACCGGCGTGAATTCCTCTGCCGACGCACGCGCAGCAGACAACCCAACCGCCAAGAGACATAGAACCATCAAAGCGCGACCGATATCGAACTTATTCAAGACAACCTCCTGCTCTGTACTCACACTCCTCGTCACCGGCCTTGCCGGACGCCAGTCGCTAGCGGTAACGGCGCCAAACACCTGCTCTCTTTCGGGCCGACCATGGCAGGTGGTTTCTATTACGTGGAGTTTTTGGTCGGGTTGCATGGCCGGTGAGATATGATTGTGGAGGGTGCAGAAGAGCTAGCCGCAGCAGTTCGCATTGTCAGCGACAGCCCTGACATGCTTAATACCGCCATCGCGGACTAATAGGTCGTTACCTCTTTGGGGTATCGACGTTACGATCCAGTCATGGTAGGTCGGCACCCCGCAGGGGTTCCGACATTATGATCCGGCAGGTATAGCAGAGACCTCCCCGGCAGGCCGATAACCCACCCCTACCCCTTCTCGACGTTCTTTACCTCCTGTCGGGTAAAGATATAGGGCAGGCCGGAAGTGGCCCCGCGTACGGCTGTAACAACCAAGAACGACATCGATTCAAAGATTGCCAGCACTTCCTGAGGCGGCGCGCCCGGCTCCAAATTGGCGCAGACCGATCCGACTGTGACCCGCATCCGCGATGAGCCGTGATAGAGCGGATTGACCGTAATGGCCTTGATGCCGGGGTCATTTACCGGCTGGTTCACCAGCTTTTGAAGGCGGCGGCGGATGTTTTCGCGTTCGAGTTGGTCCATAGCAGCCGACGTTCTGTAGCGTCGCCCTTGCGACCCTGGAGCCTTGGCACCCGTGGGGTGCCGATCTCAATTACCGGCGCAAAGTAACCCCCGCCCCTTGCCTCAGTCAACAGCTGAAACGAGGGCCGGGAAAGGTTCGAAAACGGATTGACATACCTGCCGAGCCCCATATATTCGCCGCAGTGAACACAAGTTATACATATAAACAGGAGTTGATTGTCCATGGTGACAAAACAACAAGCACTCGATTATCATAGTCGCGGCAGACGCGGCAAGATCGAAGTTACCGCCACCAAACCCTGTCGAACGCAGCTTGATCTCTCGCTGGCCTACACCCCGGGGGTGGCCGAGCCATGTCTTGAGATTCACAGAAATCCGGCGGATGTTTACAAGTATACGGCCAAGGGCAACCTTGTCGCCGTGGTTACCAACGGCACGGCGGTCCTGGGTCTGGGCAATATCGGGCCGATGGCCGGTAAGCCTGTAATGGAGGGTAAGGGGATCCTTTTCAAGCGGTTTGCCGATATCGATGTCTTTGATATCGAGCTCAATAGCGAGGACCCCCAGGAGATCATCAGAGCCTGCCAGCTTCTGGAGCCGACCTTCGGAGGTATCAACCTCGAAGACATCAAGGCGCCGGAGTGTTTTCTGATCGAAGAGACACTCAAAGAGACCATGAACATCCCGGTTTTCCACGACGACCAGCATGGCACGGCTATCATATCGGCGGCGGCGCTTCTTAATGCCCTGGAAATTGTCAAAAAGGACATCGACAAGATCCGAGTGGTGTTTTCCGGAGCCGGCGCGGCCGGTATTGCTTGTGCCAAATTGTATTGCTCGCTTGGCGTCAAACACGAGAATCTGCTCATGGTTGATTCCAAGGGTGTTATGTATGAGGGTCGAGGAGATTCTTTCAACAAGTACAAGCAGGAGTTTGTCCGCAAATCCGACTGCCATACTCTGGCCGACGCCATGAAGGATGCCGATGTATTCGTCGGCGTTTCAATGAAAGATGTGGTAACGCAGGATATGGTCAAAAGGATGGCCGAGAATCCTATCATATTCGCTATGGCCAACCCTGATCCGGAAATCACTTATCCCGAAGCTCTGGCGGCCCGCAAGGACGTCATCATGGCGACCGGCCGGAGCGACTATCCCAACCAGGTCAACAATGTTCTGGGCTTTCCGTTTATTTTCCGGGGCGCGCTGGATGTGGCCGCGACGGGTATAAACGAGGCAATGAAACTTGCGGCCGTGCGAGCCCTGGCCGATCTGGCCAAACAGAATGTGCCGGTGTCGGTGGCCCAGGCCTATGGGGTGGACCATTTTCAGTTCGGGCGCACCTATCTGATTCCGAAGCCGTTCGATTACCGCATCCTCGTTCACGAGGCGGCGGCGGTGGCTCAGGCGGCCATGGACTCCGGCGTCGCACGACAGCCGGTCGATATTGAGCAATACAAGGTGGAGCTGGCCGAGCGGGCCGGTCACGGCCGCAAGATCATGAGTGTGATCAATGAAAAGGCCAAAGCCAATCCCAAGCGCGTCGTATTCCCGGAGGGTCACTCCAGCCGAATCCTTCAGGCGGCGCAAGTAGTCCTGTCCGAGGGAATTGCGAAGCCGATCGTGCTCGGCAATGTCGACACTATCAAGAAGTTGGCCGCGGAACACGACATCAAACTGGACGGCATCGAAATAATCGACCCGGTTACGTCGGAACACCGAGCCCGCTACGCTCAACGGTATTTCGAAAAACGTTGTCGTCGTGGAATGACCTCAGGCCGAGCCCGGTGGCAGATGCAGGAATCCATATACTATGGCCTGATGATGCTGGAAACCGGCGACTGCGAGGCGTTGCTTTCCGGTGTCGCGACTTCTTATCCCATGACCATCCGCCCCGCCCTGGAGATCATCGACCTGGCCGAGGGCGTTTCCCGCGTTTCGGGGATGTTCATTATGCTCCAGAGGGGCAAGGCGTATATGTTTGCCGATACGACCGTAAATATCAATCCGAGTGCCGAGGAGCTGGCCGAGATCGCGCTGTGCTCCGCCAAAGTGGCGCAACGCTTTAATATCGAGCCCCGGGTGGCGATGCTGTCGTTCTCCAATTTTGGCTCGGCCCGGGCGCCGGAATCCGACAAAGTGGCGCGGGCTACGGCCATCGTCAAGGCAAAGGCACCGGACCTCATTGTGGACGGGGAAATGCAGGCCGACACGGCCCTGATGCCCGAACTGATCAGCAAATACTATCCGTTCTCGCGGTTGCAACAGCAGGCCAACCTGTTTGTCTTCCCCGACCTCAATTCGGGCAATATCGCCTATAAGCTGATTCAGCGCATGGGGGGTGCCGACGCCATAGGTCCGATCCTGATGGGGTTGTCGAAACCTGTCCATGTCTTGCACCAGGCTCTCGACGTCAGCGAAATCGTTGACATGGCGGCTATTTCCGTGGTGGAGTCGCAAGGGGCTCCGACCCGTCGGGTCGGCTGACCAAGCCTTCGATCTTGTTGCGGCAGGTCTTGCGAATCTGTGCCGGCGGATTGGTGTGACCTGCCGCCGCTGCCTGACTCGGCCTTAGGGGCTTGTTGAAAAGGCCAAAATCGCCTGGTGGTGTCACGCGAATCGCGTGACACCCGCACCCTAACCCGAAGACATTAAGGCGAGTCGCCTGACAGCACGCGCGCTTCAGACTTGTTCACAGCCGAAGTAGAGGACTTTTTCACATGGCCTTAGGTGTCAGGTCATCATCCGCCTACGGCGAATCAATACCTGACACAACCGAATTCGCCTAGCGGCGGGCTTGTATCCGCCGCGGACCATCCGCGAATGGGGACTGGTCAATAGGCTCGGGCTGGGCGGCTCGGTGATAACACCGCGCGCCGGATTGCCCACAGGCCAACTCATTCACCATAACGGGCTTCCATTTCAGATAATCACCAAAAAAGCCAAAACGGTCTTGATCCTGGAGTGCTATAACCTTATAATAATCGCCTGTTGTTGCCCCCAGGCCCGGTCAAGACATGGTCGGTAACCGAGAGAAAAGGCACACAACCGGGCCATCCGGATTAACGGGCGGCTGCGGTGTGACAGGAGTCTTAACACATGGGTTCTTTTGAACTGCTCTTCATCTGCGCCTCGGCGTTTGCCGCGGTATTTTTATTGCTGACCGTTTTGGCCGTCATCATGCGCCTGATCCTGGTCATCTTCCCCTACAAGGAACCGTCGTCCGATGCGGCCGTCCTGGCTGCGATGGCATCGGTGGTGACTTCATTATTCCCCGGAACAAAAATCACAAAGGTTGAGGAAATAAAATGATTTTCACCGAGAAGAAGAAAACCATCAGGGTGATGTTCACCCCCTTTCGAGACGGGTTACAGAGTTCGTTTGGCGGCAAAGTCCGCCTGAACGACATCCTGCCGGCCATGAAACGATCGGCCGAACTAGGTATTCGTCACTTTGAATTTGGCGGTGGCGCCCGCTATCAGGCCCCGCTGATGTATCTGGGCGAGGATCCGTTTGAGGACATGAAGAAGATGCGCGAAGCGGTCGGCCCCGATTGTGATCTTCAGATTCTCACCCGTTCGGTCTCCGGTGTTACCCTCACCACCCAGTCGATCGCGGCGCTCAATCTGCAGGGCAAGTTGATGGCCGAATACGGCACCACCTGGGATCGCAACTTTGATTACATGAACGATGTCGAGAACCTGATCAAAACCGGCAAGCCGATAGTCGACGCCGGGATGCATCATCAGGTCTGTATCGCCCTGATGGGGATGCCCTTCCACTCGGACAAGGTCCACACGGCCAAATTCTATTATGATATCGGCAAGCGCCTGTTGGATTCCGGGATCAAGATTGATTCGATCTGCCTCAAAGACGCCTCCGGCACGACCGATCCCAAGACAATCTACGACACCGCCGTAGCGCTCAAGAAGATCATGCCGCCGGAAATGCCGCTGTGGCAACACACTCACGACACCGCCAGCATGGCTGTGGCCTGCTATATGGCCGGAATCGAGGGTGGCGTTGACGGTATTGATCTCTCGGTACGACCCATGGCCTCGGGTACGGTGCAACCGGACGTGCGCTCGATGGCTCACGCTCTTAAGGGTACCGGTTACTCGCTTGATATCGACGCCAACAAGATGGGTGAAATCGAGGACATGCTGAACGACTCGATGAAGGACTACGATTTCAACCCGACCACCACCACCGCCGACGCCCGCGTGCTTGGCTTCCCGATGCCGGGCGGCGCCATCGGCCCCAATGTTCATATGATGGTCAAGGCCGGTATCCTGGACAAGTATTCCGAAGTGCTGGCCGAGTTCCCGATCGTGGTTGAAGCCGGTGGCGCCTGGACCTCGGTGACACCGGGATCGCAGCAGTACTGGCTACAGGCCTTCAACAATGTGCTTTATGGCCGCTGGCAGAAGATCGATGCCGGATACGGCAAGGCTGTGTTGGGTTACTTCGGCAAGACACCGCTGCCGTCCGACCCGGAAGTAGTCAAAGTGGCTGCCGAGCAGTTGAAACTGGAGCCGTTCACCGGCGATCCGCTGGAGGCGGCTCCGAAGAATATCGATGCCGCCAAAGCAGCCCTGCAAGAGCGCGGCCTGCCGGTCAATGACAAAAACACCTTCCTGGTATTGGGCCAAATGGTGCCGGGCAAGAAGATGGAAGTCAACGAGGGCATTCGCTATTTGACCGGAAAATCAAAGATCGATGTCCCCCTCAAGAAGAAGGCAGCCCCGGCGGAAGCCGCTGCCGCCCCGGCGGCCGCAGCCGCCCCGCCGGCTATCTCCGGCCCGGTAACGTCGCGCTGTACGGTCGAGGAAGGCACCACCAGGCGCACCTTCATGATCACGGTTGAGCCGGCCAACAGCAGCGCCGGCGCTCCCGCCCCAGCGGCGGCCACGGCTGCCCCGGTAGCGGCGCCCTCTTCCAACGGCACCGCCGTGCATTCGACTTTCGCCGGGTCGGTGGAGATTGTTGATATCCTCGTAAAAATCGGCGATCAGGTGACCAGGGGCAAGACGGTGGCTCAGGTTGAAGCGATGAAGGCCACTCACGATATCAAAGCTCCCTGCGATGGGACCGTGTCGGCCATTACGGCCAAGATCGGCGACGAAGTCGATTCCACCAAGCCGATCATGACCATTTCATAGCGAGTTGAGCTAATGGAGAGCTTCTCGCAACTAATTCAATCATCCGGTTTCGCCAGCCTTAGCTGGGGAAACTGGGTGATGTACCTGGTGGCCGGGACACTGATTTACCTGGCCATCGTCAAGAAGTACGAACCGCTGCTTCTGATTCCGATCGGTTTTGGGACCATCCTGGCCAACCTGCCGTTGGGCGAGATGGGCTCCTACGGCGCCGGTATCATGCATCTCATGTACAAGGGCGGTATCTCAACCGGCCTACTGCCACCGATCATCTTCATGGGCGTGGGCGTGCTGACCGATTTCAGGCCTCTCCTGGGACGGCCGATCACGTTCCTTCTGGGCGCCGCTGCGCAGTTGGGTATTTTTGTGGCCGCCCTGGGTGCCGCCTATCTTATGGGCTTCACCTTCAAGGAGGCGGCCAGTATTGGTATTATCGGTGGCGCCGACGGACCGACCTCGATCTTTCTGGCCAGTCGACTGGCACCGCACCTGTTGGGGCCGATCGCAGTCGCAGCCTATAGCTACATGTCATTGGTACCGATCATTCAGCCGCCGATCATGCGCCTATTGACAAGCAAAAAGGAGCGCGCCATCGACATGCCGCAGGCGCGGCCGGTCTCGAAGACAGCCGTGATCATGTTCCCGATCATAACCGGTATTGTCGCCTCGCTGGCTATTCCCTCCAGCGCGCCCCTGATCGGAATGCTGATGTTTGGCAACCTGTTGCGCGAGTGCGGCGTGACTGATCGGCTGCGCAAGACGGCGGGCGGATCGCTGATCGACATCGTGACCATATTCTTGGGCTTGACCGTCGGCGCAACAATGGATGCCGAGCATTTCCTCACCTGGAGCACGATCAAGATCTTGATTATGGGGGCGGTGGCCTTTTCGTTCTCGACCGCCGGCGGTGTAATCTTCGCCAAGATCCTTAATCTGTTCCTCTCGGAAAAGGGCAAGATCAATCCCTGTATCGGCGCCGCCGGAGTCTCGGCGGTACCGATGGCGGCTCGGGTTGTTCAAAAATTCGTCTCCGACGAGACCCAGGGTGATGTCAACCCGCTGATGCCGGCCATGGGACCCAACGTTGCCGGTGTCATCGGCTCGGCCGTAGCCGCCGGAGTCTTCCTGACGCTCTTGGGCTGACGACAGCTATCATCGTGAATTCTCACCGGGCCTCTTCGCGGGGTCCGGTTTTTTTTGTGGGAGAGATCCCGTTGGCAAGCGAGCGCTCCTTTCGTCCATCAGAAGTCACTTGGTGACCGTATCACGTGTGGGTGATTAACGCCGTCCGGGCGGGAACTGGCCCCACAGGGCGACGGTTGTGCTATAAACGATAACTCGGATCCACTTTTCCGCGTGAGCACAAAGGAAATGGTATATGACTATATGCACAAGGGCAGCCTTGCTGCCGGTACTGCTTCTGATCGGAGTATCCGCTTCGGCCAAAAGCCCGTGGCCGATGTTCCGCCACGACAATCATCACACCGGTCGGTCAGAATTCACCGGTCCGCAAACCCCGGACACCGTCTGGACCTTTCAGGCCAACGACGGTATCACCGCTTCGGTGACCATCGGTCATGACGGAACTCTCTATGTCGGCGCCGGGGGCTACTACCAGGGCGGCGGGGACTCCTCGATGTACGCCATTCACCCCGACGGATCGCTCAAGTGGCAATACAAGACCGGCCAGGGGATTACCGACGGTCAGAAATCCGGGATTTTCTCCTCGGTGGCTATCGGCCCCGACAGCGCTCTGTACTTCGGCTGCCTCGATGCCAATCTTTATTGTCTGGAAGACTCCGGAACCTATGCCAGGCTGCGCTGGAAAAACAACCCCGGCGGCTGGCCCATTTACGGCTCGCCGGTGGTTCGGGACAACGGTTTTGTTTATGCCGGCTCGCTCAACTTCCGTTTTTACTGCTTCAACCCGGCGGGCGAGATCGAGTGGTATTATCCGACCAACTGGTGTGTCTTTTCCTCGCCCATTCTGGGCGCGGACGGGGTCATCCATGTCGGTTCCAAAGATCATAACCTGTGGACCTTTCGCGACTCCACCAGCTTTGGCAGCGTGGTCTGGAAACACAAAATCGGCACCTTTTATGACGGCCACCTGATCGATTGCTCGCCTTCGCTGGGAGACAACGGAACGATCTATTTCGGCTCCGATCAATTTGGCGCCACCGGCCAGACACCGGTCCCGGTCGACACCGCCTTCTGGGCGGTCAACCCCGACGGCACCCGCAAATGGGCGGTCTACATCGGCAATGGGGTCGAATCCTCGCCCGCTGTCGGCCACGACGGTACCATCTACTTCGGGTCGTATAACGGCAATGTCTACGCCGTCGATGATTCGATAACTTACGGCAAAGTCAAGTGGACCTTCCCGACCGGTGCGGCTGTCGACGCCTCCCCCACGGTCGACGCTGACGGCGTTGTTTACATCGGCTCGCGCGATTCCACGATGTATGCGTTGAACCCCGACGGGTCGGTCAAGTGGTCTCTGAAGGTGGGCGGCGAAATCGAATCATCGGTCACCATCGACGATCAGGGTTATGCTTATTTTGGAAGTTTTGACGGCAAGCTCTACAAAGTCGGTACCGGCGGTCCGGATGTGGGCGTGAAATCGGTTGACCTGCCGACGCAGGTGACAATTGGCTCGATCCAGGAGCCGGCCGGAAGGATATCCAATTATCGCGGCTATCCGCTGACATTCGAAGTTGTCTGCGTCATCGAAGATGATACCGGCGTCGTTTATGCCGACACGCTCCTGATGCCCAACGTGGAAGGCGGTCAGTATGATTACGCCGTCTTTGCCCCCTGGACCGTTCCGGCCGAGTTGGGGGTGAGCTATCAGGCGACCATCACTACCCTGCTGGCCGGGGATGAGAATGCAACCAACAACATCGGTTTTGGTGCGACCGTCGCCGTCGCCGGCCCGACTCTGGGTTGCGCCGATATCAATGCCGACGGCGTGGGGCCGGATATCGCCGATCTGGTCTACCTGGTGAATTACATGTTTAACGGTGGTCCGCCGCTGGCCTTCCCCGAAGCGGCCGACATGAACAACAGCGGCTCCGGACCCGACATCGCCGACCTGGTCTACCTGGTCAACTATATGTTCAACGGCGGTCCTGAACCCGAATGTCCCTTTTAGAATCCTCGTGAATCGGTGTAGCGCGAGACCGACATCGCGCAAAATGAAACGCCCGCTTCCATTTGGGAGCGGGCGCTTCTCTCTTGGTCAAGAGCGGTGAGGAGAGTCTGGCGATCGACCGTCAGGCCGAGCCGACAGACTTGGTTGAAATAATCGCTATCCCGACATTCATGCCGAGCGTCGGTCAGCAGGTCTCCGTGCGCCGGTATACCATCGCGCCACCAATCAGAATCAGCGCGCCGATTAACAATGCCAGAGCGGAGTTGCTCAGCAGCGGTACGCCGACAATCCCGGGATGGGTCATGGCGGTGGCCGTATAGTTGAACCCGGCGGGGGTGCCCGTGTTCTGCGAGGTGTTGGCCGCGGCGTAAAACATGATCGGGCCGGTTGTAGTATCAGGACACTGCCAGTCAAAGGTCCAGCTCACCGGTCCGTCATTGGTGCCGGTGTATGTGCCGGCCAGCGTCTGCTTGACATAATCAGGAATCGACGGGGGATTGGTTGAAAGCTGGGTGTGGGTAGCGTCGGTGATGGTGAAGCTGCCGGCCTTATTGTTGCCGCCGTCCAGGGCCGTGATTTCAAAGCCCCACCTGAACTGCCCCGGATCCTCAAGCTGCACCGTGATGTGATAGATCTTGTTCAGGCCGTAGACAGGCGGTACTCCCAGAATCTGCAAAGCACCGTCGCCGGCACCATTGATATGGCAGGTCATGCAGGTCCCCTCGCCGGGAGCACCAGTGAAGCCGTCGGGTGGGCCGGTCGGGTATGCCCGAACCTGGCCGGTCGCGGCAGCAATCACAAGTAGTGTAATGACAATAGCATAAGACAGCAGACGACGAGCCATACGATACCTCCAGTTGAGTCAATTAGATGGCGACTGCAGTTCTGTGCGCCATTCACGACCGCTATCACCCAAATGTGATACGGCGGCATTCGAAGTACGTGCTAGTAAAACATCCGCCGCCGACTGCGGTTCAATCAATTTCAGGCGCGATGGTATCTGCGCGCTGATCAGTTGTCATCAGCGGGAGAGTCTGATTGTAATAGCCGGTACGGAATATCGCCTTGGCCCGCGTCGCCATGCGGGCGGCAACGTCCGGCAGGGAGTCGGCCAGGTTTACGGCCTGGTTATCGCGACGGCACAGAGTCAGCGGTTCGCCGCGAAGCCTGGCAATCAAATAGAAATCACCCTCGACGTAGCCGATCTTGTACCATTCGGAGAAGTGGGCGTAGTCGGTTCCGGGGCTGTTGGGGTCCAGCAGGTTGTGCCCAAAAGTGTAGTCGTCGTAATCAAGCCGAACCAGCCCCATGACAGTGGCCGGAATATCTATCTGGCTGCCTAGGCGGTCGATCCGGCGGGGCTGCAAGCGGTGGTCGCTATCAAGGATCAGGAAAGGTTCCTGATACTGGGTCAGATCAAGATCGTTCACCGGGCTGTAAGGGGAGCCGTTATCGGCAGTAATGAACACCAGAGTATTGCGGAAAGCGTCGTCGCTTTGGAGGCCTCTGATGAATCTGCCCAGGGACCAGTCGGAATACCTAAAGGCATTCAGCTCTTCGGCTTTGTACGCGGAGTCCGGCACGCGCTCCATAGGAACATCGGGAATCAGCCAGGGGCCGTGATTGGAAGTGGTCAGAATCATGGCAAAGTACGGCCGGCTTTGTTTGCGCAATTCCACAAGAGCACGATCAAACATAACATGATCCGGCACCCCCCACATACCCAGCCACTCGTCCTGGGAGTAGTTGAGCGACGACACCAGGCGATTGATCCCGTTGGGAACCAAAAAGCCCTGCATGTTGTCGAAATGCGGATCATGGGTCGTAAAAGCCACGGTCTGGTACCCGCGATCGCGAAGCACCTGGGGCAAGGCATAAAATCCCGCCAGCCCGGGAAGTTGTTTCATGATTAGCTCAGTGAACTGATGCGGACAACCGGTCAGGCTGGAAAATACGCCGGTGTAGGTGTGCATGCCGGTCGAATAGAAATCGGTAAACAGAATGCCTTCGTCGGCCAGCGAATCAAAGCACGGCGACAGGTCATAGGGGTAGCGATTGTCCAGAGCGCCGATCTTGGTCGAGCCGAACGACTCCATAATAATTAAGATGACATTGGGTGGGTCGGGATTAGGGGGATCAAACGTGACCGGGCGCCAGATGCGACCACCTTTGCTGTCTCTGAGACTATCGGGAATACCCAGAAGGCCGCGAGTTATGCTTTCGCTGTCGGGACAGTCGATCCCGGCTATAAAATCGGCTTGTTGCTTTCTGTTGCGGGCATCGTAGACGGCATCACGCCAGAAAGTAAAGGCCGGGCTGAGGGCCAGCTGATTGGCAAACTGGTACTCGCTGAAGTAGGCCACTCCGGTGCGGATGGGGGACATGTCCGCCAGTCGACCGCGGCCACCCAGGAAAAGAACCGCCAGCACTAGCGGCGCCCAGATCAGGTTGACCCAGAACGGCGAAATGGCTCGGCCACTGAGTTTGTAGTGGGAGAGACGGGTAACGACCCAAATGAAGGCCGCCAGCATGATCACCCACAAAAGCAGATAACGAATCACCGGGTAACTATCCCAGACGAGGCTGGCCATCATCCCGGGTGAATCCTGCCAACTTAGCGCCATACCATTGAGGCGTTGATTGAAAAATGCAAAAAACTCCAAATCGGCCAGGTGAACCAAATGGACAAGCCCGGTAACCACAAACAATATCCCCAGTATAATCCGGCGCATGAACGTTCGCCGCGAAATCTCCAGCCAGGGAAGGATACTGAGAATATAGAGGGGCAGCAGGGTGTAGGCGACGATTACAAAGTCAAAGCGCCAGCCGACCGTAAAGGCCTGGGCCAGCACTCCCCACGGAATGTCTCCGATCAAGGCCGATTGCCGCACCAGAAAAATCAGGCGCCATAGCGAGGCAAACAGCAACATCGTTGCTGTCGCCAGCAAAAAGAAAAGAGCTTCGTTCGAGACAAACCGTGATCTGCTATTCAACATAGATTCAGCCCATGTAACCGAAGCGGCATGATGCTGCCAAGCGGCGCCATTGTCAAGGTTCACTTGCTTGGCAGTCAGGCAAAACTACGAAACCACGAAAAGACAAACGTGTTTGTTTGAATCGTTTTGGCTATATTGGTTATCCAATGAATGAGAAGCAATTAGTTACCCAGGCGCAGGCTGGCGATTTTTCAGCCTTTATGCAGTTGGTGGATGAGCATAAGGGCAAGATCTATGCGCTGGCGCGCAAGCTGGCCGGCAACAGCCAGGATGCCGAGGATATCGTGCAGGATACACTGTTGAAAGCGATTGACAAAATCGACAAGTTCCGCGGTGAGGCATCGTTTGGGACCTGGCTTTACTCGATTGCTCTCAATCAGGCGCGGGCGTTGCATGCCGGTCACAAGAAGACTGAGTTGGGGTCGATTGAGGATTACCTTCCCGGCGCAGGCAACTCCGATAGCCATGATGTAGCCGCCCGGCTGTTTGATTGGCGCGATCCCCATCAGCTGCTGGAGGATAGCGAGCTGCGCGAGCTAATCAATGCCGCCCTGGAGGAGCTACCCTACAAATACAAAGAAGTCTTCCTGCTGCGCTACGTGGAGGAGTTGTCGGTTAAGGAGGTCGCCCGATTGACCAAGCAGAGCGAGGCTTCGGCCAAGTCCCGCATTCTTCGAGCCCGACTGGCCCTTAGAGACTGGCTGTCAAAGAAATTCGAGGTGAGTTATGGCCAGAAAATGTCCTGATTATGTGAGCGATCTGAACGACTACCTCGACGGCGCCATCGACCCCAAGCTGTGCGCCGAGATCGAAGCTCATGTCGGCCGGTGTGAGAACTGCCGGATCATGGTTGACACGATGCGCCAGACAGTCAAGCTCTGTCGTGAGGGTGTAGCCGAATCCCTGCCGCCGGCGCTGGAATCCAAACTCAACGATATGCTCAAGAAGCGCTGGGAAGCGAAGTTCGGGAAGGGGTGAGCTGTTTCGCGACTTCTCTTACCCATTCGACCAAAAGCCCCTCGCTCAGAGAATACCCTGCGACAGGGCTCCTAGGGTTGGTGCCTTCGTAGATCCGACGAACCATCGTCTCAACTTCACGAGCATAATGTCTGTGCCAGTTGCACTTATCGTGCAAATGTGCGGCGACGGTTTCCACGGGCAAGGCGACGAGAAGGTCGCGTAGTCCAACAAAGATATCTATGCACAGCCTTCGGTCATAACCATTTCGTATCCCTGTGGACAGGTTGACCTTGCTCGTCAGGAATCCTAACGCCCTTCGAAGTATCGCCGCTTGAGCATCTCGGTTCTCCCATATTGCAAAGAGCACCACGTGCTCGTCGGGCGATAAGCCGACAGGATACGCTATTTGATATAGTAGTCGCTGCCTTGTATCCCAATCATACCCGGCTAGAACCTCCACCATTTTCCTAAGAGTGGTGAAATCCGGGATGTATCTCCTCCGACTCACTCCGCCTCCACTTCCGGCAAATGGCCGCCGCTGATTCCCGCTTTCCGACCTCTGGCGCAATAGAATTCCGAGCCGAAGCAACTATAGAATGTCCCCGCCTCGATCTGCTCTTTCATGATCGCCCGTGTCTCCTGACCGATTTCGATCACTCGATCAAACTCCTTCGGATCGCCCCCACCCGCCAGGAACTCCTCCCGCGCGCGGTCCATGCGCATGTCGTACATTTCATCATCCAAAGAAAACTTGCGGAGATTCTCCAACGCCCGCTGTTGTTGCGCGCCTTCGTAGGGAGGCTCCATAAAACCGACCCGATCGTTGACGCGCATGTCAATATCGATCAGACCGGCCTGACTGAACAGATGCGGCAGTTTACGACCGATGGACTCGTCGCCCCGTCCCAGTTTTATGCGCCCCTGACAGCTGATCAAGTGGATCTTGCTGCTCAGTAGCTCGACCTCCAGACTCCGCTGCGGGACCGACCACGATGGCATACCCAGCCCGACCGAAAGATTGTCCGGCTCAAAGCAGGTGATCAGACTACCCGGTTTGACGACACGGATCATCTCGGCCAGGGCTTTCTCCGGCTCGGCCAGGTGCATCAGCAGCGTCTGGCAGACGACCCAGTCGGCGAAGTTGTCCGGCAGGGGCAATTGGTAGGCATCTCCGACAATGAACTCAGCGCCGCGCTGAGGCGCCCACTGGCTGGCTGCCTGTCGAGCTTCGTCGATCAGTTTGGCGGCGTTATCAACGCCTATGTAACGTCCGTCCTCTCCGAAATACGGCCACCAAGTGTAACCGATATAGCCCAGTCCGCAGCCAACATCGACCGTGGTCCAACCCTGCTTCAGTCCCAGCCAGGCGGCCAGTTTCTCTATAGTATCATCGAGCCACATCGATTTGCGCTGGTAGACCAGCATGTCTTTGCGGTGCGGGTCGGTCCAGTCGATTGGTTTTGATTTTTCCGCCATAGATCGCTCCCGATTTGATGTCAATATAATGATGGCCACGGGCGGGCGCGAGGATTAAATGTATGCTCTGTCGACATCTGGCCGCCGCCGACCCCCACCTTCCGCATTATCCCCAACCACCGCAATAACATACGCCAATAATGGAGGCGATGCCTCCTTTTTTTTGAATCATATCCGGCCGCTCCCTATCTAAGTTTGAAACGCAATAATCCATGACAGAGGCGCAGATTTATGAAGCACAAGTTGACGGACTTTTCTATTAAACACCCCTGGTGGGTGATCGGGATAGCGGTGGCTATTACGGCCTTCTTTGCTTTTCAGTTTCCCAATATCGTAATCGACACCGACCCGGAGAACATGCTGGCCGAAGATGCCCCGGTCCGGCTGTTTGAGCATCAAACCAAAGAGGAATTCGGCCTGTCGGAGTTCATCGCCGTTGGTGTCATTGCCGAGCCGACCGCTTTCACGCCGCGCATACTTAACAATGTCTTCCGCATCACCGAACAGCTTTCCGAAATAGAGGGTGTGATTGTTCAGGATATCATGGCACCGGCGACGGTTGATGATATCAAGCAGGGTGCCGGCGGGGCGCTGGTGATCGGTCCGCTGATGGAGGACGAAATTTCGTCGCAAGCGGAAGCCAATTACATCCTGGGGCGCATCAATAACAACCCGATTCTCAAGGGCAAGCTGGCCAGTGCCGACGGCAAAGCGCTGGCGATAATGATCCCGATCGAATCCAAGGACATGTCCTACCGCATAGCCGGTGAAATCAAAGAACTCACGGCCAAGTATGGCGGTGACGAGGAATATTATATCGCCGGCCTGCCGATGGCGGAAGATTCGTTTGGCTCGGAGATGTTCGCCCAGATGGCCTACTCCGCTCCGGCCGCTATGCTGATAATCTTCCTGCTCTTGTGGATGTTCTTCAAAAAAACGAAAATCATCATTGCGCCCATGGTGGTGGCCATGATGTCGGTGATCTGGTCGATGGGCCTGTTGATTCTGACCGGCAACACCGTCCATATTATGTCGTCCATGATCCCGATTTTTCTGATCCCCATCGCGGTGCTAAATAGTATCCACATCATCTCCGAGTTTCACGATCACTACAAGAAACACAAACATCGTGACGCCACTATCAGGCATTCGATCAACGAGCTGTTTGTGCCGATGCTGTTCACGTCGCTGACTACCGTGGCCGGGTTCATTTCGCTGGCGCTGACGCCGATCCCGCCGGTGCAGGTGTTTGGCGTCTTTGTTGCCTTCGGTATCGTGGTGGCCTGGTTTTTGTCGATTATGCTCAATCCGGCCATTGCCATGCTGATCTCGGACAAGACGCTCCGTAACTTCGGCAAAACCGAGGACAGTCAGGGAGTTCTGGGAACTATCATGCACAGCTTCCGCAATTTCTCCTGGCGCCACAACGGCCATATCATCTTGGGCGCCGCAGCAGTGGCGGTGGTGGCCGCGGTAGGTTTGTCACTGATCGAGGTTAATGACAATCCGGTTAAGTGGTTCAAAGAGTCACATCCTATTCGCATTGCCGATGAGATCATGAACCGCCATCTGGCCGGCACCTACATGAACTACCTGGTGGTCCAGGGTGATGAACTCGACCGCATGAAAGACCCCGAGGTCGAGCGCTACATGGAATCGATCCAGCGCGAACTGGAAAAGGACCCAACGGTCGGCGCCGTGTCAGGACTGCCGGACATAATCAAGAAGGTCAGCTACGAACTGCATGGAGCCGACTCGGCCAACGCCGTTTTGCCCAACAACCAGGACGAAATAGCTCAGATGATCTTCCTGTTTGAAATGTCGGGTGGCGATCCGGATGATTTGTTTAAGTTCGTCACACCCGATTATGATCGAGCCAATCTCTGGGTGCAGCTCAAGGCCGGCGACAACAAAGCCGTCTCGGCGGTAGTCGCGCGAGCCGACCGATTCCAGGCGGCCAATCCCCCCCCTGAAGGAATCACTCTGCGCTGGGCGGGCCTGCCGTACATCAACATCGAGTGGCAGCGCCAGATGGTATCCGGCATGCGCTCATCGTTGATGGGTTCATATGTCGTAGTGCTGATCATGATGATCTTTTTGTTCCGTTCGCTCCGCTGGGGTTTGATCTCGATGCTACCGCTGACAATCACCATTATGGCGATCTATGCTTTCATCGGATACATCGGCAAACCGTACGACATGCCGGTGGCGGTGCTGTCATCGCTGACGCTGGGGCTGTCGATTGATTTTGCAATTCACTTCATCCAACGCCTGCGGATGCTTCACAAACGCACCGGCAATTTTAGAGAGTCGTTCCACGAGATTTTTGAAGGTACCGGGCAGGCTATCAGCCGCAATGTGCTGGTTATTGCCATCGGGTTTGTGCCGATGTTGTTCTCGACCCTGGTGCCGTACATCACGGTGGGATCATTCTTCCTGGCCATCATGATTGTCTCCGGTTTGGTCACGATGCTGCTGTTGCCGGCTCTGTCCAAGACATTCAGCAAATCACTATTTCCGGTGAAAAAGGCTGCTGCGCCATCAACCAAGGCTGCCGCAACGGTCCAGGACTAGCTCAGAAAATGTAAGTGTGAAAATATAGAAGGAGAAAGACAATGACCAAGCTACCAACTTATGCAAGGATGATCGCCGCGGCCGTCCTGGTGATCATGGCCACCGGTGTCGCCACAACGGTCGCGGCCGATAGCGCCGAAGAGATCATGAAGAAGTCGCACCTGGCCTACTACTACGCGGGTGATGATGGTATCGCCGAAGTCAAGATGGTGGTCGTTGACAATCGCGGCCGCGAGCGTGTCAAAGAATTTACCATGCTGCGTCTGGATGAGGCCGAAGGTGGCGCCCAGAAATACTACACCTATTTTAGAAAGCCGTCCGATGTCTCGCGGCTGACTTTTATGGTCCACAAGAACCCTGACGGCGACGATATGCGCTGGATCTACGTGCCCTCGGTTGATCTGGTCAAACCGATCTCGGCCGATGACAAAAACTCCAGTTTTGTCGGCTCTCATTTCAGCTACGAAGATGTCTCCGGCCGCCACTGGACCGATGACACCCACAAGTTGCTTGACGATTCTACAATCAATGAGCAGCCGGTCTGGGTGATCGAGTCAATCCCGAAAGAGGATCACAGCAGTTTTGCTCGCAAGCTCTCCTATATCGACAAGGCCAATCACCTGCCCCTGATGGAGCAGTACTTCGACAAGAAGGACAAGCCGCTGCGTGTATTTCGAGCCGATAAGATCGAAGATGTCGAGGGTATCACCACCATGACGGCGCGCTCCATGGAGAACGTGGCCAAAGGGGGCAAGACTACCATCGAATTCTCAGAGATCGATTACAACTCAGGACTCGACAATTCAATCTTCACTGAGCGGTATCTCAAGAATCCGCCGCGCGAGTATATCCGCTAAGGGTGGGAGGAGTGAGCCATGCGCAATTTCAAACAGATAGTATTCGTGCTGCTGCTTCTGGCAGCGGCTCCGACCCAGGCCGAACTTCACCTCGACGGCTTTTTGCAGAGCCTCTACGGTGCTCGTCTGGACCAGAATAACCCGACGGCGACGGAGTTCACCGCTTCAGAAACCCGACTGCAGTTGCGGGCTGAGCACTTCGGCGATCGGGGTGAGTTTTTCAGCCGCCTGGATTTCGTATATGACGCGGCCGACAGCTCCTCATATGACTGGGAACTGCGGGAAGGTTTTTTGAAGTTCAGGTTGGGGAGCAGTCTTGATCTGAAGGTAGGCCGTCAGATTCTCACCTGGGGTACCGGCGATCTGATATTCATCAACGACAATTTCGCCAAGGACTATCGGTCGTTCTTCGTGGGCCGCGACGATCAGTACCTCAAAGCGCCGCAGAACGCCATGCGAGTCGATCAGTACAATTCGCTGGGGGCGTTCTCACTGGTCTGGACACCGCGCTTTGAGGCCAATCGGTTGCCGACCGGCCAGCGTTTGTCATATTTTGATGGCCGGACGATCGTCGGGGCGGAGTCACCGTTTATGGCCCAGGAGCCCGATGCCAGATTCGAAAACGGCGAGTTTGCCGCCCGCTTTAATCGCGTCTTTGGTTCGTTTACCGGTGCTGTGTATTTCTACAAGGGCTTCTACAAGAACCCAATGGGTGCCCGCGAGATTCCAGTTAACGACACCGCGTCTATGCCGATGCCGGTATATCCACGCTTGAATGTGTACGGGGCTTCCGTGCGTGGTCCGCTGGCCGGTGGTATTCTGTGGCTGGAGGGTGGATACCTCGATTCTCGCGATGATCCCGACGGCGATGATCCGCTGATGCCGAATTCCAGCGTTACCGGGATGATCGGTTTTGAGCGCCAGGTGGCCACCAATCTGACCGCTAATCTGCAGTGGCAGACCGACCACATGATCGACCACAAAGCCTACGCCGAACAGCGTCAGGGAGCGCAGATGTTCGCCCGCGACGAGCAACGGCATCTGGTGACCAGCCGGGTGACCAAGCTTCTGATGGACGAAACACTGACATTATCGGCCTTTGTGTTTTTCTCGCCCAGTGATGAGGACATGTATGGTCGATTTTCGGCTGGTTACAAATACAGCGACGAACTAACCCTGGCTCTCGGTGTTAATGTCTTTGACGGCAGCTCCGAGGCTACCGACTTCGGCCAGTTCCAACTCAACGACAACGTTTACGCCAAAATGACCTATGGCTTTTGATGCTGTCAATTGCTGCGCCCGGGGCGCTTTGAAGGAGAAGAGAAGATGAGTATAGAGAATTCGATTAGATTGCTGGCCGGGAGCATGGTCCTGATGTCACTGACCCTGTACTGGCTGGTCTCCCCCTACTGGCTTTTGCTGACTGTTTTTGTCGGCCTGAATCTGGTGCAGTCGTCATTCACACACTTCTGTCCGGCTGAGATGATCTTCAAACGTTTGTTTTATTCGTCGGGGCGGCAACGAGCAGACCAGCGAGCGGAGAGAACTTCTTCCTTCTAATAACCCGGTCGGACTACCGGCAGACAAGGCCTGGTCCGGCCGGGTTCCCTCCTTTGCCAGCCCAGGCTCGACGGTTTCCGAGCCGATCCATAATTGCGACCAAACACTATCGGATCCGCCCAAAATGACAATAGCGCGAAAAGGGGTTGTTTTCATCGCTGCAAATCATTAAACCTATTGAGAAACCGATGCTCGGCTGATACGTATTAATGGATGGCGACGTGTGCACGGCGAAACGGCGAAAAATGAAACTGAGTCGAACCTGACCTGTATGAAGCAGCTTGCCCCGACATCGGATTACCGGCCGAGGCCTGACATTGGTGCCCGCTGTGGCGCCGATTGTGAGGATCCCTGGGATATCCTGGGTCCGCTCAAGCACCGTCCTCGAGTAGTTGCCGTCACGATTACGTGGCGTCAGGCTTTGCTGCCGCTACTTGTCGGTTTGCTGCTGTGGCTCACGATCTTTGGCACTGCTCGGGGTCAGTCGGCGCCCCCTCCTGTGGAAGAGCCCGAGGCGACCGACCGCCCCTACCAGCGTAGCATGAGTCGCGAGGCCTATGACTTGGCTCGCGATTATCTCGATCTTCTGGAGCAGGTTCGCTACTTGAACGAGGACTACCAGCAGTACTACCAGGAGATGGCCTCCCGTCGGGCCGAGGTTTACCTGGCCCAGCTTTCGGAGGCATCCCAGGTGTGGCTGGCGGCGGCGGCGAGGTCCGACTACGCCGAGATTCTGAAGCAGTTGTCTGAGTGGGAGGATCGTCTGGCGCAAGACGAAACCGCCCTGCGCCCGAGCCGCGGCACCGCGGCCACGCCGCCTCAGCGCACAGCCGAGGCGATTGCCGATGAGCTTGAGTATCAACAGCAGGAGCTCAAAATCCTCAAGCAGGACATGGATGAGTTGAGGGTTGAGCTTGACAGAAGTTCGGATGCCGAGCCGGCACAGGAGATGCAAAAAGTCGAGGCGGCCATAGCGGCCGCCAACGACCGGATACGAGCCCTGCAATCCGGACACGAGGGCGCAGGCCGAGATAATGAAACCGACCTGAGTCTGTATAGAGTTACTCGAAGCCTGCGCCGCGAATTGGCGGCGGTTCGATTGCTTTACGAAAATGACATCTATCCGCGCCTGGAATCCGATGACGCCGTGCGGGATGCTATTAGTTCATATGTACGGCAGGCGGTAGCCCAGCGGGCCAACAAAGATGCCGAACGACGAATCATCGAAACGGTGTTGCTGGCTCCCGGAGTGAGCCCGGACGAGATTCAGATTGTCGATTTGGACATGGACAGTCTGCTGGTTTCGCTGAAAGCCGATCCGCCACCGGTAGGCGAGTTGCCGGAACCGCCGAGAGTCTATTCGGTGACGGTGGACAAACCGGCGGTTGATATCGGTCCCCGTCAACTCCACTTCAGAAATTCCCAGGGGACCTTCGTAACCGTGAAGGAACATCGTGATTCCATCAGGATTATCGACTCGAACGTTCCCGTGTATATTGTCAACCCCATCGGCGGGCTGGTCGTCGAGGGCTGGGACCGCGACTACCTGCTGGCCGAATGTGAACTGGAGGTCGGCGCCGATTCTGAAAATAAGGCCCAGACTCTGGTAGAGCGCATGAATGTCCGGCTGTATGAACGCCGGGACGCTGTTTACGTGGAGGCCTCAGCCCCGGAGTTGGTTGACCCGATGATTCGGGTGAACCGCTCTTTGGTACGCATCAAGACCCCCAGACACAATCGGGTTGTTATCAAGAGCGGTTTTGGCGATATCGGTATCAGCCATTTGAGCGGTGGTCTGCAGCTAAGCAGCAGTAATGCCGCGTTGACTATCGATCACATCGAAGGTGGCGCCGAGATCGCCAGCAGTATGGGTCGCGTGGATTTGAGTCACGTGAACGGTCCCATGACGGTCAGCAATGCTTATCAGCCGCTGACCCTGACCGATTGTCTGGGGACCATGCAAGTGGAAAACGTTCGGGCTGAAGTCTCACTCGAAAATTGCGGCGGGCAGGCTAATGTCCGCAATACCGGCCACATCCTGATCAGTGGTTTTGTCGGGGATGTCGATGTCCAGAATTCGAACGGCCCGGTCGAACTGCTTGATATTGAGGGCAACGTAACGGCCAGCAACTCGATGCAGCCGATCGTCGTGCGTGGGGTGAGCGGTTCGGCGAACATTGAAAACCTGCGGGCCAAAGTGGAGGCCTTCGATGTTCAGGGACGTTTGTCGGCGTCGAATCTCGTGGCGCCGATTATTGTGAGTGCCTCTGGAGGCCCGGTGCTGTTGTCCAATCGCAAAGGGGATATCGAGCTGACCCTAACCCAACTCCTGCACGGGGCTTCACGCGTGTCCTCTCAGGGCGGTACCGTGCGCCTGCGGTTGGCGGCCGAGATCGACCTGCTATTGACAATCGAGGCGGTCGGGGGGAATATAACCAGTGTTCTGCCGATTAAGATCAAGCAGGAAGGCGAGACCCAGTCGGCCAGGTTGGCCTTGGGAGCGTCCAACAATACCCTGGCCATCTCCGCTACCAATTCGAACGTGGATGTATTGTACCAGCGTTAAGTCTGCCCCGGCCAGGCCGGCCGGCTCGGCCCATCAACCTACTGTTCCAATATCAACTCTGGCCACCGGGCACGGGAGCCAGGTCCTGAGCCTCCAGGCTAAGAGCCTGCAGCCTCTTCTTGATACGGTCTTCCAGGTCGATGATGTAGGTATCATCATGATAGATGGTCGTATTGAAGGAGGTGAGGTTTTTGAGCTCCTCCAGAACCGAACAGACGGTATTGACACCATTGACGATAGTCTGCATGGAGCGGGCGATGTCACCGGAGAGATCGATTATCTCACCCTTTTTCAGTTTGACTTCGACTAACTGGGCTCGTCCCATGATGGCTGCGGCGGCATTGTTTATATAGTGATTGAAGGTGGCCGCGATAGTATGAACAGCGTCCAGGGCCGCCCGCTCCATCTGTCCGCGGGCAAGTTCTTGCTGCATGCGTCGCTGGTCCTGCAGCAGCTTTTCCACGGCCAGATAGTTCTGATACAACAGACGATTGGCCTCCATGAGGATTTCCTCCTCGGAGCCGACCTCGATTTCCAGGAACCTGGCTTCGGTAAGGGTCTTGGACATCAGGCCCTGTTCGATCTCACCCAGGGCGGCGGCCGGTAGATCCAGCCGCCGGCAAAGCTGTTGTTTGTCTTCCATGGCGTAGGCCAGTTCGGGGCGAACGGTCGACACCGTCAGATTGGAAATACTGTTGGCCAGGGCGACAATGCGGGCGGTGCGGAACTCCTGATCTTTGTTCTGGGTCAGCAAGCCGCTGTGGTGCATCCCCACCGCTTCACAAATGACTTCCGGCAGTTTCCATTGCTCCAGGAGGAATTGCCCCACCCGAGCGTGATTGGTCCCCCATATTTCGTCCTCAAGGTCAACCAGCTTCTCGCCGGATTCGGTGCGTTTCCATAGGCGATCGAATTTCCCGGGAAAGGACTTCTCCATAACCAGGATTCCGATGTCATGCAGAAGGCCGCAAACAAAGGCCTCCTCCGGGAACGGGTACTTGACGGCCGAGGCGATATCGCGGGCGGCCAGAGCTACCTGCAGCGAATGTCTCCAGAAGCGGTTGCGATCGATGGTGACCTGCCATTTGCCGCTCATGTCGTAGACCGAGGTGGACAGAGCCAGAGCCGAAACGGCCCGCAGACCCAGCGTCATCACAGCTTGCCTGACGCTGGTTACATCACGCCCGCCATAGTAGGGCGAATTGACAATCCGCAAGATCTTGGCCGTCATGGCCGGATCTTTGATGATAACATCAGCCAGTTGACCGGCCGTGGAATCTTCATTGCGGACGACATCCAATACGGCGGCTAATGTTTGAGGCAGGGAAGATAGTTCTTTGTGCTCACTCAGAATCTTCTGAAAAATCTCTTCGCTCATGGGCTTTTACCTTATGCTAGGGCCTGTCTTGCTTATCGGCTGTGAGGCATAAGTAGTTGAGCGACAGAGCCTGGCCCGGCCTACCCGATAAATGGTCTTGGACAGGGGAGGATCAAAGAATCAGGAAAGCCCGGCTTTTTGCTTAAGCCGTTGCACCCGATGCTCCAGACGCCGGTGATGAGCGGTCCCGTAAGGGCATTTCTGATCGGCCTGCAGCGTCTGGGACAAGGCCTGCCTTGGCTGCTTCAGGCGGTGCTCGTAGTGCTTGGCCAACTCCAGATGGGCCAGGTAGGATTCCTTGCCTTCCCCCTCGGCAAGAGTCCCCCAGAGCCGGAGGGCTTCATCCATCTGCCCCGACCGTTTGAGGGCCAGCGAATGAAACCAGACGGCATCGGCCGGCAGGTCACCCGATCCCTCATCGATAATGCGGCGATAAAGGCGATTTACCCGGTCGGTCTGGCGGCGACGACCATAAACCCGCGCCAACGAATGTAGATCCTGCGCCGAAGACAGGCTGTGGCCGTGATCGGCAAAAATACCGGCGATCTTCTCGGTGAGAAAAGCCAGGGATACTATGTCCAGACAGTTGTGCTCCAGGACATTGTGCAAGAGATCGAGCTTCTGCTGCCCCAGCCATTCGAAGTACACCGATGGAATCAAAAACCCGGGGATGTCGTCCTGGCGATGAAAGTCAAAGAGTTCACGTTCGACATTGGTCAGACTGCAGTCGGCCAAACGGCGACTAAACAGCCGCCGCGTGGCGTGAAGTAGATCGAGGTGGTCCGAGGCGGGAATTTCTCGGGCGACGCGGTTGACGATCATTCGGTCTCGTACAATGGGGATATCAAAGGCCTTGCCGTTGTATGTGACAAGCACCGTGCTGGGGATCAGCTCCTCCAGAAGAGCTTCCAGCATAGCTGCCTCGTCGCTGTAATCCGGGATAATATACTGCCGCACTTCGATACCACCTGCGGTGTAGCTGCCGCAACCGATAAGAAACGGCACCACGCCGGCCCCGCCCAGGCCGGTTGTCTCGGTATCAAAAAAAAGAAGCCGCTCACGATCCACGGTATCTGAGGATTCCTCAGTACCAAAGCCCGTCACCGGCAGCGGATCGGTCAGACGCTGCTGATCCAGCCGCGCCCCACCATGACAATAATCCCAGCTGTAGAAAGTGCGTTTGAGGCAATAGGCACCGGCGAAATTGCGGCACAGTACAGCCTCCAGAGCCGAGGCCATAAGTTGATAGCGATCACTGCGTAAATCGCAATCTTCAACACCTGCTACCGATGATATGTGACTGTGGATCCCGGCCAGTTTTTGTTGTAGATCACTGTGGTCCATAATTGCCAGGGATGCCGGAAGCTGACTGAAGCTTGAGGCGAACAAGTCGATCGTCCTCGCGCGCGCCAAAAAACCGGGTGAGTATGGGGGCCACATCAGCCCGGCTTCTTATCAGGGCTGTAGCCGCCGCCGCATGTCGTTGAAATGGCGCCGTCATAGCCTGCTCAAACAGCAACCGTCGCGCCGGGGTTGTTCCCAGCCGAGCCAGGAGATCACATACTATAGTGTGGGCCAGGACGGAGGCTTCGTCGATCGCAATGGCCGCGGCCTCGACAACTCTTTCGGTGTCGAGTTTTGTGAGGGCCTCGTGGGCGGCAAAGCGGGCGCCATAAAAGTCGTCATCGAGCAACATCATCAGATCTCCGATAGCATCGTCCAGGGCCAGCTGACCGCAAGCCACCGCCCCCGCTTTACGAACCTGGCCGATGGAGTCCGCCAAGGCGGAAGCAACTGCCTCGGCCGCGCCCTGGTCGGGACTGCCGATTTTGCCCAAAGCGCCGACGGCCTGATCGCGGACCTGCCAGCGTTCATGGCCGCCGATGGCGACCAGGTCCCTGACGGCGGCGGTATCGCCGATATCCCCCAATGCCCAACAAACGCGTTCTACTATGAGTCCGTCCGGGCGCGACAGAGCGCGCACCAGGTATGGTACGGCCGGGCTACCAATGCGCGTCAAAATGTGAATCACCGCCCAGCGCTCCCGGGCCGATTTTGTCGCAAATTCTTCGATCAGGAACGGCACCACGATTTCGCCCATAGCGGCTATGGAATCCTTGGCCGGCTCGACCAGGTCGCGGAACATGACCTCGCCGCTGGAGGCCAGGACAAACAACGAATCGTACTTCTGTTGCAGGCTCTGGTCGGCGTTGGCTCGCGGATTCATGGACACAACCAACGTCAAGACGACAAGTCCTGCTATCACATATTTTGTTTTCATGGCTGATCCTCGCGGGTGGTGTCGGGCAGGTTCATCTCGATGTCCATCCCCCCGCCCCACTTGGAATCGGTCCGCCAGTAGTAGTTGTCGCAGCCGTTTCCCCAATATTGGTCGCTGCCGCCCAGGTCGATAAAGAGGCCGATTGAACCAAAATCGCGACGAGGATTGCCATAGCCCTGGGTATTACGGTCGGTTTGAACGAAGTAGCGGTCGTCCCCCTCGTTGTCAATCAAGATACCGGCGCCGTTGGCCGAACCGGCCCCCTGAGACAGATCGAAAGCAGTGTAGGTGTCGTTGCCGTGGCGATCCAGAATCAAGCCACACGAATAGTCATGGCCGCAGCCGTGCATGAGACCCTTGCCGAAATAAACATCATGTCCCCAATCGTCAATCAGAACACCCAGGGACATATGTGTCGCCGCCCCCTGGGCATACTGAAAGGACTGGTAGTTGTCGTTGCCGGAAGAATCGTATATCACTCCGAGCGACCACCAATAGCTGGTCGCCTGGGCAAAAATGTCGCTGTAATAACTGTCGTTGCCCTGGTGGTCGATAATGGCTCCGATCCCCCCCGACATCCAGGGGCGTAAACCATAGCCGAAGCCCTGCGACAGCGAAAGAAAGTGATCTTCATAACGAAGGATGTCTTTGTACTTGCCGCCGGCATAGTAGCTGTCGGCCCCGTCGGCGTCCTGAATGACGCCGATGCCGTGGACAAAGCCAAACCCCTGGGCATATAGAGCGGCGTTGTAAATGTCACGCCCGCCCTCATCGACCAGAAGCCCCAGGCCGTAAGTACCGGCCGCCTGGACATGGGTGTCGCCATCGTACATGTCGTTGCCGGCCGCATCATAAAGCACACCCAGCCCGAAATACCCCGAGCCCAGAGAAAACGAACGGCCGCGGTAGGTGTCATTACCATCCAGGTCCAGAAGCAAACCAACCGAAAAACACCCGGAACCGAGAGCAAAATCGGATCGGCCGCGATAGACATCGTCACCGGCCAGATCAATGATTATGACGCCGTGGGGGTGGGCCGGGTCGTAGTCCAAATCATAAATGTCGTCACCGCCCAGATCGATGATGAAACGGTAATCGCCGCGATAGTAGTCGTTGCCGCCACCGCCGACGGCCCAACCGGACTGTTTGCCCAAATACTGCTGCCAGTCGGTATTGTCCGGAAGATACCCGACGCCTTCGACAATATTCTCTATCGTCGTCTGCTTTTGGCCCAGTTCGCTCTGAAGAGCTCTGACGCCCCCCATCATCTCACGCAGGCAATCGATACCTGCGGCCACAATTGGATCAGGATCGATCAGATAGCCATACTCGACGAAGGTCTCGGTATACTGCTCCTCGGCGTTTTCCATTGAGTCGATTTCCTGCGGTGACATGAACTCCTCATCGACCCGGGTCACCAGCAACTCCTTGAACTCGTCTCGAAGGAATTGCCTCTGACGATCGGTCAGAGCCTGCAACGACACCGCCGCCGATTTGGGGATAATAGTGTTCAAGTAGATGGAAGCCCGCGTCAGCAGTTGGTTGAGGTTCAGATTGGTATAGTAGAGATTGTAAGGCTGCTGCAGTTCGGCTGCGGTCGGCTGGTAGGGTCGGCCCCGCGCGGGCTGGTTGGCCAGGCGCAGGTCACTGAGTAAAATCCCGGCCAGGATCTCCGGCTGGCCTGATACTTGAGCGCTGCTAAGCGAGGCGGCATACTCGATCATCCCCAGCGGCTTCTCCATCAGCTCGGTGATGACCGCCAGACGGAACGAGTCCGGTTCGGTGTAGTCGGCCCGGAAGCCGATGTCATCAGGTTTGAGCCCGAGGTGAGCACAAAGATGCTCCAGCCCCCACTGCTCGGTCGTCTGGGCTACATCCTGGGCGCCGGCGCTGCCCAGGGCCAGCCATACGAGTGATATAAGTAGGTATCTCATATGGGCGAAACTAAGCGACAGTGGGGACAATGATCAACTTTAATCTATTATCATTGGTTTTCGGGATTCCCTTCATGTAGGCTCACAGTTGGCCTCAGCGCGGTATTTCTCCCAGACAAAAAAGCGCCCCCGCTGGGCGGGGGCGCTGGGGCGCGAGCGAACTCGCGCTATCTCAGGCTGCTGGTGTGCCTAATTAACAACCGCCGCTGGCGATCACACCAGTCTCGTCGACGTGGTACACGACCGTGTCATCAATATCGGCGTCGGTGCTGTTACCCGTGGCGCTGGCGCAGAAACCGGCGTCGTCACCGGACTCGATAACATAATCGAACTTCCGGTTGAGCGGGTGATCAAAACCAAAATCTTCATTATCGATATCGGCGCAGTACGAAGCGTTGGTCGAGCCCTGCTTATAGGCGCGCTGCAGGGTGTAGATCTGCTTCAGGACCGACTTACACTCAGACTTCTTCGCCTTCAGAGTGGCTTCCATAAACCGCGGAATAGCCAGAGCGGCCAAAATACCAATGATAACGACCACGATCCTCAACTCGATCAAGGTGAAACCTTTGCGACTGTGAAACTTCTGAAACATCTTGAACCTCCTACAGGTTTTCAGTTATGGTTCGTTCGGTTTTCATTACTTCCTTTGGCATATCCTATCGGCAAACTCCGTACCTTTTATCGGCCCAATTTCTGAACACATTTGATAGTTGCTAAAGCCATGGCAGGTGGAGGCATCCAGGACGACCCGGCCGTGGTTGGGGTCGACGCCCCACAGCTGTAGGCGGAATCCCAGAATCCTTATCAAGGCGTTCTGCGACCGACCATTGCAGATCGCAATACCGGGCGGCGTTTGTTACCCCGACGGCCATGGGCGGTAGTGGGCGCTTCGGCCGGAAACCAGCCTGGGTTCAGCCTTATGATTTTGGGTTACGTTGAGACTGGTCGGCCCCGAGTATCGTCAGATCGGTCAGGTCATATCGCTGTAACTTGCGGTACAGGGTCGAGGCATCGATGCCGAGAACCCGGGCGGCCGCGGCTTTGTTGCCATCGGTCTGACTCATCACAAAGTGGATGTAGGCCTTCTCAATTGATTGCAGGGTAGGCGTCGAGGGATCCTGAGTTTGCACCAGCGAAACTGGGCGCTCGGCGCAAAGACGCTCCGAGAAATCGTCCGGCGTCAGGGTGTCGGATCGATTGAGCAGCACGGCCCGCTCAATTGTGTTCTCCAGCTCCCTAACATTGCCCGGCCAGTGGTAGTCGGCCAGCATCTGCATAGCGGCCGGACTTATCGACTTCGGTTTCTCACCTGATTTGGCACTGAATCCGGCTACAAAGTGCTCCACCAACAGCGGGATATCTTCAACCCGTTCCCTCAGCGGTGGAATAAGCAGCGGGATTACATTGAGACGATAAAATAAATCGGAGCGAAAGCACCCGGCCTTGACATCCTCTTCCAGGTCGGAGTTGGTGGCGGCAATCAGGCGGACGTCCACCTCAATCGGTTTGGTGTCGCCGACCGGGGTGATCCGCTTATCTTCAAGCACTCGCAGGAGCTTCACCTGAATGGCCGGCGAGGTGGTGCCCACTTCATCGAGGAAGAAAGTCCCTTGATCGGCTGTTTGAAACAGACCGATTTTGTCTTTTACCGCCCCGGTAAAAGCGCCACGGCGGTGGCCGAAGAGTTCCGATTCCAAGAGGTTTTCCGGCAGGGCGCCGCAGTTGATGGTCACAAAGGGGCCGCTGGATCGGGGTGAATGGTGGTGGATTGCCCGGGCAATAAGATCTTTACCCGTCCCCGACTCGCCGCGGATGAGAGCCGTCGAGTCCGATCCGGCGATTCGCTTGGCCATTTGTTTCAGCCGAACACAGGCATCGGAGGTACCTATGAAATTGTCAAAACTGCATTCGTCCTTCAGTTGACGGCGGAGTTCGGTGTTTTCCTGACGGAGTTTCCGCTGATCCACCAGACGAGCGATGACCAGCTTGATTTCATCGACTTTGAACGGTTTGGTAATGTAGTCTGCGGCCCCCTCTTTCATAGCCTCGATGGCACTGTCGACCGAGGCATAGGCGGTCATGACGATCAGATCCTGACCTTCTTTGAATGATCGAATCTCCTTGAGGACCTCAATGCCGCTAATTTCGGGCATGTTGAGATCGGTAATGACCAGATCATAATTCTGGCGTTTCAGGCATTCAATCCCCTCGCGTCCCGATTCGGTAGTGTCGACTTCGTAGCCTTCCTTGACCAGCATGATCTCCATAAAATTGCACATCGATTCTTCATCGTCGATTACCAGAATCTTTGGTGAGTCCTTGGCCGTCAGCATAGGTGATCTTTCCCGGCGGGTTATATTGAAACCGGTCCTTTCCTTTGTTTTCGGCATCTGGGGCCGAGTCTTAAAGAGTTGACGGCAAATCCGCGCCGTTTCAATCAGAGATTGACCCGGCCGGGTCGACGGCTATATTGAGACCAGCGGCAACCGAGGCCATCGGGGCGTCGTAGGATCTATGGAACTCATACGCCGCCTTGACGTTGGGAATGTAAAAGGAGATGCATACGGCCCCGCCGGGCCACCATCCCGAAAGCAGCGACCCATGGAAAAGCTCAATCACAGAGATCGGCTACAGACTATTTTTGCCAATGAGACTCCGGACCGTTTTGCGGCCTCATTCTGGCGTCACTTTTTCCATCGGGAACACCATGCCCGGGGCACGGCCGAGGCCATGATCGACTTTCAGAAGTTTTTTGATTGGGATTTTGTCAAGATCAATCCCCGCGCCGATTATCATGTCGAGGACTGGGGTGTTCATCTGGATTACTCCCATAAAGAATTCACAAAACACGCCAAATCGAACTTTCCGGTGAGTCAGGTCGGCGACTGGGCGAAAATCGAACCTCTGAATATGGAGTCGCCGGCGCTGGCTGAGCATTTGCGGGTGGTGTCGTTGGTTCGCAAAGGTCTGGGAACGGAAGTGCCCATTCTCATGACGGTCTTCACGCCGCTGGCCATCGCCGGTCGCTTGGTGGCTGATCGGCAAACGCTGATCGAACATATCAAGAGATCGCCGAAGGCTGTGCACACCGCCCTGGAGGGCATTACCGAGACTTTCATGCAGTTCGTTGTTGAACTACGTAACGCCGGCGCCGACGGCATCTTCTACGCCACCACCCAGTGGGCCTCGTCGGACATGTTGACCTGGGAGGAGTATCAGGAGTTTGGTCTCCCCTATGATCTGAAGGTGGCCCAGGCAACTCAGGATGGGGCCATCAATCTGCTGCACGTGTGCTCGTCAAACAACTACCTGACCCAGCTGCCGGGGCACGATTATCACGCGCAAATGCTCAACTGGGACAGTTGCGATCCGACCAATCTGCCGCTGGACCGGGCCGACGAAGTGGTGAGCAACATGGCTATGGTAGGTGGCGCCGACCAGGAAGGGTGGCTCCGGCACGCCACCAGCCAGGAAACAGGCTTTCAGATTGAGAAGCTCAAGACCCAACACAGTCCCGCACGACTGATAATCGGACCCGGGTGCGCCATCCCCCCCGAAACTCCCACGGAAAATCTGCAAGAAATAAGGAAACGACTTTGATGGATTCCGAGCGCTCCCAATTGGTGGACAATATCAGGATCGCTATTGCGGCCCTTGACAACGAGTCAGATGTTTTGCGGACTGCCGCCGAGCTGATTGATGCTTTTTCCGACGGATTCAACTGGACCGGCTTCTATATCATGCGCGGCAAGCACCTGGAAGTCGGACCGTATGTAGGGCCCAAAACGGAACATACCAAAATCGAGCTCAACCGCGGCATATGCGGCGCCGCAGCCACGTCGCAAAAGACTATCAGAGTCGATGATGTCTTGACCGATCCCCGCTTTTTGGCTTGTTCGGTGTCGACCCGAGCAGAGATCGTGGTGCCGCTCATGGATGGTGATGAATGCTTGGGCGAGATAGATATCGACTCGGATCAACCCTCGTTTTTCTCGCCTCAGGACCAACAGATGCTGGAGGGAGTGGCGGCGGTGGTGGTCAGTCGCCTGAAGCAGGTCCGGTAGCGACTCGATTACGAGAGGCGACAGCCGTCGGTTTTCGCGTGACTCTAAGACCGGCAGGGACAAATAGGATCATTGTGGAGGATGATTAGATGTTTGTAGGTTCAATGCTCTTGATATTGGGGCTGTTGATGCTCCTGGATCGGATGGGGATCATAACCGGAGATGCCTGGGATTATTTCTGGCCGGTGGCGGTAATTGCCCTGGGCGTATCGATGCTGTTTAGTGCCAAACGAAAGACCGGCCATTGAACCGACGGGCAGCCGTCCCGGTTTGATTCCGCGGCTGAGATCCACTGGTTTTCCGGAATCAGTTCGAAGCCATGCTCGGGGAGCCGGTTTGCAAATACGGTTCGCTGACAATCAGGCAGTTAGCGGCTAATAGTAGCGATCATAAAGAGAGTGTTGGCGGCCGACCACCGTTTTCCGATACAATAAACATGACCTACCCTATCGCCTGGACCCTGGGGCTGCTGCTTTTCTTCGCTTCGCCGGTTGTGTCGGCCGGCGATCTGATTCAGTTGGGTGATGACGTCCTTTTGCCCATCACCGAAAACTGGATGGTCAAGCAGAGCTCGGAATACCCCTATCTGCTGACAACTCCGGACCACGACGCCGAGATCAAGATTTTCCGCTCGGTCATAGAGGCCGAGTACGCCATCCACAACAGCCAGGAGTTTCGCACTTCCGTCGATAGCGTGATCCAAAACGCTATCCTGGATCTACCGCAGGCGCGCCTGATCAGCAACACCGGCTACGGTGGCGGCTACCAGGTATCGTTTGCGTTGGAGTTTGAGACGGCTGACGATATCGGCTTTACGACTCTGCGTCATCGCCTGATAGGGATTCTGATGCGGCACCCGGACGGTTATCAGCTTCTTTATACTCTGTGGGGGCGGGCCTCGCTTGACGCCATGGTTATGTTTGGCAACGAAATGGAGATGATCCAGGACGGCTTCATGTATCGGGGGCCGACCGAGAACAATCCCTTTGCCGGGGCCGACAACAGTTATGGTCTGCTCTGGCTGTCGCTGCCGCTGATCCTGGTGCTGGTGATTGTCCTGCAGTGGCGCCGTCGCCGGCGGCCGGTGGACAGCTCGCGATGGGTGCGGCAATGGTTATGCCGATGCGGACAGGCCAATGATCTGGATCGCCAGGTGTGCAGCCGTTGTTCGAGACCGCGCCGGATCGATCCGGTCAGCTAGTCATTTCTTCCAATTCCAGCAGGACGCCGTTGGCACCGGCCGGGTGCACAAAAGCGATGCGGTGACCATCGGCGCCGATGCGGGGCCTGCGATCAATTAACTGCATACCGGCATCTTCCAGTTCAGTCAGTTTCGCCTCCAGGTCGGCCACGTAGATGCAAATGTGATGCAGACCCTCACCATGTTTGGCCAAATAGCGGGCGATTGGGCTGGACTCCTCAGTGGCCGCGACCAGTTCGATCCTGGACCCGTTAGCATTGTCACCGCGCGAGAACATGGCCACCCGCACTTTCTGATCGGGCACGTCATGGACGACCGGCTCCGAACCGGTGATCAGGCGATAGCGGGCAATCGCCTGATCGAGATCGGCCACGGCAACGCCTATGTGCGAAACCAGTCCTGGAATCATGTTACCAGTCTTCGCCGGCATCTTGGTCGGCCTGGCGAATCTTCTCTTCGAATTCGAGCTGAAGACTCATGCGCGACATATACGGCTTTATCCAACGACCCTGATGATAATAGGCCGGCAGTCGAATGGGTGAAGCCGCTAACCCTCCGGTCGCCCTTTGCATCATAAAATCGGCTTCAATCCAGGCCGAGTCTCGGTCGAAAAACGTTATATCCTTAACAACAACGTGGTCAAGACTGTCGGCGTTGGCCCAGGTCACCTCGCCGTGCAAGAGATAGTCGTCGAATGTCTTTTCATTGCGGAAATATTCAAACTCGTTTTCGTACAGACCGGTCTTGTCGTCATAGCGCAGGCGTTCGATTACATCAACAATGACGGCATAGATTTCCTGGGCATCGGCGGCGTGCTCGCCGTATTTGCTGAAATCGACTTCACGAGCGGGAGCAGGCGGGGCTGTTACCGCAGTGGTGATCGCCGCCGCTTTTTCATCAGCCTCCTTACTTCCACAGCCGGTCAACAGCACCGACATAAACATGACTGCGATCGCAGTTACCATAGCAGCACATCTAAACATAATTCCTTCTCCAAGTAATCACAGTTGGCACCTGTCGCATAATCCCAGGGAGCGCGGTCGGTGTCAATCAAATTGTTTACACGTTACTGTCGACTGCTCGCGGCGTACGTGGTGATTACGTACCCTCGCGAAACTCGCCCCACTCAGCGCGCAGCACATCTGAAATCTCTCCGACGGTGACATAATCTTCGACAGCGCTAATAATGGGCGGCACCAAATTATCCGGTCCGCGGGCCGCCCGGCGGATGCTCTCAAGATGAGAATCCACCCGCGCTTGATCTCGACCGGATTTCAGCCTGGACAAAGAGGCAATCTGCGCCGCCTCAAGAGCGGCATCAACTTTTAGAATCTGCGGGATATCAGCCTGCTCCGATTGAAAGCGATTGACGCCTACTATGACCGTCTCTCCTGCTTCGATGTGCCTCTGGTGCTCGTAGGCCGAGCGCGCAATCTCAGTTTGGAACCAGCCGGACTCGATACAGCGCACCGAACCTCCCCGATCAACAATTTTGTCCATCAGCGAGCGAATTCGTTCCTCCAGCTGGGAGGTCAGGTATTCGACAGCATATGATCCGGCCAGGGGATCGACCGTATTGGTCACACCCGATTCATAGGCGATCACCTGCTGCGTACGTAAGGCGATTTCGGCCGATTTCTCCGTCGGCAACGCCAGGGCCTCATCAAAGGCGTTGGTATGCAGCGACTGTGTTCCCCCCAACACGGCCGCCAGAGCTTCGATGGCAGTGCGGACAATGTTGTTTTCAGGTTGCTGGGCAGTCAAGGTGCTGCCGCCGGTCTGGGCATGAAAACGCAGAAGCAGCGCTTTGGGATTGGTGGCGCCAAAGTGCTCCTTGACGATCGTTGCCCAGATCTTCCGGGCGGCCCGGAATTTGGCCACCTCCTCCAGAAGATCGTTGTGAGCGGCAAAGAAAAATGATAAACGAGGAGCAAAATCATCGATTTTAAGCCCGGCCTTAATGGCCGCCTCACAATAGGCGATGGCGTCGGCGAGCGTAAAGGCAACTTCCTGAGCGGCTGTCGAACCGGCCTCGCGGATATGGTAGCCCGAGATAGAAATCGTATTGTAGCGCGGCAAATGCTCACCGGCATAAGCAAAGATATCGGTGATGATCCGCATCGACGGAGCGGGCGGAAAGATATAGGTGCCGCGGGCGATGAACTCTTTCAGGATATCGTTCTGGATAGTCCCCATCAACTTGTCCCGGGCGACACCCTGCTTGCGACCGACCGCGATATACATAGCCAGGAGTATGACCGCCGTCGAGTTGATGGTCATCGAAGTGGACACTTTGTCAAGGGGGATGCCGTCGAATAGAAGCTCCATGTCGGCCAAGGAATCGATAGCCACTCCGGTCCGGCCGACTTCGCCGCGCGCCATCGAATGATCGGAGTCATAACCGATTTGGGTAGCCAGATCAAAGGCAACACTCAGGCCGGTTTGACCCTTCTCAAGCAGATACTTGAACCGCCGATTGGTTTCCGCGGCGGTGCCAAAACCGGCATACTGGCGCATGGTCCACATACGCCCGCGATACATGTCGGGGTAGACGCCGCGCGTGTAGGGATACTCCCCCGCCCCACACCGGCCTTGCCGGTCTTCTGAGGTCGCCTCGTCCCCGGTGAGGGTTACGGGAAGTTCTATGCCCGAGGTTGTGTACTTCTTCTCGCTGCTCACAAATCAAACTCGATCAGCACGTCGTTTTTCTCAACCGACCGGCCCTTGTCCACAACGACTTTGGCGATAGTGGCATTGGCCGGGGCCTTAATGACGTTTTCCATTTTCATGGCCTCAATGATCATCATGGGGGCGCCCTTCTTGACCTGGTCGCCCGCGCTCACCTTGACCTCAAGCACCATGCCCGGCATCGGGGCGCGAAACTGTCTATCCACGGTCGGGCCGGCCGACATACCGGCCGTCTTGCGCATCCGGGCCAGGTTGTAATCTTCGATTATGGCCGGGATTTCGATGCCCAGCATAAATACCGTGCGCTCGCCAACCCGTCCGTCTGCACGGACGTCCACCTCGAACGAGCGATTGTCGACCAGGAGCTGCGAGCGGGTGCCGCCAAGGTCGTTGCTCACCACCTCTACCGGGGCACCGTTGACGGTGAGCTTGTATCCGCTCTGGCGATAGTCGACTTCGATATCGTACTCATGCCCATCGACAGTGACGAGGTATTTGGCCATCAGCGACTTCCCCCGAAAGATTGCAGACCGCGCTTTCGATGATAGTCTTTCCATCCGCAATCGCGGCCGGTGCCACCGGAACTGCCTACCGCTATCCGTCGCTGATAAGCAAACTTATCGATAGCGGCCGCGATGGCAGCGGTGCGGCGAGTCTGCTCGTCGAGATGGAAATACTTGTTGTCGGGATACTCTTCGCTCAAAAACCGGGTGGACAAGTCGCCGGCCACAAATTTCGGATTGTCCATAATCACACGGTGGAACGCAATGGTAGTGCTGACTCCGGCTACGCGGTATTCATCGAGGGCACGTTTGGTGCGCCCGATGGCTTCGAGGCGCGACGATCCCCAGACCACCAGTTTGGCGATCATGGGGTCATAATGGATCGGTATCTCGTTATAGATAACCACCCCGGAATCAATGCGCACGCCCGGTCCGGCCGGGATACGGTAATTTTTCAATTTACCGGTCGAAGGGACAAAACCCTGCTCCGGATCCTCGGCGTAGATGCGACACTCAATGGCATGACCGCGCTGCCGGATATCAGACTGGGCGAAAGGCAGCGGTTGGTTTTCGGCGATAGCGATCTGTTCTTTTACCAGGTCGATACCGGTGACCATTTCGGTCACGGGATGCTCGACCTGCAGACGAGTGTTCACTTCGAGAAAATAGAAAGACAAATCCGGCGCCACCATGAACTCAACCGTCCCGGCGCCGACATAGCCGGTCTTCATGGCGATGTTGACGGCGGCGGCGCCCATCTCTTCCCGCAGTTCCGGCGTCACCACCGCCGAGGGGGATTCTTCGATGACCTTTTGATGACGTCGCTGAATCGAGCACTCGCGCTCGCCAAGATGAATGGCATGACCATGTTGGTCGCACAGAATCTGGATCTCGATGTGTCGGGGTCGCGACAGGTAGCGCTCGATAAACACCCGGCTATCACCAAAGGCCGATTTTGCCTCCGATGAGGCCCTCTGCAGCGCCTCCTCAAACTGATCGGGACTCTCGACGACTCGCATTCCCTTGCCGCCTCCGCCGGCGGCCGCTTTGATAAGGACCGGGTAACCGATGGCATCGGCCTTCTTGATGGCTTCCGCCGTGGAGTCGCCATCGATGGTCGCTCCCGGAACAACCGGCAGCCCTGCCTCAAGGGCCGCGGCGCGGGCCTGCAGCTTGTCCCCCAACAGCGCTATGGTCTCAGGCCTCGGTCCGATGAAAATGATGCCCTCGTCGGCACAGCGCTGAGCGAACTCGGCATTCTCCGAAACAAAGCCATAGCCGGGATGAATAGCGTCGGCTCCGGCCTCTTTGGCCGCAGCGATAATCTTGTCATGGACCAGGTAACTCTCGCTCGACGGCGACGGTCCGATATGATAGGCTTCGTCGGCCAGCCGAACATGGTAGGCAGCACGATCGGCATCGGAATAGATCGCCGCCGAAACAATCCCAAGATCGCGACAGGCGCGAATGATACGCACGGCGATCTCGCCACGATTGGCAATAAGGATCTTTGTGATTTTCTTGGTGGTCATGGGCGGTAACTTCGAAACATCTACAACGGGATGTTGCCGTGTTTTTTGAGTGGGTTCTGGTCTTTCTTCGTCTCGAGCATCTCAAACGCCCGGATCAAGCGCGGCCGGGTTGTCTTGGGTTCGATCACATCATCAAGATACCCGCGCGCCGCCGCTATGTACGGATTGGCAAACATGTCACGGAACTCGTCGGTCTTCTTCTGTGCTTCGGCTTCGGGGTCTTTGGCGGCGGCAATGTCTTTCTTGTGGATAATCTCCACGGCCCCTTTGGGGCCCATGACCGCGATCTCGGCCGAGGGCCAGGCGTAGTTGATATCGCCTCGGACGTGTTTGGAATTCATAACATCGTAGGCGCCGCCGTAGGCCTTGCGTGTAATCAAGGTGACTTTGGGTACGGTCGCTTCGCAGTAGGCGTATAGAAGTTTGGCGCCGTTGCGGATTATCCCGCGATGTTCCTGGTCCACGCCGGGCAGGAATCCGGGGACATCCTCGAAGGTCAGAATGGGGATATTGAAAGCGTCGCAGAACCGAATGAACCGCGCGCCCTTGATTGATGATTCAATCGACAGCACTCCGGCCAGCACCGCCGGCTGATTGGCGATGATACCTATCGAGCGACCGCCCAGCCGGGCAAAACCGACTACAATGCTCTGAGCAAACTCCTCGTGAACTTCAAAAAACGAACCCTTGTCGACGATCAGGTTGATGGCGTCTTTGATGTCGTAAGGATGATTGGCATTGTCGGGAACAATACTGTTGAGCTTCTCTTCCTCGCGATCAGGCGCGTCGTCATTGTCTTCCCAAGGGGCATCCTCGCAATTGTTTTGCGGCAAATACGAAAGCAACCGTCTGAGCTTGGCGATAGCGTCCGCTTCGTTTTCGCACGCAAAGTGCGCCACACCTGATTTGGCGGCATGGGTCATAGCGCCACCCAGCTCCTCCGAGGTGACTTCTTCGTGGGTGACTGTCTTGACCACGTTGGGGCCGGTGACAAACATATACGAAGTGCCTTTGGTCATCAGAATAAAATCGGTAATAGCCGGACTGTAAACGGCCCCGCCGGCACACGGTCCGAGGATCACCGATATCTGCGGCACTACCCCGGAGGCCAGTGTATTCAGAAGAAAAATGTCGGCATAGCCACCCAGCGACACGACCCCCTCCTGGATCCGCGCGCCACCGGAATCATTGAGGCCGATCACCGGCGCGCCGACTTTCATGGCCATCTTCATGATCTTACAGATTTTCTCAGCGTGAGCCTCGGAAAGCGAGCCGCCAAAAACCGTAAAATCCTGGCTGAAGAGAAACACCATCCGGCCGCCGACTTTGGCACAGCCGGTTACCACACCATCGCCGAGATACTTTTGCTTTTCCAAGCCAAAGTCATGCGACCGGTGAGTGACAAACATGTCAAACTCCTCGAAAGAGTTGGGGTCGACCAGGAGCTCGATGCGTTCCCGGGCGGTCAGTTTGCCTTTTTTGTGTTGCGCCTCAATGCGGGCCTGGCCACCACCGAGGCGGGCCTGGGCGCGCATCTTCTCAAGTTGATCCAGTTTTTCTTCAAGTGACAAGGATGATGTCCTTCTTTATTGACTTCGGGCTTCTTCGCGGCCATGAGCCGACTTCGTTCTTTTTACACGTCACCCTTCGACCCCGCTCAGGGTGACACACACCGTGCTGTCGGGTGTCTCGGCCCGACAGCTTGTGCAAAGACACACAGCGTGCTGTCGGGTGTCTCGGCCCGACAGCTTTTGCCGTCCGGTGTCGGGTTTCTTCGTTCGCTACGCTCACTCCGGAACCCGACCTACGATCTTGTGCAAAAACACACACTCTCGTCATTCCCGCTCAGGCGGGAGTCCATTCTCAAGCCTCCACTGCTTCTACGATCATATGGCCGTTCTCCTGGCGCACACGGGCCAGCGGCGTTACGGTATCGTGATCAAAGGCCATGACAACATCATGATTGATCACGCGCGGCAGCGTGCGACGCTTCAACTCCATGGTCTGGCTGGGAAAGAGATCGGCGCCGGGCACATAGGGCACCCGCAGGTGCGCTGTCGCGCAGAAAATGTCGGCATAATAAAACACCGCGGCGCTACCCGAGGTGATCTCAATGGCATAGTGACCGGCGGTGTGGCCACCCGTAAAAAGCGTTCTGATTCCTGGAAACAGCTCACCGTCGCCATTGACAAATTGAACCTGCCCGGACTCGTGCAGCGCCTTTAGTCGCACCGGCGAATAGACCGCCCCGGTGCGCTCGTCAGGATTCTTGGCAATGTCCCATTCTTCTTCGCTCATGTAGTAAGTAGCGTTCGGAAAACGGGGGACCGGTTTATCATCGACCAGTTTAACGGCACCACCTGAGTGATCGGTGTGCAGGTGAGTAAGCAGGACAACGTCGATGTCATCAGGACTCAGCCCGATCCGGGCCAGGCCGGACTCGATATTCGTCGCGCCCGGGGCACCGTAGATCTTCTTCTCCCGATCGGTCAGCGCATCACCCAGGCCGGTATCAAACAAAAAAGTCATACCGTGGGCTTTGAGAACAAAGAGGTTGTTGACCATCGGTACCAGGTTGCCCTCGTCGGCCGGGATGAGTTTCTCCCAGATCGACTTGGGAATCACCCCGAAGAGAGAGCCCCCGTCGAGCCGGAAATGCTGCTCGACGAAGGTGTGTATTTCAAACTCGCCAAATTTCATCAGCGTCCGATGACATTACCGGCGATCACTAGGCGCTGCACTTCCGAAGTGCCCTCGTAGATTTCCAGCACACGTTGATCTCGGTACAGCTTTTCGATCACCGAGAATTCGCCGATGTAGCCGTAACCGCCGTGCACCTGCATGGCCCGGTCGACACAGAAGTTGGCCGTTTCACTGCAGAACAACTTGGCCATGGCGGCCTCTTTGCTGAAGTGTTCACCGCGATCCTGCATCTGGGCCGTCTTGTAACACAAACCGCGGGCCGCTTCCAGACGCGTAGCCATATCGGCGATCATCCATTGAATCGCCTGCAATTTTGCAATCGGCGCGCCAAACTGGTGCCGTTTTTTGGCATAGGCAACCGTTTCATCCAGCGCCCGCTGGGCGATACCCACTCCTTGGGCCGCGACGCCCACACGAGCGGAATCGAGGGTCGTCATCGCGTAACGGAAACCCTTGCCGAATTCACCCAGCAGATTCTCCTTGGGCGCCTTGACATTCTTGAGGAAAATGCCACCGGTGGTGGCGGCGCGCATTCCCATCTTGTGCTTGAGCGTGCGGGCTTCCCACCCCGGCTGATCAGACTCAACAATGATGGCCGAAAGCTTGGGCTTGTCCTTGACCTTGCAAAAAACCACACCGATGTCGGCCACATCGCCATGCATGATAAATATCTTCTCCCCGTTTAGGACAAATCCGTGGTCAGTCTCCTCGGCCTCCGTCAGCTGATTGGCGGCATCGGACCCGGCGTTGGGTTCGGTCAAAACAAAAGCCGGAATGATCTTACCGGTGGCGCAGTCTTTGGCGTACTTGGCTTTGAGAGCGTCACTGCCGAAATTCAGGATCGGGTGTGTGGCCAATTCGCCGACAGCGCACAGAAGACCGATGCCGGCATCGTGGTAGCATAGTTCCTCAACCAGAGTGATATACTCCAGGTGCGACTTGCCACCGCCACCAAACTCGGCCGGCATGGCATAGCCGATGAAACCGGCGGCTCCGATTTTCTTGTAAAGGTCGGTCGGAAACCGGCGTGGTTCCGCCATGCGATCGAGTTCATCGCTGACCGGGTAGATATGTTTGTCCGCAAACGCCTTTACTTCATCACGGACAGCCTGTTGTCTTTCGTCAATGTTCTTGCCCATTGTTTCTCCGCACGCTAAGCGTGTTTCATTTAATATGTATACTCTTCCTTGTCCTCGTCATCAACTGTCACCCTTCGACCCCGCTCAGGGTGACACACACCGTGCTGTCGGGTGTCTCGGCCCGACAGCTTGTGCCGTCCAGTGTCGGGTTTCTTCGTTCGCTGCGCTCACTCCGGAACCCGACCTACAAGACAGTCGCTACTATCTTGTGCAAAGACACACTCTCTCGTCATTCCCGCCCAAGCGGGAATCCATTCTTACCGGCCGCGTGACCAGCCATCACGACGCCTTCGCGGCCACCGCCTCTTTCAAAAACGTGATCGCCTCTTCCGTCGGTGCCCCGGGAGTGAAAATCTTCGCCACCCCGAGCTCCTCCAGTTCGGTCTTCTCCCGGTCAGGGATGATGCCGCCGCCAAACAAAATGATATCGTCGGCCTTCTGCTTTTTCATCTCATCCAGGATGGCCGGGAAAAGCGTCATATGCGCCCCCGACAGGATGGAGACGCCGATAGCGTCAACATCCTCCTGAACGGCGGCATCGACAATCATCTGTGGGGTCTGACGCAGACCGGTGTAGATCACTTCAAAGCCGGCGTCGCGAAAGGCGGCGGCGATGACTTTGATTCCTCGGTCGTGGCCGTCCAGTCCCGGCTTAGCCAGTAGTACTCTAATTTTTTCTGCCATATTTGTGATATCGCATCGTGCGTTAAGTTTCTGATCTGACTAATTCCCTCTACGACGCTACCATCGCCGACGGGGGTTCGACATATTCGCCCCACTCCTCACGCAGCAGATCACACATCTCACCCAGAGTGGCATAGACCCGGCAACAGTCGAGAATCGCTTCAAAGGTATTGCCGTCGCCGCGGGCAACCTGGCGTAACCTGGCCAGCGTGGCCTGTACGGCATCGTTATCGCGCTCGGCGCGGATTTTTTGTACAAAGGCGGTTTGGTCTGTCTCCACCTGGCGGTCGATATAGAGCATCGGGATGTCGACCACTTCGTCGTGCTCGACATAGCCATTGACACCGACAATTACTCGCTCGTCGGTCTCGATTTCCCGCTGGAAAGCGTAGGCCGCCTTGGCGATCTCGCGCTGCGGGAAACCTTCTTCGATACACTCGATCATGCCGCCGCGACGTTCGATCTCCTGGAAATACCTCTCGGCCTCGACTTCCATTTTGTCGGTCAGTGACTCGATAAAATAGGATCCGGCCAGGGGGTCGACCGTATTGATCACCCCCGATTCGTGGGCGATAATTTGCTGCGTGCGCAGGGCGATCTTGACCGCCTTTTCCGAGGGCAACGCCAGGGTTTCATCCATGGAGTTGGTATGCAGTGACTGCGTGCCACCCAGCACCCCGGACATGGCCTGCAGCGCCACGCGAATGATGTTGTTTTCCGGTTGTTGCGCCGTCAGGGAGCATCCGGCCGTCTGTGTATGGAAACGCAGGAGCCAACTGCGCGGGTCCTTGGCACCGTACTTGTCACGCATCCGTTTGGCGTAAATCCGCCGCGCGGCGCGATACTTGGCGATCTCTTCAAAGAAGTCGCTATGGGCATTAAAAAAGAACGACAGCCTCGGTGCGAAGTCGTCAACATTCTGGCCGTCGGCGATACATGATTCGATATACTGAAATCCATCCGCCAGCGTGAAGGCCAGTTCCTGGACCGCCGTAGCGCCGGCCTCACGAATATGATAACCGGAGATTGAGATCGTGTTCCACTGCGGCACCTCGCGCGTGCAGTAGTCGATCAGGTCGACAATCAATCGTATCGATGGCTTGGGCGGATAGATAAATTCCTTCTGGGCGATGTACTCTTTGAGGATGTCGTTCTGCAGCGTGCCGCGCACCTGATCAAAGGGCACCCCCTGCTTCTCAGCGACACAAAGATACATGGCCAAAAGCATCGAGGCCGGGGAATTGATCGTCATCGAAGTGGACACCTGATCCAGCTTGATGCCGTCAAAGATGATCTCCATGTCGGCCAGGGTATCAACCGCCACGCCGCACTTGCCCACCTCACCCAGCGAGCGCGGGTGGTCGGAATCGTAGCCCATCAGGGTCGGCAGGTCAAAAGCTGTCGACAGGCCGGTACTGCCGGCCTTGAGCAGGAAGTGGAAGCGTTCATTGGTCTGCCTGGGTGTGCCCATCCCGGCAAACTGGCGCATGGTCCATAAGCGCGTTCGATACATAGTGTGATGGGGTCCGCGCGTGTAGGGAAACTCGCCCGGCAGGCCGATGTGGTCCCAATAGTATTGGGCGTTGTCGCCACCCGCTATCGAATCGGGCGTGTAGAGCTCGTCGATATCGACACCGGACACGGTGAAAAAGCGGGGTTTTGATTTGCGAGAGCGGGTTTTGTTGGCGGTTTCATCCCAGGTAGTCAGTCCGCCGCGCAACTTGTCTATCAACTCTTTCTGGTACACAGTATTATCTCCGATCTGAAACAGCCTCTAAAATAACCAACCCCGGCTTGAAAAGCAAGCTGCGGGTGCCCATTTCACTCGTCCGGCCACACAGTTAACCCATTATACGACAACTGCGTAATCGACGTTGAATGATATTAGTCTGGAAATGCAGGGGCATAATGTCACCGGCTTTGGCAACAGGAGGAACTCCCATGAAGATGCGGTCGACGCAGTTCTTCCAAATCAGTCAGGCCCTCACCGTGAGGCGAAGCGTTCAAAAAGCTCGTCGGCCTTGAGGTAGGGATCGGACCGACCCTGATGAATGTCGTCGATGATGGCATCAAAATCGATTTGCCCACTGAGCCGGGCCAGGAATTCCTTGCGGAAACGAGCCGAGAGAATGTTGAGGATCATACGTCTAACGCGCCGGCGGCGGTGAATGTCGAAGGCCCCGGTTTGCTTTTGGTGTTCTACAAACTTGTCGATATGCTCGGTCAGTTTGTCGATCCCCTTGCCGTTGGTGGCCTCGGTGCCTACCACCGGCACTTTCCATTGATCGGGCCCGGCCTTTCTCAGGCGCAGGGCCTGCCTGAGTTCAGCCACCACGCTTTCGGCTCCCGGACGATCGGATTTGTTCACGACCATGACATCGGCAATCTCCATCAGGCCGGCCTTCATAGTCTGGACGGCATCGCCCGATTCCGGCACCACTGCGACCACGACAACATCGCAGGCATCGATGATATCAAGTTCGATCTGACCCACCCCGACCGTTTCTATGAGAGTAGTATCAAAACCAAAGGCATCGAGGGCGACGGTGACATTGTTGGTGGCCTCGGATAAGCCGCCGCTGGCGCCGCGCGATGCCATGGACCGGAAATAGACCTGCCCCCCGGTCGGAAACTCGTGCATGCGAACACGGTCGCCCAACAAGGCGCCGCCGGTGAATGGGGAGGTTGGATCGACGGCGATAATACCGACGCGTTTGTCTCGATCCAGATAGTGATGCGCCAGGCAATTTACGAGAGTCGACTTGCCTGCCCCGGGGGGACCGGTAACACCGATCCTCAGGGCGTGGCCGGCCCGCTTATACAGCTCGCCCAGGACGGTTCGGAAGCCCTCCTGGCGGTCTTCAATCCGGCTGATCAGGCGTGACAACGCCCTGATATCACCTTGGTACAGTCGCTGGACAAGATCCATTAGTCGCTTCCGTGGCGGCAGGCCGCCTAGGTCGTCGGGACACAACTGGCCGTCAGCTTCAGGTCTTTGAGCCTGATCTGTTTACGAGTGACGTCATTCCAGGTGTTGTATTCTACTACGTAGACAATATCGATCAAGCAGCCATCGGCCGAAATCTGGCGGGCCCAGTCGCCAAACCCAAAACCGATCAGATCAAAGACAGCGTCGCCTTTGCGGACCCGCATCTTGAGATGGTTTTTGCCGACTGTGTACGGTTGTCCGGCCACCTCGCAGTTGCGGGTCAGGAATACCGGTCGCATATTCATAGGACCGAAAGGTGCAAACGACTCCAGCGCCTGCATAAATGCGTCATCAATATCGGTCAGCTCGATCTCGAGGTCGATATTCAGTTTGGCCGTGACATCGTCGTTTGACAAGTCCTGCCTGGAGACTTCTTTGAATCGCTCGCGGAATTCCTCGATATTCTCGGCTTTGATCGACAGCCCGGCGGCGTATTTGTGGCCGCCGTACTTGATCAGCAGATCCTCGCACTGTTTCAGGGCCTCACAGAGATGGAAACCCGGAATCGATCGCGCCGAGCCCTTGCCTTCGCCGTCGTTGATCGAGATCATGATGGTCGGCAGGTGGAACCGCTCTACCAAACGACTGGCCACGATACCGATCACGCCCTGGTGCCAACCCTCTCCGGCCAGCACGATAGCACGGTCGTGGTCCAGATCAACACGCTCGTCGATTTGTGCCAGGGCCTCGCGCAAAGTGGCCGTGTCGATTTCCTTGCGGCGCTTATTTTCGTCATCGAGCTTGCGGGCGATTTCGGCCGCCTGGCGTTCATCACGCGTCGACAGCAGCCGAATGGCTTCACCGGCATCACCCAACCGCCCCAGCGCATTGATCCGCGGCGCCAGGATAAACACCACCTGGCCGGTCGAGATCTCTTTCCCCATCAACCCCGACACAAATGTCAGCGACTTAAGCCCCGGCTTGGTAGTGCGGGCAATCTGACGAATGCCAAAGTGGGTAAAAACGCGGTTCTCTCCAATCAGCGGCACGATATCGGCAGCCGTTCCCAGGGCGACCAAATCAAGGTGTTCTTCCAGCTCGCGCTCATCCTGATTGAGACTCTGATAAATGGCTTGAGCCACCTTGAAAGCGACACCCACTCCGGAGAGTTCATCGGAGTATGCGCAGTCGTTCTGCTTGGGATTGACCACGGCACAGGCATTCGGTACCGTCTCACCCTGCTCGTGGTGATCGGTGACGATGACTTCCATCCCCAGCGATCGTGCGTACTCAATCTCTGCAACAGCGGTGATGCCGGTATCGACGGTAATAATAAGGGTGACACCGGAAGCGTGGGCCAAGTCGATCCCGACCTTGGAAAGTCCGTATCCTTCGGTCAGACGGTTGGGCAGGTAGTATGACACCTGGCCGCCCAGCTTGTTGAGGACCATGTACAAAAGTGACGTGGCCGTGATGCCGTCGACATCATAGTCACCGTAAATGATGACCTTTTCATTGGCAAAGAAGGCCTTAATGATGCGGTCGACGGCGCGGCGCATGCCGTACATTTCAAAAGGATCACGCAAATTGGACAGCTTGGGATCCAAGAACTCCTGGATTTTCTCAGGAGTGTCGTGACCGCGGTTGACCAGAATTTTGACCGCAGACATAGGCAGCCTGGCGGCAGCAGCCAACTCGGCCACGGTCTCCAGGTCCGGTTTGGTGGGCAACACCCATTGGGCGGGTGGTGTCCGGTGGACCAAGGTCATGGAAGCCTCCGTAATTCAGAGGCTTGAAAAGCAGGAGGTAAGCCGAGTTCTGTGATCCGCCATGAGCGAACAACAGTCATTTATCTTGATGATCGGTTACCCGACCATTCTGTGCGGCCCACCCGAGAATGATAGCGGGGCGAATCAACCCCCATTCCCCTATTTGGCCTTGCTCCGGGCGGGGTTTACCCATCGCCTTCATTACTGATGACGATCGTGGTCTCTTACACCACGTTTTCACCCTTACCCGCATCAAGCGGGCGGTATAGTTTCTGCGGCACTTTCCGTCGGATTACTCCGCCCCGGCGTTACCGGGCGCCCTGATTCTGTGGAGCTCGGACTTTCCTCACTTCAATCAACACATAGGTGTCTGTTGGAGCGCGACTGTTTCTCCTGCTTTTCAAAGCCAACGTTTATATATCAAAAAACACAAACAATCAGTTTAGTAGGCACGCCGATAGTTGGGCGCTTCTTTGGTAATACTCACCGAGTGTGGGTGAGATTCCAACATGCCGGCCGAGGTGATGCGGATAAACTGAGCCTTCTCGGTCAATTCGACCAGGTTCGCAGCGCCGCATAGCCCCATACCAGACCTCAGGCCACCCACCAGTTGGTGGACCGTGTCGGACAATGCGCCTTTGAAGGGCGTCCGTCCTTCGACCCCTTCCGGCACCAGTTTGGAGGCTTCGTCCTCATCGGCCTGGAAATAGCGATCTTTGCTGCCCTGGCTCATGGCTCCCAAGGAACCCATGCCGCGATAGACTTTGTACGAGCGTCCCTCAAAAAGGACCGTCTCACCGGGGGATTCTTCCACGCCCGCCAGGACAGAGCCGATCATTGCCGCCTGAGCCCCGCAAGCCAGCGCTTTGACGATGTCACCCGAATAGCGGATGCCGCCGTCGGCTATCAGCGGCGTGTTGGATTTTCTGGCTGCCTCGGCCGCGTTCAGAATGGCCGTGACCTGGGGTACCCCGACGCCGGTGACGACACGGGTGGTACAAATAGATCCCGGACCGATGCCGATCTTGACACAGTCAGCGCCGGCATCGATCAGGGCTTGGGTGCCGTCAGCGGTGGCAACATTCCCAGCCATTATGGCCAGATCAGGATAAGTTTTGCGCAGTTGTTTAACGGCGTTGATCACACCCTGGCTGTGACCGTGAGAGCTGTCAACGCACAGCATGTCGGCACCGGCCCGGACAGCCGCTTCGGATCGTTCGTCAAGATCACCGGCCACGCCCACGGCCGCCGCCACCCGGAGACGACCCTTGGAGTCCTTACAGGCCAGCGGATACTGAATGCGCTTGACGATATCTTTGACAGTGATCATGCCCTTGAGCCGACCCTGGTCGTCGACAATAAGCAACTTCTCGATACGATGCTGGTGCAACAGGTCCTTGGCGGTGTCGAAATCAGTGCCTTCCTTGACCGTAACCAGGTTCTCCCGAGTCATGACATCGCTGATCGGCTGCCCCGCATCACGGTGAAAACGCAGATCACGATTGGTGAGGATACCCACCAGCTTGCCGTTCTGAGTAATAGGGATACCTGAAATCGAAAACTTGTTCATCACGGCCAGAGCGTCACCGATTGTTTTGTCCGGCGGCAACGTGATGGGGTCCACGATCCAGCCCGATTCCGAGCGTTTGACCTTGTCGACTTCGGCCGCCTGCTGTTCAACGGGCAGGTTCTTATGAATGACCCCCATGCCACCCTGACGAGCCAGGGCGATAGCCAGACGGGATTCGGTGACGGTGTCCATGGCGGACGAAACGATAGGGATATTCAGAGTGATGTCACGCGAGATACGAGTGGCCACATCCGCCTGCCGCGGCAGAACATTGGAGTACGCCGGCAGAAGGAGAACGTCGTCAAATGTCAGAGCTTCACCTTTCAGTATACTTGTCATGACCCAAATTCTCGACCTCAGCTTGGATTCGGAGATCCTTGCTAATTAGATTGATCGTCCTTCCAGAACAAAAGTGAACCGCAGTTTTCACAAGTGTATATGCGGTCGCCGCGCTTGATTTCCTGAACCTTCTGTGGCGTCAGAGCCTTGTAGCAGGAGCCGCAGGCGCGCTTTTTGACCACCACCACCGCCGTGCCACCCTTACCCTTGCGGACCCGTTCATAAGTCGACAGGGTGCGGCGAGGGATCTGCGAGCTGACGCTGGTGCGTTCTTCTTCTTTGCCGTGAACCTTGTCGCCGATGGAGTCGATTTTCTTTTGGAGAACCTGCAGTTGCTGCCCGTTTTTGGCTTCGATTTCCGTCGCCTTTTTTTCCAGGTCGACGATTTCAGTTTCGAGCTTCTGGACCCGCTCGATAACCTCCAGCGCCACACTCTCGGCATTCGAGATGGTTTCTTTTACAGCGTCGATTTCGGCCACCAGGGCGTCATATTCCTTGTTGGTCTTGATCGACATCATCTTTTGCTGGTACCGCTGGAGTTCCCCCTCCTTGGTGGCCAGTTCCAGCTCGAAGCCTTTCAGCTTCAGTTTGCCTTCTTCCAACTCTTGGCGGGCTTCTTCGTAACTCTTTTTGGCGGTTTCAATCTCACGCTTGAGATTGTGCATCATGTCGGGCAGGTACTCTTTGGAGCGTTCCAGTTCCCCGAGATCGTAGTCGATAACCTGTAATTGCAAAAGCAGTTCAAGATCGTTGGCCATCAACATCTCCTCAGTTCGGCGGTTGCAGTTAGCGGTGGCATCGAGACAAAAAACGCATTCTCTCGGTAGTTCGAGAGAATGCGCCGGATTATGTGTATCCTTGCTTTCTCGCAGGTTTTGTTGTCTTTGGGGTTTCGACAACTTAACCGGAGTGATATGTGCGTTCGCAAAGGTATCATTTGTCAAATAAACTGGGCAATACTGGATTCGAACCAGTGACCTCTCGGATGTGAACCGAACGCTCTAACCAACTGAGCTAATTGCCCTACATTCCAAAGGTCCTTCATCCTGGGCCCTGCAGGACTCGAACCTGCGACCCGCTGATTATGAGTCAGCTGCTCTAACCAACTGAGCTAAGGGCCCGTCGAGTCAAGATTCACATAATAAGCTCCGCAACGCAAGGCGTCAAGGGCAAATAAACAACAATAATGCAAAGATTTGAGTTCCCCAAGCAGAGTCGATTCGGCTGCCGGAAATCGGACATAAAAAGCCTCATATCCTGGGGATTGGCAGGCTGACCGGGCGAGGTTAGCCGGAGGTGCCTGTTCGGACCGTAATCGGCCATTGATGAAGGTCGCCATGGGGTGCCTGTGACCCTAATCATGTCGTCGGAAGTCCCAGCTTGTCAAAGAACGCCTTGTTCCGTCGCTTTGCGGCATCTACGAGGCCATGGAACGATATTACTTCCACGTACGCACTGTAACTCTTCTTATAGAAGAAGTAGCCAAACCCATCGCTGGTTCTTATTGCATCGTGCATTTTGATGCGTTTCTGAACACTTGGAGTAATATCGCAAATCACGTAGCAGAAGCCCGGGATATTCTCCAGACATGGTATGGGGCGCCCCCTTGGCGTAGTAACATGTCCTTCCCTAATTCGTTCAAGATATCCGAGCGCCTGTTCAATCGGATCCTTGTCCTCGCCCTCCGAGGCATCGTTTCTCATTGGGCGCTTTATCTCCACTACTGAGATTGATGCAAGAGCCGAACTGCTCCCTTCTGACACGAGAATGGGATTGTCAAAAACGTTGAGGGCACAAATGTCCGGCCTGTTTTTATCCGCTGAATCGGTGATAGGCATTGAGGCAATTGTTTTGTCTGATGCCAGGTAGTCATGGAATGCCAACCGCTCATCGAGTAGCCAAAGATTGCAGTCATCTGGCATTATCTCGCTTGAGTCCTTTCGCATTGGCATGATCAATTCATGAATCACTTCCTCATGGGCATACTTCCCATCATCTCCTGCCTGAAGTGCCCTCTCCAAGAGCTCTATGATAACCCTCCTGTGGGAGACATAGCTTGCGAGGTCGGATTTCTTGATGTCCGATGCTGCTCGCAGATACACATTGAGACGATCTTTGTAATCAGAGAAGGCTTCGTTTTCCCTAAGCACCATCACATCATGCCCATCAGCAACTAGCTTACTTTCGATTTCCGCAAGACTCTTGTGCAGAGTTAATTCGAGTTCCTTATCCGAGATCCCCGGATCAATATATAGCTGGTCCTCAGGAATTCTCCCAAGAATTGGGCCATAGCGCGGTGCCTTGCTCGACACGAAGTCTTCAACCCGCTCTCTTCCCTTTCTCTTGTTTTCTCGCAGGTATACGGATAGATAATCAGACACCTTACTGATAACGGCATCCCTAATGTCACTCAGTGAGATTTCTGTTTCCGCGAAAAGATCCGCCGGCTGTTCCGCTATATTGAAGTCTGTGCGCTCTGAACGCACATTGTCATCGAGGAAGGAAGATGAGCATCCCCCCGTTAGGTGGACAGGTTAACAAGCAATGGTCAGCTTCTGTTGGTCATGGTATTGATAGTTTCGTTCAAAGTCAATGGGACTGACCCGGCCAATACTTGAATGGCGACGCCAGCCGTTGTAAAAGATCT
>JBDRES010000042.1:0-32629 GCA_043819515.1 bacterium
AGATCTTTTACAACGGCTGGCGTCGCCATTCAAGTATTGGCCGGGTCAGTCCCATTGACTTTGAACGAAACTATCAATACCATGACCAACAGAAGCTGACCATTGCTTGTTAACCTGTCCACCTAACGGGGGGATGCTCAACAACTTCAAGATAGGAATAGTAGCAGGCCTCACTTCTCCCCAACCACGCGAGTCCGACACTTCACATGCTAAGGGGTCATGACCACTCCTTTGGCCTTGATCTGATCGATGCCGAACTTCGCGATCTGATTGACCTGGAGCAAGAGTAGGTCTGATCCCCTGCCCCGAAGCCCTCGCGAAGCGAGGTTTCGAGAGGTCACTGATGTGTGAAGAGCGCTGGGGTTCCCCGCCAAAACGGACCTTGGCTTGTCTTTTCCCCCTCTCGAGAGGGGGCCTGGGGGTGTGTTTAAACACACCCCGGCCTTCGGCCACCCCTCTCAAGGGGGGAGACGCAGATGGGCAGATCTCACAAGTTATCCCGTAGGGCGGAGCCGTCTTCGGACCCGCCATTCCGGACCCAGGCGAATGATCCACCCTCAGCCCAGCGTGCCAGTCATCCCTGCGGAAGCAGGGATCCATTCTTCCAAATGAGTCAAGAGTGGATTCCCGCTTTCGTGGGATTGACGAACATGGCGTAGGAATGACGATGTTGCCCAGGGGCGGAGCCGTCATCGGACCCGCCAATTGACTTTCGGCATATCATTGTCCTCTACAATAGCAGGTCTCACTTCGTCGAGACCGGCCCTACCACAAAAAAACGTGACGCGAGTCGCTCAACCACACAGGATCCGCCTGACATAGCCGTCAGGCAGAGAGGCCTGACGGCGCATGATTGCTATCACCCTGAGCGGAGCCTGTCCCGAGCCTGGCGAAGGGTCGACCGGTGACAAGTTGATGGTCGGGTTTCTGCGTTCGCCTGCTCGCTCCGGAACCGGACCTACCAGTCCACTCGGGGCGACATTCACTCCCCTTGACTTCTTCCCGGCCACCCCTACATTGCTCCAATGTCATACAGGATTGTCGCTTAGATGGAAGCCGCGGCGGACAAATCGGTCCGGGCCGGGTACGCCTTTGCCGTAGTCTCGTCGTTTGGGGCCGGGCTGGCCACTGTGGTCGGCAAATGGAATCTCGAAGCGATTTCGGCCCTGGTGATGAGCTGTATGATTTTCACCACGGCCACGATAGCTTTGACGATTGGCTGGTTGCCTTTCCGGGGATGGCGCAAGACCTTCATCCTGACCCGTCAGGGATGGTTCTGGCTGGCGCTGTTTACAATCACCTCCTGGCTGGCGATCTGGTTTTTCTGGGCAGGGGTGCGACGGATGGATCCGACCCTGGCGGCGTTTGTCAACCGCCTGGAGGTCCCGATCGTGATCTTCCTGGGAGTGTTGTTTCTGAAAGAACGCTTCACGCGGACCGAGACCATCGGCGCTGTATTGTCACTGATAGGCATCGTCCTGATGAAGCTGACCTTGCGGTTCGAATACTCGGCCGGGTTCTGGTTGGTGCTTCTGGGGGCGCTCTTGTTTGGTATTACCGAGTTTGTCTCAAAAATCGCCATGCGCCATGTCGAGCCGATAACCCTGGCCTATCTGCGCAATATGTTTATGGCGGCCGGCTATTGGGTGGTCTTTGCCGGCGGCGGCTACACTCTGGATGGTTTGGATCGAGTCTGGCCCGGTGTGCTGGCTCTGGGGTTGATCGGCCCGATCCTGTCACGCATGATGTATATGTTGGCGCTCAAGAGGATGGAGCTCTCCAAAGTCGCTGTGATATCTCAAATACAACCGATCTTTGTGGTCCTCATCGCCCTGATTGCCCTGGGGCAACTGCCGACACCGCGCGAGGTAGCGGGTGGAGTCTTTCTGATAGTAGGCTGCGTGGTGATGGTGGTAGGACGCAACTGGCGCCACCCCCTTCACGGGCGACCATGAGCCCTAACATCATATGAGCTATTGACAAAGGAGCCAAGGCTCCTTTTTTTGAGCGGTCAAGACGTGGCCGAACCCTGTATCGCAAGGAACATACAGTTGTCGCATTCCACATCGCCGGTCAAGACGGCTTTTTACGACTTCCACATAGCTGCCGGGGCCAAAATGGTAGAATTCGCCGGCTTCTACATGCCGGTCCAATACCAAGGGATCACCGGCGAACACCTGGCCGTCAGAAAAAATGTCGGCCTGTTCGACTTGTCTCACATGGGCGAAATCGATGTCCGCGGTGGCAAGGCCCTTGATTACTTGCAGAAGGTGACCACTAACGACGTTTCAGCGCTCAAGCCGGGGCAGATTCAATACAGCTGCATGACCAAACCGGATGGCGGCATAGTCGATGATTTGTTGGTCTATCGTCTGGAAGATCGCTACATGCTGGTGGTCAATGCGTCGAACATCGCCAAGGACTTCGCCTGGCTTGGGGAGAATCTGATCGACGGGGCGGAACTTGACAATCGCTCGGCCGAATACAGTCTGTTGGCCGTTCAAGGTCCCAACGCGGCCGAGTTGATGCGTGCCCTGACCGACTTTGATCTGGAAGCTATGCCGTATTACTCCTGTGCCGTGGCGTCAATAGCCGGATGCGAAGTTCTGTTTTCGCGAACCGGGTATACCGGTGAAGACGGCTTCGAGATGTACATCGAGCCGCCTCACACCAAACGGTTGTGGCAGGCGATCACCGATGAGGGTCGGAAGCGCGATCTCGAGTTGATCGGCCTGGGCGCCCGCGATTCGCTGCGGCTGGAAATGAAGATGGCGCTATACGGCAACGATATTGACGAAACCACCAATCCTGTTGAGGCCGGTTTGAGTTGGATTGTGAATTTCGACAAGGATTTTATCGGCCGCGATGTTATAGCGCAGATCAAGCAGGACAAACCATCAAGACGTTTGGTGTGTCTCGAACTCGAAGGGCGCGCCTTTCCTCGTCATGGATACGATATATACGACGGCGAAGACAAAATCGGGCAGGTGACCTCTGGGACCTTCTCTCCGTCGCTGCAAAAGCCGATTGCCCTGGGATATGTCCCGCGCGAAAAGGCTAAGTCCGGCTCACAGGTCGAAGTTGCCATTCGTGACAAGCGGTTCTTGGCAACGGTCGTGAAGCCGCCGTTTTATAAGCAAGGATCACACAGGTAGACGACTGTCATGGAAGCAAAACTGTACCTGACACCATCGCCTTTTAAGAAGGCCGAATTGCAGGGGCGAACGGCGGTGGTTATCGATGTTCTGCGTTGCACGACTTCAATCTGCGCCGCTCTCAGGGCCGGGGCTAAGGGGGTTATTCCGACCAAAGGCCCCGGGGAAGCCGGCGAAATGTGGTCCAAGATCGGTACCGATATGGCCGTGCTGGCCGGCGAGCGGGAGGGCCGGAAGATCGAGAACTTTCAGTTGGGCAATTCACCCTCGGAATTCACACCCGAGACGGTGGGTGACAAGTTCGTGGTCATGACCACCACCAATGGCACGGCAGCCTTCATCAAGGCCGGCCCGGCGGCGGTCGTCATCGCCGGCGCCCTTACCAATATTTCCGTGACCGCACGGAGAGTAGCCGACGAACAGCGCGATGTAGCCGTGATATGTGCCGGGCGTGAGGGCGGCTTTTCGATTGAAGACACTATCTGCGGCGGCATGCTACTGGATCTGCTGATCACCCGGCACGGACTCGACCTCGACATCAACGATGCCGGATCGCTGGCCCTGCTGCTTTATCGCTCGAGCAAGACCTCAATCAAACAGTCTATCGCTCAGGGCGAACACGGGCGTTATTTGGCTTCCATCGATTTTGGAACCGATGTTGAGACGGCGGCCTCAATCGATAGCATGCCGGTCGTGGCCGTGCTCAGAGAAGGCCGCCTGATTGCAGATCTGTAATCGTATTCGATAACAACTCCAACCGGCCAACGACTGGATCGTATAAGTATCTGATGAGAAATCTCCTGGCTGTACTGATAATTGGCCTGCTGGTCTTTGGGACCGCTTCGGCCCACCATGGCATTGATTGCCAAATTGCCGTCGGACAGATCGATCCTCATGACGGCGCCACCGTGCCGCTGTATATCGACACTGTAAAGGTGCTGGACTCTATTGTCCTGTCCGGATTTGTAACGGCATTTTCTATAGAAATCGAATTGGTGACCGCCGATTCGATGCGCGCCGAGTTCCTGGCCCACGTCGTTACCCTGGGGCCGCCCGGCAATGCTTACTCCCGCAACTTTTCGGTCGAGTATGGCCTGCCGGCCAGGATCGATGGGATTATGGGCAAAAACCAGGTCGAGTACACATTGACTCTGACTCCCCTGGCGGAGATCGACGTCGACCTGGGCGAGTGTACCTTTGACCACCACCAGGACGGCCTGTTCACTTTCCAGCCCTCGGCCAACATGGACCTGTACTTCCTCAAAAACTCATTGGGCGATTTCAACTTTGCCGGCGTCAAGGGTCTTTTGGAACACACTTATCGCCTGTTCCAGGGGACGACCCGGTTCACCCTGCCCGGAAAGTACAATATCTATCTGTGTCCCTGTTTGTTGCCCGGTGTGATCTGGGACGACCGATTTGCCACCGCTATCGATCCCACTCGCAGCACCGCCTGGGGGATTCACACCATCGCGCTTAACACGGTTGATCCTTTCATAGTCAACCAACTGGCCCTGCTCCGAAACTGGGGTTACGCTCCGGCGCTGCTCAGCGAAGGACTGGCCAACTACGAATCTCTGGCCGAGTTCGATATGCGCCGTCTGCTGACCGAGGGGCGTCAGGTGCCGCTGGACAGCTTGTTGGTCACGAGTTACTACTACGCGGCCGATCCGATGGTAAGCGATCGTTCGGCGGCGACACTGGTGGCCTATCTCGTGCACAAAGACGGACTGGATACTTTCGGCCGCCTGTATCGTCAGGCCGACGATTTGAACCTGCGATCCACCCTGGAAGAGGTCTACGAGATGCCGATCGCGGAAATAGAGAAAGAATGGCTGCATTGGGTTGACACGGTTACTATCACTCCCCAGCAGTTGGTCGACCGGGCCGAGATGGCTGAGAGCATGTTCAACTACCCACTCATGCGGGAGTATATCCTGGGTATGGCCGCCATGGCCGGGAATCGACTGGACTCGCTACGGTTTTTGTCCCTTTTGAAGCGGGCCGACTTCTATTGCGGCGACTATTACGATGCCATTGATGCCCAGGCAGCGCTGGCGATCATCGATTCCGGCAATGCCGGCCACTTGGTCACCCTGGGCACTTATCGCTTGATGGCCGGTTACTATGATCAGGCTTTTGCAGACTTGACCGGAGCCCTGGAGCATGACAGCACCAGCGGGTTGATTCGATTCAACCTGGCCTTGTACCACATTTTTGCCGGTGACACGGCGGCAGCGGTTGAGTTGCTGGGCGACCTGATTGAGTTGCCGAGCTCTGGAGGACCGGCCGCCGAAAGCCGGATTGTCCTGGCCGGCCTGTATCGGGCCACCGGCAAGGTCGACACCGCCCGGATATCGAAATTGCTTGATGACGCTATCGCTCTTTTGCAACCGTCGCTGCAACTGCAACCGTCGGCGGCAGCGTTGCATCTCTGGCTGGGCATGGCCCAACTAGAACATGGTCGTCCCGATGAGGCTCGCGCCTATCTCGAAACGGCCCTGTTTTTGGAATCGCGTCCGTTTTACATCGGCCTGATCCATTTGTGGTTGGGCAAGCTGGCCGATGTTGTGGGCAACCGCGAACTTGCCCTGGAGCATTATAGCGCTGTTTCCGGTGGGGCAACGGCCGATTATCATCAGCGCGAGGCCCGCCGATACATTGAAAAGCCCTTCTCGCTCTAGGAGACTGTTGAAAAACCCGGAACGACCGAATACATGGCGAGTGTCTTGCGTAATCTGTCATTCCTGCGAAAGGGAGTGTTGAAAAAGTACGCTGCTTCGACAGTGAACAACCCTGAAGGTCGGGTGCTGTCAGGCGACTCGCCCGACAGCCACCTGGTTGCGGGGCATGTGTCACACGATTCGCGTGACGCCGCCGGGCGATCTTGGCTGTTTCGACAGGCCCGAAAGCAGGAATTCATCCGGACCGGTCGACTACTGGATCCCGGCTTTCGCGGGGAGGATGAGGGTGTTGGTGTCGGAGTACCATCGAAAATCTCCTCAACAACCCGCTAGCTCAGAACAATGTTTAGTTTCCTAAATACAACCGTCTTGTTTGCGGCGGCGGCAGCCCTGATACCGCTGATCATCCACCTGTTCTCGCGGCGACGCGTCAAGGTGGTTGAGTTTTCATCGCTGCGCCACCTCAAGGCCATGCAACGCCGCCAGGTCAGACGATTGAAAATCCGGCAACTGCTGCTGCTCATTCTGCGCATGCTGATCATCCTGGGGGTGGTTCTGGCTTTTGCCCGGCCGACCACCAAATCGGATGCAGTCGGTTCTCATGCCGCCGTGGCGGCGGTGATCCTGGTCGACAACTCGGCCTCTATGGGTCGACAGGTTACCGACGGCAATCTCTATGAACTGAGCCGACAGACCATCAACAAGATTCTGGAGAGCTTTGGTGAGGGTGACGAAGTAGCCCTGCTGCCGGTGAGCCGAACCCATTTCGATGATCGTGCCGTTGCCTTCACTTCGGCCGCGCTCGCCATGGAGGAGTTGGCCCGGTTGAGGCCGACGCCACTGCCGGCTGATTTTCAAATGGCCTATGACCAGGCCGGTGAACTGCTTAAGCAGGCGGCCAGTATCAACAAAGAGTTGTATATCGTATCGGACCGTCAGCGCCGTATGCTGCCCCAAGAGGCTCCCACGGTGGACCATCAGGCGCGAGTTGTTTTTGCGGAGCTCCCGTTGGAAACATCCGACAATTGCGGCGTGGTGGCGATTGAGCTGGGTAACCGACTGGTTTTGCCGGGTCGGGAGTTTGAAGTTGTCGGCCGCATTCGCAACTATGCCGTCGAGGCGCGCGATGACTTGATTGTGTCGCTCTTTCTAGACGACCGCCGCGTGGCTCAGACCGACCTGACCGTGCCGGGCGACGACGAAGCCGCTGTTCGCTTCGCCTGCTCGGTACCACGGACCGGGCACCACTCCGGATATGTTGAGATTTCCGATGACCAGCTTTTGGTCGACAACCGCCAGTATTTCAGTTTCAGTATTCCCGAGCAGTTTAATGTCCTGATCATTTCCGATGATGACACCGGCCCCCTGCTGGCGCTGGCCCTGACCCCATCGGCCACTCTCAATAGATACTGGTCGATCAAGCAAGTCGCTACCGGTGAATTGTCCAGCGTCAACTTGAATGAATACGATCTGGTCATACTGGCCGGGGCGCCGTCGGTTCCCAAAAATCACCTGATGCGCCTTGAGGCCGCCGTCGAGCGAGGCGGTTCGCTTCTGATCACCTATGGTGCCGGCGTCGACACCGGTTACTTCAATCAGCGGCTGACCAGCCTGACCGGCGTTGTCATTGATAAGCCGATGGATACCGGGTTCAGCCGGAGCGGTTATTACAGCCTCAGCCAACTGTCATTGGAGCACCCGATATTTTCCGTTTTCGACTACACCAGGAGTGAACTGCCGACCATCAAGTTCTTCACCTTGCCAAAACTGCATCTGTTGGAAGGGACTGAAGTCCTGGCCAGATTTTCAGGGGATCGTCCGGCGCTTGTCGAAAACCGTCGTGGTCAGGGCCGCGTCATTACCTTCACCGGCCCCCTGAGTCCGGACCACAGCGATATCGCCTCCCACGCTTTTTTTGTGCCGTTTGTTTCACGCTGCGTGGAGTACCTGACCTCCGAGCTGTCGAGTTTCGACCTCAATCAGAGTGTGGGGCAAGCTATTCGCCGCCCGGTGGTGATGAAAGGCGCCGTCAGCTACCCGCTCGAGGTCACCTTGCCGGACAGTACCGTGGTCAGTGTCCCCCCCCAGGAGGATCAGTCGCGGCTGACCTATGCCCCCCAACCGGTGGAGCAATTGGGAATCTATCGCACTCGTTATCTGGGGCGCGAGGTGGACCGCTTTGCCCTCAACCTGCCGCCGGGAGAAGGTGATCTGAGCGCGGCCGATGGGGAGCAATGGGCGGCGGCGCTCGGCCTGACGGATTACCATGTCCTGGCCTCCGACGCCGATGTGACCGAGGCCATCAGCGAACTCCGCGTTGGGCGTGAATTGTGGCAGCTCTTTTTGTGGATCGCTTTTGGTTTGCTGGTGGTTGAGATGCTGTTGTCGCGGTCCAATCCAAGGGAGGATTGAGTTTGACGCTGTTTACGGCCGACAGTATCAGCCGTCGCTTTGATGACCAGGTGATTGTTGATCAGGTTTCATTGACGATCAACAGCGGTCAACGTATCGGTTTGGTCGGCCGCAACGGTTGCGGCAAGACCACCCTGTTTGACATCATTGTCGGGCGCGAGAGTCTCGACTCGGGAAGCATCAGCAGAGCCAAACGCTGCCTGATCGACTACGCCCAGCAGGATATCAGCCGGCACCATCAGTCCAGCCTGCACGAATTTGTATCGGCCGCGCGACCCCACCTGCTGGCGATGCAACAAGAGATCGAACTACTCCAGCATGAGCTGGAAATCAATCCTAGTGACGAGTCCTGCCTTGATCGCCTGGGCCTGCTGCAGGAGCAGTTTGAGAGCTCGGGCGGCTTCACCTTCGACAACGACGTCAAGATAATCCTGGATGGACTCGGTTTCCCACCCTCGCGCCACGCCGATCAACTGCGCCTTTTTTCGGGCGGCGAAAAAAACCGGGCCGCCCTGGCCCGCGTTCTGGCCGGAGAGGGTAATCTGATTCTCCTGGACGAACCTACCAATCACCTCGACATCGAAAGCACCCAGTGGTTGGAAGAGTTTCTGCAGAACACCGAACGGACATTCATAGTTGTCTCCCACGACCGGTCGTTTTTGCAGGCGGTAGTTAGCGATGTCTGGGAACTGCGCCATGGCCGGATCGAATCCTACACCGGCGGCTTCGACAACTATCTGACCCAAAGAGCCGAGCGGCGGCGCCTGCACGCCCACGCTTACCGTCATCAACAGGAAGAGATCAAGCGCATTGAGGAATTCATCAGGCGCAACATGGCCGGTCAGAAAACCAAGCAGGCGCAGTCCCGACTCAAATATTTGAGTCGCATCAAACGCTTGCCGCCACCCCGAGGCGACGGCTCGCAGGCTGTCATCAAGATGGAATCATCCGGCCGATCCTACGCCCACATTCTGGAAATCCGTAATGTCGACCTGGGTTACGGCAGCAATATGGTGGTCGAGGATGTCACCTTTGACCTCTTTCGCGGCGATCGCGTCGGCCTGATCGGACGCAACGGCTCCGGCAAGACAACTATCCTGAAAGCTCTGATCGGCGAACTTACTCCGGCTGCCGGTGAGCTCAGGCTGGGCAACAAAGTTGATGTGGCCTATTTCGACCAGGAGCTTTCCGACCTTGACCTGCAGCAAAACGTGATTGACTCGGTCTGGGAGTTGGATCCGACCGCCGAGGCCGGCAAGATTCGGTCGTTCCTGGCTCGGTTTGGGTTTAGCGGTGACGATGTACTCAAGATGGTTTCGTCCCTATCCGGAGGCGAGCGCACCAAGTTGTCGTTGGCACGTCTGTTGTATCATCCGGCCAACTTCATCATATTTGACGAACCGACCAACCATCTCGATATGGACTCGCGCGAGGCCCTCGAGGAGGCTCTGCAGACTTACGAAGGCAGTTACCTGATCGTATCTCATGATCGGTATTTTCTTGACCAGGTCGTGAACCGAATACTGCATCTGCAAGACGGCCGGATAAAGAGCTACGACGGCGATTACACTTACTTCCGCGCCAGAAGCCAGCCCACCCCAACCTCGGAGGTCCAGCAGCCCGGCAAATCCAAAGAAGATTACCTGGCCTTCAAGGAGAAATCAAAACAACGCGGGCGTCTCAAGAAAGATCTAGCCAAAACGCGCGAGGACATCGCCGCCGCCGAAGATCGGATCAGGCAGCTTGAGGTTGATATCGCTGAGAACATTTCGGCTGACGATTGGGAACAGCTTCATCAGGCCACCGAATTGAAAGAGGCGATGGAGGAGCAACTCTTGAAGCTGTATGCTCGCCTGGAAGAACTTCAGGGGATCGACCTTGACTAAGGTGCTCGTCATGTCCGGCAGTCCGGTGGTGGGCTCATCAACCGAGATCCTGCTAAAGGCAGTCGCTCATTCGATTGTTGTCGGTCGGGGCGGGGAGCCGACCACGGTCGATTTCGTACGCCTGGGTGACTTGAAATTCATTCCTTGTCAGGCCTGCGGTAAGGCTCCGACCGAAGGATTTTGCCTGTACGAGGACGACCTGACCGGGGTCTATGAGCAACTGGCAACCTGCGACTGTCTGCTCTTGGGTTCGCCGGTCTATTTTGATTCTGTCTCGGCCCAGACCAAAGCCTTGGTCGACCGCTGCAATTGTTTCCGCCCGCCGGACTACGACAACATTGATCCCGAACATCGATTCATCAGAAAACTCGACCGCTATATACCAGGCGCCATGATCCTGGTTGGTGGTGAGCGCGGCTGGTTTGAGGGGGCGCGTCGAGTTGTGGCCGGATTTTTCAAGTGGCTCGATATCGGCAATGACGGTTGCCTTTATCATCGCACTCGGGATTTCACTCGGAAAGGAACGGCCGCAAACGATCCCGAGGCAATGAGTCAGGCCGCCGATCTGGGACTGCACTTGGCCGAAAAGATCAAGGAGAACCAAGGAAGGTGAGTACACCTGAATCCACAGGATTGCCGCCCGGAGAAAATCGACTGGTGGAGTACTACTGCCGGCGGGCGCCGTCGTACGAACAGATATACTACCGCGACGACCCTGTCCGGCAAAAAGAGCTGGCTGCAGAATCACAACGAGTGCAGGAGTTGGCGGCCGATCGCCAGGTTCTCGACATCCCCTGCGGCACCGGCTATTGGCTGCAGCGAATGTCAGCCTCGGCCAGGTCGATCGTGGCCGCCGATATCTCGCGAGAGATGCTCATCGAAGCCAGGCGAAAGGAAGCCGGCTGCCCGGTTGATTTGGTTCAAAGCAGCCTGGAACAACTGCCCTTCAGTCCCGGTGCTTTTGATTTGATCGCCCTGGGTTTCTGGTTGTCACACCAACCACGCCAGACTTATGCCGTTTTTTTTGAGAGTATCGCCCAGTTGGCCGGACGCGATGGACTAATCTGGATGATCGACAACAATCCCAGTGCCGAAGGCAACGGCCGAGATCCGGTCGGCTATGACGAATTTGGGAATCATCACACTCGGCGTCGCCTGCCGGACGGACGCGAGTTCGTGATCCTGAAGAACTACTTCACCGAGCCCGAATTGCGCGAAGTGTTTGGTCGGCGGTTCCGAATCGAACGTTTGAGCTACGGCGAGTGTTACTGGTCGGTGGTGTTAAGAGTGGGCCGTGGGCCTGTCTCCGATCCGGCGGCCGAGCCCACTGATACGGTCGGCGGTAGCTAATGCCTTGCCTGGCAAGGTGTTTGTGGACACAGGTTGCGTCACAAAAAGCACAGAATGATCTTGCCTTGCGGCTCGATTTTTGTATATTGTACGGCTTGGCTTCCAGATGATTCGTGGAAGCTGCCGTGAGTTTGAGAAATAGTCTGTGATTTGAGGTTACGCAAGTGAAAGCTAAGATTCATCCTGAGTACCATGAAGTGAACATTACCTGCGCCTGTGGGGCCACTTACCCTACCCGTTCAACCCGCAAAGAGATCAAGGTTGAAATCTGCGCCAACTGCCATCCGTATTTTACCGGTAAGCAGAAGCTGATCGATACCGCCGGCCGGGTGGAGCGCTTCCGCCGCAAGTACGCCAAGATGGAAAAGAAAGCTTAAAAGCTTAATTCTGTAAACGAAGCTCCCAGGCGGTGCGTAATATATATTGATGCACCGCCTGCTCCTTTTCGGCAGGCGCTTGATAATAACCCTTAGGCTGACAGGTCTATTCGAAACCAGCCCATGCCCGATCTCAATGTAGGTGGACAAGCAGTAATCGAGGGTGTCATGATGCGCTCGGCCGACCGAGTGGCCACCGCCGTGCGCACCCCTGACGGTGAGATCCTGGTCAAGACCGAAGACTACTTGCCGCTATCCAAACGATACAAAGTCCTGGGCCTCCCGATCTTGCGCGGTGCCGTAGCTTTTGTGGAAATGCTGGTTTTGGGCATTCGCACCCTCAATTTCTCAGCCGACATCGCTATCCGCGAACAGGAAAAGGCGGATGCGGCCGAACGGGGTGAAGAGATCGACGCCAAACCCCGCAAATCAAATTCACTGGCGCTGGGGTTGACAGTAGTATTCGCCATGGCCTTTGGGATTTTCATTTTCTTTTTTCTGCCTCTAGCCATTTCCAATTTCTTGGATATTGATCGCAACGCTGTCGGCTTCAATCTTGTGGCCGGGGCCATTCGACTAACCATGTTCATACTGTATGTCTGGGTGATTTCGTTTTTTGGCGAGTTCAACCGCATTTTCCAATACCATGGCGCCGAGCACAAATCGATCTACGCCTACGAGATGGGCAGCGAGTTGACGCCCGAGGCAGCCACCAGATACACTCGTTTTCATCCCCGCTGCGGGACCTCGTTTGTGTTGATCGTGGCTCTGATTGCCATCGGGACTTATGCCGTTTCAGACACCCTTTATGCCGTTTGGGTTGGTCATCCGCCGACTTTGCTGGTTCGTTTTGGCCTTCACTTTTCGCTATTGCCGCTGGTCGCAGGCGGCTCTTACGAACTTCTCAAGCTCTCCGGCAAAACGCGCCATAACCGCTTGACTCAATTCATGATCAAACCCGGCCTGTGGCTGCAAAGAATCACCACCAAAGAGCCGTCGCGCGATCAACTCGAGGTCGGCATTGCCGCCCTTCAGGCCGCCTTGGGTATCGTTGACTCCAAGATAGCCACACGCAAGGCGCCGGCGTCCTAGCTACCGAGCTGTTCATTTTTGTTCTTGGCCAAGACGGCCACGATTAATTACCATGAAATGTTACTGGTGGGAACAGATAAGAATATGCTCGACATTATTGATAAACTTGAAAGACGCCTGGCGGACCTCGACCAGGAAATGGCCGACCCAGCGGTTCTGGCGGATCAGGCCAAGCTCATTGAGTTCAACCGAGAACGACGGCGGCTGCAGAGTATTCTGGCCAGCGGTTACGCCTATCGTGAACGCCGGATAGCCATTGATGAGGCCAGCGAGATCATCGACAGCTCCGACGATCCGGAAATGGTAGCCATGGCGCAGGAAGAGTTGGAGGCCAACGAAGCCGGCCTGGAGCAGGCGGAGAACGACTTCAAGCTTAAGCTCTTGCCCCATGATCCGACCGATGAGAAGCCGGCCATCATTGAAATCCGAGCCGGCACCGGTGGCGAAGAGGCCGGGCTGTTTGTGGGCGATCTATTCCGCATGTACCAGCGTTATGCCGACGAACATGACTGGAAGATGCAGATTATGAACTCGTCGGCCTCAGGTTCGGGAGGTTTCAAGGAAATCATCTTCCAGCTTGAGGGTGACGGCGCCTATGGGCGCATGAAGTATGAATCCGGCGTGCATCGCGTGCAGCGCGTGCCCGCCACCGAGACGCAAGGACGCATTCATACTTCGGCTGTAACGGTGGCCGTTTTTCCCCAAGCCGATCAGGTCGATATCGCGATCAAGGAAAACGAGATCAAAGTCGACGTATACCGATCCTCCGGTCCGGGCGGCCAGTCGGTCAACACCACCGATTCCGCAGTGCGCATCACCCACCTGCCGACCGGTCTGGTGGTCACCTGCCAGGATGAAAAATCTCAGTTAAAAAACAAAAACAAAGCCATGTTGGTGCTGAGGGCACGGCTCTACGATATGAAGGTTCAAGAGCAGCAGTCCAAGATCGCCGCCCAACGGCGCAATATGGTATCTACCGGCGACCGTTCGGCCAAGATCCGGACCTACAATTATCCCCAGTCACGGGTGACCGACCATCGCATCAACCTGACCCTGTATAAGCTCAACGATGTTATCAACGGACAAGTCGATTTCATCATTGATGCCCTGGTGCAGCACGATCAGGAGATTCGACTAAAACTCCATGAAAGCGGAGAATTGGCATGAAGTTCTATCGAATCGGCATTGCCCTGTTGTTGACAGCGGTGATGCTCTATACCGCCCGCAATACTTCCCGCGGCCGTCCCGAAGAGATCAGCCGTACTGACAATGGCTACACCTTTGAATTCAGCACGGTGCCGAAAGGAATCGAGTTCACCGCCACCGAAATAGCTCTTAATGTCACCGGGCCCTTTGAAGAGGGCACCCAGGTCGTGATGCGGCTCAAGATGCCGTCCAACGACTTTCCCGATCGTCTTGACGGCTACGCTGTCTATCGCATGATTCCCAGCCAGGAGATCCCCGGCCGGTTTGAAACCGAGATCCGATCCGGCGCCAAGGGCGGACGTACCTATTACTATTTTGAAGTGCGCGACCAGGCCAACACTGTTCTGGCCCGATTCACGGATGAGGACAAACAACCATGGGTATTCAAGTACTTCGGCGAGGTCCCGCCCTTAGTCTTGTTGGGTCATATCTTCTTGATGTTTGCCACCGTCTTTTGCGTTGTGATGGGGGCTGTTCATGGTGCAGACGTTGTAAAAACAGGATCCGGAGCAAGGGTGATGGCCCGTTGGATCACGCTGGCGGCAGTGGCCTCGTTCCTGGGTGGTTATCCCTTCGGCTTCGCCATGAACTACTTCGCCTTTGGTGTCGTCTGGGAGGGAGTACCCTTCGGGACCGACGCCACCGACAACAAGACCCAGCTTCTGTTTCTCTATTTTGTTTTCGTGGTAGCGGCGGCCTGGGGGTCGCTCAGTAACGGCAAGTGGGGTCGTGACGCTTTCTCGCAAGGCATGCTGGGTCGTCTGGGAATCGGGGCGCTGATATTGCAGGTCCTGATCTACTTGATACCGCACTCTATCCAGTTCAGCAAAGGCCTGACCTACGGTGTCGGCTATGGCTTTCCGGCGTTGCTCTTGGTCTGGTACTTGATAGGTCGCACCGGCTCCGCACGCCGGATTCAGTAGGCGACCGGGAACCATCGCTGTGATTGAACGCCTACCGCTATTCATTGCCGCCAAGGCCGAACCGCTGATCGCGGCCGGGATCGATCAGGGGCGGGCCGAGGTTGAGATCATCCTGTGTCATTTGCTGTCGTGCGACCGACTGCATCTCTATCTTGATGGTCCCGGACTAATCAGTCCGGCGATAGAAGGTCGCCTCGATGACATAATCGCCGACCGCGCGAAACGTCAGCCGCTGCAGTACATCCTGGGGGAAGCCTGGTTTTACGGTCGACGATTTGTGGTCACGCCGGACGTAATGGTCCCCACTCCTGAAACAGAGCTCCTGTGTGAAACGGCTACGCGCTATGTGGCCAGCGCCAATTTGTCGCAGCCGCGCCTTCTTGATATCGGGGTCGGCTCCGGCGTGATTTCGGTAACCCTGGCCAATGAGCTGCCGAATTGTGCAATCGTTGCCGTAGACATATCCGAACCCGCCCTGGGTGTCGCCAGGGAGAATGCCGAGGCTCTGGGTGGGGCCGAGCGGATCGAATTTCGCCAATCCGACCTGCTGGCGGCAGTCCGGGACGAGGAGCGCTTTGACCTGGTACTGTCCAACCCGCCCTACATATCGGAATCTGAATATATCGACCTCCCCCCCGAAGTCCTGGCCGATCCCAAGATCGCCTTGACCGCAGGGGAAAAAGGTATGGACGTTATCAATGCCATCGTGTCGGCCGCGCCGGCGCACCTGGCCGACGGCGGTCGGCTCATGTTTGAGATCGGCTACAATCAGGCCGACCTGGTGACTGAGCTGACCGGTCAGGATAGTCGTTACACCTCCCTGTTGATTCTCAAGGACCTCAATGATATCGACCGAGTAGTGGTCTTGGGCTGCGACTAGGGAGTGGCTGAGAAATCCACATTTCCGGGGTACACTGCATCGAGGCACAGGTGCTGTCAGGCGACTCGCCTGACAGTCTTCAGGTTACAGTGCCGGTGCCACACTCGGGGTCGCATGACGCCACCACGATGCAGGGTTTGTTAGCAAGCCGAATGAGGAGTTGATTGTGACCGCAGAAAACCCGATTGCCACCAAGAGGCGCGTGCGCAGGATCATCGCTCTTTTACGCCGGGCCTATCCCGCGGCCAAATGCTCGCTGAATTTCAAGACAGTGCATCAACTCATGGTGGCCACTATTCTCTCGGCCCAGTGCACCGATGAACGGGTCAACGCCACAACCAAAACTCTTTTTCGCAAGTATCGCACGCCTCGTGATTTTGCCCAAGCCGATTTGGCCGAGCTATCCGAAGATATCTACGCCACAGGTTTTCACAATGCCAAGGCCAAGTCGATCAAGAAGTCGGCCACGCAACTGCTTACTGATCATGGCGGCAAAATTCCGCGCAGACTGGAGCAACTGGTCAAGCTGGCCGGCGTCGGACGCAAGACCGGATCGGTGATCTTGGGAGTGGGATATGGCCTGGCCGAGGGTATCGTGGTCGACACCCATGTCGGCCGTATCAGTCGGCGGCTGGGCTTGACATCTCAAAGAAATCCGGTGAAAGTCGAGCGGGATTTGATGCTGGCGATTCCCCAGGGAAACTGGATCGAGTATTCGCACCTATTGATTTATCACGGCCGGGCTGTGTGTGCCGCCCGCCGCCCCAAATGTGCCGAATGCCTGTTGGCTCAGCTGTGCCCGTCGGCCGACGGCATCCAATCACGCCATAAAGACGGCCCGGCCATGGCGGACCGCCTGGACAACGCGGTCCAGACCGCTGATGACAAGAAGAGTGAGTCCTCCAAAAAATAGCAGATCAGGACGCAGGCCAAAACCGGCAATCAAGGTAGTGCACCTGCCGAACAGATCGGTGAAGAGTGTCTGTTGCTCCCGGCCAAGGCTTTCCAGCGAGGGCCCTACCCAACTCAGATCAAAGTAGTAGCCGATGACTACCAGGGCGGCCGCTATGCCGGCCGCTATGGCCAGCCAGCCGAATGACCGCTCGGAAACCGATCCGGATTCGGCGCGATGGGCCACGGCGGCGGCAAAATTCGTCGGCAACTCGAATCCACTATCATCGGCCAGACCGGCGAATAACTGCTCATACTGACGGACCTTGCGGGCACAATCAGGACAATCTGCGGCATGGCCGGTCACAGCCTCGATCTGCGATGGCGACAGAGCTCCATCCAGGTATTGTTGGATCAACTCATCGCTGAAATGTTCTATTGCCATAATTCCTCCGGCCGATATCTATCTTGAAGCCGCTCTTTGAGCATCTGCCGGGCTCTAAAAAGATAGCTCTTTACGGTACCGTCGGGCAAGTTCATAATCTGCCCTATCTCTCTATACGGCATTTCTTCGAGATGGTAAAGAGCCAGTATGGTGCCATAAAGCACCGGCAGTTGGTCGATCTCCCGACGGACGCGAGCACCGATGTCGCTGCGTTCACTGTTATCATCAGGGCCGGCGTTGTCAATGATACAATTGTCTATCGACTGATCCTCACCGGTTACATCATCAAAAAGCGGCACCCGCTTTTTCTCGAGAAAATTGAGGCACTTGTTGTGCGCGATGCGACCGATCCAGGTCGACAACTGCGACTGATGCCTGAACTCGTTCAGCTTAGCATAGATGGTCATGAAAACATCCTGGCACAGGTCTTCGCGATCAGCCGTGTTTTTCACCATCCGAAACACAATATGGCTGACCAACCGCTCGTATTTCCGGACAAAGGATTCAAAGGCACCCTTTTCGCCGGCCAAAACAGGTTTAATTTCCGAGAGGCTGTCGGCCATATACTCATCTTTCATCAAATCTGACAGTCAAGACGGACAAAAGGTTGCATCGGTTGCAAGTAAAAAGCGTTTCTGACGTCAGCCGCGATTTGCAACATTTGTAATTCTGGTCGGTCGAATCAATTAGCAGTAAGAAACTAAGGAGTAAAACTATGAACAATTTGGCAGACGCTGTCGCTCCGGTTGCGGTATTTTTCGGAATCGGATGGATGATCAAGATCATTTGTGACTACAAGACTCGCAAACATCTCATCGACAAGGGATTGGTGGACGAAAAAGTGAAATTTCTCTATGGTAGCGGCGCTGACGCCAAGGCGCTGTCGAATCTGAAATGGGGGGTGGTTCTGATCGGTATCGGCCTGGCTGCGATCTTCAGTTACTGGTGGCCGGATACATTCCACGAAGAGGGGACTATCGGGCTGATGTTCCTTTTTGCCGGTATCGGCTTTTTGGCCTACTATTTCATGGCGCCCAAGATCGGCGAGCACAAGCGGGATTCGCACGTGAATTAGCTTGCCGACCCACAGAGAATATCATTAGAATGGCGGTACTGTTGCCGGTGACAGTACCGCCTAACTTATTGAGGAAAGGATCCGATGCACAGCCGCTTGCCGAAAATTCGACTATTTATGTATGCTGTCGTTATCTCACTGTTGCTGGCCTCGCCGCTGAGTGCACAAGAGCGCCGCCGAGGGGATCTATCCGGAATATGGGAAGGCCAGATTGATGTCAAGGGCACCATCCTGGGCATCGTCGTTGAATTTAAGCAGGGCGAGCGGGTCGAGTGGACCGGCGATATCGACATTGATGTCCAGGGGGCCAAGGACATCCCCCTTGACAATATTCTTGTCGATGCCGGCGGCGTGCGCTTTGAGATGCCCAATGTGCCGGGTGATCCGTTCTTTGAAGGGAGCCTCAGTTCTGACGGTCGTGTGATAGTCGGCGATTTTACGCAGGGCGGAGCGGTGTTCCCGTTTTCGATGGCCCTTAAAGATTCAAGCGTTCTTGCCGCCGAAGCCTCAGAGCTGAGGCTGAAGCTGGAAAAGCTTCGCCAGTTCATCGATACCGTTCGCACTGTTTGGAAAGTGCCAGGTATCTCGGTGGCCATCATCCACCACGACAAGGTGGTCATGTCGGAGGGATTTGGTTATCGTAATCTGGAGGACAGCCTCCCGGCCACTCGGACGACCATGTACCCGATCGGGTCGGCCACCAAGAGTTTCACTGCCGCCGGGCTGGCCCTCCTGGTTGACCGCGGCCAGGTCGACTGGGATGAACCGGTGCGCACCTACCTGCCGGGCTTTCGACTGTACGACTCGTGGGCTTCCGAACGCATCACCGTCCGTGACCTATTGACCCATCGTTCCGGCCTGCCGCGCCACGACGCCATGTGGTATAACTCCGATGCCACGCGGGAAGAACTGGTCAGGCGACTGGCCTTCCTGGAGCCCAACATCGATTTTCGATCCGGCTTTCAGTATCAGAATATGATGTACGTGGCGGCCGGGTACTTAATCGAAAAAGTGAGTGGCGAGACCTGGGAGACATACACTAAGAAGAACCTCTTTGTGCCGATCGGCTTGGCGCGCTCCAACTTCTCGATCGACATTCTGGAAAAGTCGCCCGACCATGCCCTGCCCTACCGCGAAGCTGATGACGGTATCCGGTTGATTCCCTATCGAGCTGTCTCCAACGTGGGCCCCGCCGGATCCATCAATGCCGGCGCCGTTGATATGGCACGCTGGATGCGATTCCACCTTCGCCGAGGCTTAGTAGGTGTCGACACTCAACTCTTGTCGGAATCTTTGATGGAAGAGATGCATCAACCGGCGGTCGTCGTTGATGGAGAAGCCGAGCCGGAGAGATTGATGCAATGTTACGGCCTGGGATGGTTCGTCGAGGCTTATCGGGGAATTCGTCGGGTCTACCATGGTGGTAACATCGACGGCTTCTCCGCCCTGCTCTCCTTGTATCCCGATAACGATTTGGGCATTGTTGCTCTGGCCAATCTGGACGACACGCCGCTGCCGGAAATAATCACTCACTACGCCGCCGATCTGTTTCTGGGACTGTCCCCGGTCGACTTCCACGGTCGCTTGCGGCTGCAATTGGCCGGCGCGGAGATGGTGCTGGATCAGGCGCAGGATCTCGGCCCTGATGTCGATCGCCATCAGGGCACCAAACCCTCGCACAAGTTGAGAGAGTATGCCGGCACCTACGCCAGTCCGGGCTATGGTGAATTGGTGGTGTCGTCGCCGGATGAGAAGAAACTCCGGGTCACATTCAACAACATGAGTGGTGACCTGGAACATTATCACTATGATATCTTCCGCTCGGAATTTGCCGAGGCCCCGCACCTGAAACTGCTGTTCACATTCACGACCGGCCTCAGTGGCGACGTCGAACAGGTACGAGTACCGCTGGAACCTATGGTGGGCGACATTGTCTTTGAACGCCGGCCACCGCCGGAGCTGTCTGAGCCTGACTCGTTAATCAAATACACCGGCCTTTATAGCCTATCGGGGCAGACTATTCGCTTTGAACTCAAGGGAGATGTCCTTGTTGGAATCTTGCCCGGGCAACCTACTTATGAATTGAAGCCTTACCGTAGACATGAATTCAGGATCGCCGATTTGAACGGATATGCGGTTGAGTTTCTAGCGAACAAGGCGGGACTAATCGAGCAGGTGCTCTTTAAACAGCCCAATGGGACCTTCAAGGCCGACCGCTTGCAACCGTTGGACGACGACGGTAACGACTGATTGAGATCTGAAGCCCGCATAATAAAAAGCCGACCGGAGATTCCCGGTCGGTTTTTTCTTAGGCACTATCGATGCGGACACCGGGGAATCGACTGCGTGGGTGCCTGCTGCGGTACTTGGCACCCCCAAACAAGTTTGAGGGTGCCACCCGTTGTATCGTGACTCCGAGAGATCATGCCTTCACTTCGGCAGCCAGTTGGTAGCGGCGATATATGCGGGCGTAATCGCCATCATTGGCCATCAGTTCGGCGTGCGTACCTCGTTCGGTCAGCCGTCCATCACTAAGAACCAGGACCTGATCGGCCCGCTGTAGCGTATCCGGTCGATGGGTGATCAAAATCGACGTCATCTCCGGCATCACTTCATGGAGGCGATCCCACAAGGTAGTCTCGGTGCGCGAGTCAAGCGCCGAGGTACAATCATCCAGGATCAGGATGCGCGGCTTACCCACCAAAGCCCGAGCCAGGGCCAGGCGCTGTTTCTGCCCACCCGAGATCGACATGCCCCGGGTGCCGATCTTGGTATCGAGCCCTTTTGGAAACCGCTCCACCTCGCCTTTGAGCTGGGCCACGTCAATAGCCCACTCAATCAAGGCCTGATCGATTTCAGTACGCCCGAAAACGATGTTATTGCGCACCGTGTCCGAAAACAGGATCGGTTCCTGCGGCACGTAACCGATGTTACGCCGCAGATCAGAAAGCCTGAACTCCTTCAATTCGGTCCCGTCCAGCTTGATGGTCCCGCCGGTGGGATCTACCAGCCGCGGAATCATATTGACCAGCCAGCTCTTGCCGGCTCCGACGCGACCCACCATGGCGACCGTCTGCCCTGATTCGATCTCAAAGCTGACATCGTCAACAATCTTTCGCTCCGAATCGGGAAACGAAAAGCTGACGCCGTCAAACGAAAGTCGGGCGTGAGTGTCGCCATTGCTGGCAACGGTCCCGGTATCGGCCACCATCGGCGCCATCGCATCCAGCTCCACCAGACGATTGATCGACACCGCCGACTGGCGCGACTTGACCAGAAACTGGCCGATATCAAACATCGGGAAGATCAGGTACACGGTGTAGTACACGAAGGCGCCCAGCTTGCCGACCGAGAGATCACTGTTTATAGCCATATAGCCACCGCCAATCAACACGATGATGATCCCCAGTTGCCAGATGTAGTAGTACATCGACTCGACAATCGTCATCGCCTTGATGGTCGACACTTCGGCTTTCATACGATCCTGCAGAGCGTCCTCAAATTTGCCTTTCTGGGCATCTTCCTTAGTGTACGCCTTGACGACACGAATACCTGAAAAGCAAGCCTCCATCACATCATTGAAACGTGATATCCGCGACTGCAGGCGTTCGTACCGTTTGTCCAGCACCGAGGCGCTGATGAAGAAGATGACGATCAGAATCGGTAGCGGCCCCACCGACCAGAGGGTCAACTTCGGGTCGATGCTGATCATCATGGTGATCACAAAGGCAACCAGCATCAGCGCTTCGTACAACCGGAATATCCCGCTGCAGGCAAACCAGGAGAGCTTCTCGGCCACATCGTCGGTCATGCGCGTGACCAGATCGCCGGTTCGAAACTTATTGAAGAAGTCCGGACCTTTGAAAGTGATGCCATCGAAGGCCGCCTGTCTGAAGAGCCACTCCAGCTTGAGGTTCATCCAGGCCCGATGCGCCTGCACAAAGGCATAGAGCGACACGGCCACCAATCCGAACAAGATCAACGCCAGCGCAAAGGTGCCGGCCGTGCTCAGACCGATGTCGGTTCCGTAGCCGTTGAGCGCCTGGGCCACCCAATGGTCGGGGACTTGATCACTCTCAAAATAGTCAATGCTGAACTCTATCATGCGTCCGATCGAGACCTGGAAGGCGGCCTGGACCGGCGTCAAAAGGAGCAACACCACCAGCACGTAGGGATAGCGCTTATAGTAGCTCCAGAACCATTTGATCTTATGTAACATGAGCAATCGCTCCGTTTTGTTTCTTAAACTGCAAGTGGAACAGCTTCGAATAGTAGCCGTTGTCCAAAATCAACTTGGCATGCGTCCCACGTTCGATAATCGCCCCGCGGCGAATGACAAGAATCTGGTCGACATCCAGAATCGTCGACAGTCGATGAGCGACAATTATCGATGTCCGACCGGTCATCAACTTTTTCAGCGAACCCTGAATGGTGCGTTCCGTTTCGGGGTCGACCGAGCTGGTCGCCTCATCCAAAAGCAGCACTTCCGGATCGGACGCCAGCGCGCGAGCAAACGAAAGGAGTTGGCGCTCGCCGCGCGAGAAGTTGGAGCCTTTCTCCGAAACCTCCGTGGCGTACTTGTCGGGCAGCTTGCCGATGAAGCGGTCGGCTTCAACGGTAGCGGCCGCCTGTTGAACCTGCTCCGCGTCGACCTTCCCGGATTCCAGCGAGATATTTGACTCGACGTTGCCCGGGAACAGGAAGATGTCCTGCAAAACCAGTGCAAACTTCCGCCGCAAATCGGCCTTGCGCAGATCGCGGATGTCGATCCCGTCGACCAGGATGCGCCCCTTTTGCGGATCATAGAAGCGCAGCAGCAGCGATATTATGGTCGACTTGCCCCCGCCGGTGACACCGACCAAGGCAAAGCGCTGACCCCGCTTGATCTCAAAGCTGGCGTCGCTCAAAGCCCAGTTGTCATCGTCGGTATAGGAGAACCAGACGTTTTCAAAAACAATCGATTCTCTGAGCCCGTCCCAAATAGCCGGCCTGACCGGATCCGGGATCCGCTGCGGCGTGGCCAGTAAGGCAAATATCCGCTTGGCTCCGGCGATCGCTTTCTGGATCGCCGAAAGCTGTTCCGAGACCCGCCAGATCGGATCAAACGACCGCCAGATCAAAATGATGAACATTATGATCGTGCCCGAAGTGATCAGTTCTGCCTGACGCCAGACGTCGCCGAAAAACAAAACCGTCCCGAACATCACCGACTGAAAAAAGACGATGGTGTTGAAGAACATGATGACCGCGACGTTGACATAGACGTCCTCGTCAAACTTGGCCTTGTTGGCAGCGTTCACTTTGCGTTGCGCCCAGGCGCCGCGATGAAATACCTGGATGATGGACATACCATGCAGACACTCCGTCAGCGAGGCCGTCACTTCGGCCATCAGCTTGCGCACCTTCAAAAAGCGGCTGGTGGTCTTGCGTTCGAATATGACTACCAACAGCGCGATGATCGGCACCACTATTATCAGCAGCGATGCCAGCCGCCAGCTATGGTAGAACATGACCACATATATGCCGGCCACCAACAGCAGATCACCCACCACCAGCACCACCGTGTTGGTGAAAAGCATCCGCAAGGCCTCGGTGTCCGACTCGATCCGCGCCAGAAGGCGCCCGACCGGGTTACGATCAAAAAACGAAACGTCCAGCGACAGGATGTGGTCAAACAGCTTACGTTTGAGGGCGACCATGACTTTCTGGCCGATAATTTCCAGTCGCACGCGCTGGATATATTGAGCCGCAATAGTCACAATCTGCAACGCCATGATGATCCCGGCGGTAACCAGCAGACCATGCAGGTAGCCGTTCTTGATATCCACATCTATAGCCGTCTTCAGAAGAATCGGCCAATAAAGGGACGCCAGAGTAGCGCCGGCCAAGAGCGCCAGGCAGCCTACCAGTCCCCATTTGTGTTCATTCAGCAGCGGCCACAGGCCGCCGAAGGCCTTGCGTGAGGAGATTTCTTTCTCCTCGGCCGTAATCTGTTCGTGTTCGTAGAACTCAGCGCTCATGACTGGCTCCCTTTAGTCAAGCTGTTAAAGACCTCATCCCGCCGCTGGTTCGAACGGTGAAATAAAAAACCCGCCGAACCAGTGGTGCGGCGGGTGGAAAAACCATATGTGAAAAGTTTCACAATAGCTGTTTACTCCTAACGCCGCTAAGTGCGGTGAACCCCACTGGATTTTGGATGTAACTCTTTCCGAGCATCAAAGGTCTCCTTGTTTCCAGTATTACGACGTTAGTTAAGCATTAAAATCTCTACGGCGTACTGTGCCGATAGGTTTCGGACAATTTTATCTATTCTTAAGGATTTGTCAAATGTTTTTTTTGTGGGGTGGATGATTTTGGTGGTGATGGGGGCTACGATCATGGACAGGGTTCACGAGCGACACTTGAGATTCGGATTTCATCAATTATGCCATTCAAGTGGAAATAACCAAAATACCCAGAAACCCGCCTGCCGACGTTAATTGACTGGTTGTCGGGCGGACAGGTCGCGCCGAAGGCCTGAGCTTGTAACACGCCATTGAGGTAAAAGCGGGCCTGTCCAAAATTGTCCACCGAAGCAAGGATGTAATTCCACTCCCCCATCTGAACAGAACCACCATCTAAGAACGAGTTGCGATCTGCCAAGAATCTAGTGGCCCCGCCCACCACCAGCTCAGAGGCGAAGAACTCGTATTGTTCCCGGCTTGCAGAAAAGAAGCAGGTGGCGTTCTCACAGCAGTAATTCTGGTTATAGCCAAAGGGTTTCGCCCACAACTCAATGGTGTATCCACCCTGCAGCCCAAGCTGGTTGGGGCTGGGGATCACAAAATAGTCATCAATGCCATCAAGCTGAATTCCACTTCCGAATTTGGCGTCGCTCGTCCAAGAACCCGCTTGAAGGGCACCATGGTTGTGCTTGCCACTTTCGTCGAGAAGTACAGTGCCAGCGCCGTCATCAAGATGATACAGCGCGACCGTGTATTGGTCCGCCTGAAATACGCCAGGAAAAGGACCATCGGCCAATTCAAACCGCTTCGCGTCGAGCTCGTCGTCGATTGAATTGTCACGACTTGCAAGCAACGGACTGACTGCACTCTCGGGGTATACTCTGATGGCGAAGTCGTAATTGTCTGCTGCCAGCCCCGAAGTGGGAGAGCCGACTACAACGGCGTAGACATCGGCGCTACTACCACCTGAGATAGTGAAGTTCGGAGTAGTACTATACGGTATCCACTCGTAAGATCCGTGTGGTTTGTAGTCGATGATCGCTTGAATTGAATACGTTCCGGAAGAAACATCTACGTCGAACATAAGCTTTCCACTGGTGATATAGTCATCACAATCATCATCAGTTTCCTCTGACCACCAGGCATCAGAAATGGAGTAGTTTTGGTCCAGATTAGCTTGTTCATAGAAGACACCACCAAGCTCCGCATCCGCAGAATAGTCACGGCTTGATAGCAGCGGATCACTAGTGCCCGCCCGATAGATGTTGATTCGGAAATCCCATCCGCCAACCTTCAGTTCTATACTCGGGGAGCCAATTGTGATGGCGTAGGCATCCGATTGACTTTGTCCGGTGATGAGAAAATTCGAGGTCCTTGCACAGGGACTCCAGTCGGCGGAGTCAACGGATCGGCAGTCTACGTTTGCGTACACGGAGTGGGAGCCGTGGCTGACATCCACATCGAAATGGAGATATCCGCTCGATCTGTACCCGTCACTATCTACATCAACGACATCAGTCCACCATGCATCCGAAATAGAGAATGTCTCATCGGGGACCTTTAGCGCGACCGATAATGTGTCGTTTCCACCGTTAGATGTAATATGTATCGAACTGATGTGATTCCCTGGGGAAAGGCTGGCGCGGTTGGCCGTCACAGTAACTGAGACGGTCTCCGACACAATATCACCACTGTCCGGGATCATGGAAATCCAGTCCTCGTTGGTAGTTGCCCCCCAGGTCAACGTGCCAGTGCCAACGTTAGTAACATCAAACGACAAACTGGTCTCAGTAGAGTCGAAGTTCAAACTTGTCGGCGTAGCAAGCAAGATCGGCCGCGGCAGCTGAACCGTTATATCAACAACACTGCTCCATCCACTAGTGCCGTTTCCATTGCTCGAGTTGACTCGATAGTAGTACGTGCCGTCAGGTCTTGCCGAGATGTTTGCTGTTGTCGACGACCCTTCGTACACAACTTCAGGATCTGAAAACGATATGTCCTGGTCCTCTTCAAGGACGTAAGCCAAGGCACCATTGACTCGCGACCAAGTCACCGAGAACACGCCATCGGAATCAACGCCACCCGGGTCGATCAACGAAGGTGCTGCAGGCGGGTTCTCCGGGTCTGTGGCTTTGCTGCAGTATAGAATCGGCAGCACTAGAATTATCAGAACTGCAGGCACGCAGATTTTGCTGTACGTACGCATTACCAGGCTCCCATCAGGCTACGAAGGTCCACGATTCCGAAAACTTGTGTACCCAAATGTACACAGTTGTGTACGATTGTCAATATCGTAATGAGCAGATGTAGATGTCAGGAGCTTCGTGCCCCTGACAATTATAACGAACGATAAGAAGTCGGGATCGCAAGGCTCCTGACTCAGCTGGAGTGCGGATCTGTAACCGCCCCTTCTACCCCCGCTCAGGGTGACCACCTCAAAGATGAGAGGGTTTGGGCGGTGTCATGCCAGCGGAGGCTGGCATCCAGTCAATTGGCGAATTCAGGGTGATTAACATATGCTTACGTTCATAAACGCGTTTGACAAGATCACTCGTCACGCCAGCATAGAGTGTGCCGTTGCGTTTGCCGGCCATAATATAGACGTACGCACCGCTCATATGTGAATCATATTGTCTTCGCAAGTGGCCTGGATCCTGGCCTCCTCCAGGATGACGTTTCTGAAGCTGCTGCCCTTTTTTTCCGACGGGTGGCCGGCTCAAACTTGTTTGGGCCGGGTCGTTGATAGTCAGCCCCAAGCAAGCTTGAGGCTGCTACCCTGCGGTCTGCCGACACCACAAAAAGCCGGCACACGATGACGTACACCGGCCACGAAACCGTGCCGGCCCGTGATGTCACGAGCGCGTCGTCCGACCAACCGGTATCGCGTCACTTCCGCGGGCTGGTCTGGATCGTGCGGCGGTCGCTCGCCTTGAGTGCTTCGGCCGCCTTGTCGTAATCCTCTTCGTTGACATAGACGACATATCCAAACCGCCCCGTGCCCTCGACCACACCATTGGAAGCATGGATATTGATTCCGGCATTCGACAGCTTCAGATGAAACTCATAGAGCGCCCCGACCCTGTCCTCGCCCTGAATCAAGAACGCCCGCTTGGGACCGACAATCGGCACTTTGGCATCCTCGGCCGCATCCTTGAGTGCCTGGGGTTCGACAGGAAAGAGATCCAGGTGAGAGCGACCGTCCCCCGTCGGAAAAACTGTAAACGCCTGCAGGTTGACGTTCTTCTCACTGAGAAATTCGAGCAGTTTCCTGGCCTCACCTGGCTTGTCGGCCACCAGCGAGTAATAATACTCCACTTCCTTTACAATCGAAGACATAACGACCTCCTGAGCTGAGTAGCTCCGATCGCCTACCAAACTAGGTTCGGCGATCTGCTTTCCGTAACTCCAAGTGCAACCCGCAGCAACCACAACGGCAGCACTCCGAAATCCGAGGTATAATTTCATCCTGATAGGCAGAATCGAATCACCCATCTTCGAAGGCGAAGATTTCCTCACAGGGATTCTATCTATCGACAAGATAACAAAAACAAGCGCCCGACACCAGTCAAAATGATGCCGGGCAAAAGCTGGATGCTGACTGCGAATCATGGTGATTTGACCGATACGGACGTCGCCGGGTCCGGTGCCGGCAGGTTACGGCCGACCAATAGGACTCGTTCGCATTGAACGTCGCAAACACTGACATGTTCGGGTCAACACCTTACGGGCACGGCAGCGGCGGTCCGCCGCCGCCAAACATGTAATTCACCAGCCAGACCAAATCTGCAATGTTGGGTCCGGCACCGTTGCCATCGATATCGACCTCAGGCGGGCACGGCGGTGGCGGTCCGCCGTTAAACATGTAGTTGACCAGATAGACCAAATCCGCCACATCGGGGCCGACACCGTCGTGATTGGCATCTCCCATTATCCGGCAGCAATCGTAGTAGTCACAGGCATCGCCGATGCCATCGAAATCGCTATCGGCCTGATCCGGATTGTAATGATCGTCGCCGCAATTGTCGCAGCCACAGTAGGCACCGTCGCCGTCGGCATCATCACATGGGATTACCTCGATCTGGCGACAGTACGGTCCACCCCAACCCGGTATGGCTGTGCCTGATGGCAAACCCCAGGCCCACATCCCGGACGGCGGAAACCAGGCCGAGTCCAGGCAGATTGTCTTGCCGCTGTACGAGTGATCGATCGGCCCGATACCAATGTTGAAAACAATGTCGTCAAACCCGTCAGGTATCCCTTGTGAAAACAACACGGAGCCGTAGAAACCGATCGTATCGGGACTCACTCCATCGCCGTTGCCGACGATGCCGTTGGCAAGATCAAACCACGGACCGGCATCGATAGCCCAGCCGCCATCAGATGAACTCCAACCGGCTCCATCGGGAGAGTAGATCACGAAGCCATGTGACAGTGCTCGGATATTCTCGCCACTCAGGTTGGTTAGCCGGAGCTTGAAAATGACCCGTGTGCCGGTGCACAGGACCGGGTTGCCCGCGTCCGACCATTCGTACAATATCTGATCCAGAGAAATCCCCCCCTGACCTATAACCGCAGGCGCCAAGAGCGCCAACACAAGGCCGATAGTTAGCAGGATTTTCATAGCCTACCTCCGCTGAGAAGCTCAGATCCTTTGCCCTGGTCAGTCGTTGACCGACCGCCTGCAGACGGCTGCCTACGCAGAGTCGGATGAGTGATGGCAGTGTGAATTGTATGCGACTCCGCACGAGGCGTGGTCAGCATGTCTGTGAGTAAAAGTAATGAACGGAGCGCCCGATTGTCAAGCAAAAGAGACCTGCGACACCAGGTTACGACGCGCGGCAGGCCCGGCGGAAGACCCGCGATGGCAGCCGGCCGTGTCTCAGAGCACGGCGTTGAGTCCCTGTATCAGTTCCGCTATACGTTCGTTCTCCCATCCCTTCTGGCGAGCCAACTCCTCCAGCGTCCCCCAGAATGGTTCGCCACATACGACGCACGGTAGCCCCTGAGCTATCAAAAAGCCCACCGCCTGCGGGTGGGCTTTGATGAGCTGTTCGATCATGATGTCCTTGGTGACATTGCCCGTCATATAGCCAACTCACACGCGCGGCAGATTGGCCGCCGCCAGTTTTTCTTTGAGCTCCTCAATCACCGCCACCGGAGTGGGGTCGACATCATTGAGCACGGCCAGATAATAGGAGATAAAATCGCCCAGCTGGACCAGAGAGAACATTCGTTCCAGACGCGAGTTGCCCTTGGTATGCATCTCGATGACATCCACGCCACGCTCCTTGATGATATCTCTGACGATATTCATCCTGGTGCGGATCTGGGGCGTGTCCTCGGCATCACGGAGAATGATAACAATCAAATGCTCGAGATGCGCTTCCACCAGCGGCGACCAGCCGACCAGTTCATTGTGATTAAACTCCGAGAACTGATTGACGAAAGCCAGCTGTTTGGAGTTCTCACATATCTGACCCTTCAATCGGACGCCGACGGAATCAGTCAGGCTGGGGCCGGTATAAATAATCGAGATTTTGCCTTGCAAGCGTCTGGCCAGGTTCTTGGCTGTGTTTTGCTCGGAAGCATTGTCCTCGATATAGACTTCGCGATAGCGCTGCAGACCGGCTGTCAACTGCTTGAGTTGGTCCTCGGCCCCCGGGGCCAGACCGATTCTCTCAAGGAAGAGCAGCATCATGGTAAACGAGTACCCCAAGGCCGCCCGTGGCTGTATCCCTGTCGGCAGATCACCCAGCGGAATCTGATTCAGGTCGCAGATCTCTTTGAGCAGGCCGCCGGTCGTGAAGGCCACCAGCATGGCCTTGCGTAACAGGGCGTCTTCGACGGCGGCAATGGTCTCATCGGTGTTGCCACTATAGGAAGAGGCGATCACCAGGGTTTCGTCGTCAACATACTCCGGCAGGACGTGGCCACGAACGACACTGAAGGGGACCAACAACTGCGATCTCAGAAGCGAATAGCAAAGGTCACCGGCGATGGCTGAGCCGCCCATTCCGACGACAACGATGTTTCGAATCTCGGAGAACTCGTCCGGATCGATCCGCCATAGATGGCCGAGTCTGATGCCCTCGATGATGTGTTCGGGCATATCAAAAACGGCATTGTACATATTCTGAGGATCCATCGATCGGATCAATTCCACATTGTCAATATCTGCCAAAGCAAACTCCCTTATCTCAATAATCTATCTTCGTTCCGATTCCGCCCGGTAGTTTTCCAGCTTGCGCCTGACCGACCGTGCGGAGTCACTACTCAAAACAGATGCCACTATCAGTTGTGCCGACTGTGAATCAATCTTTTTTACAGCGCGACAAATGTCAAACACCCGGCTTGGATTCATCGACAGCGAATTTACTCCCAGGCCGATAAAAAACGGCAGAGCCAGGGGATCGCCGGCGATTTCACCGCAGATCGAGACCGGCTTACCCTGCTCCTTGCAGGCGGCTACCGTCTGTCCGACCAAGTTAAGAACAGCCGGGTTCAGGGGATCATAGAGCCTGGACACTCGCTGATTGGTGCGATCGGCCGCCATCGTGTACTGGGTCAGGTCGTTAGTCCCTATCGACATGAAGTCTATCTTTTTGATCAGAGCCCGTGCCATCAGGGCCGCCGACGGTACTTCAACCATGATGCCCAGGGCCATATTCTCGTCGAAGGCCACTTGCTTTCGCCTCAAGTCAAGCTTCACCTGGCCGATCAGCTTCCGGGCACGATCGACTTCGGCTACCGACGATATCATCGGCAGCATCATCTTCAGATTGCGGCCGGCCGAGGCCCGCAGGATCGCTCGCACCTGAGTTTTGAAAATCTCCGTCATATCCAGCATGGGCCGGATACCGCGCCAGCCAAGGGCCGGGTTGCTCTCTTGGGTCCAGGCCGAGCCGGTCTGAATTTTGTCGCAGCCCAGGTCAAAGGTCCTGATGATAGTGCCGCCAACGGCAAACTTGTCAACGATGGCCCGGTAGTTTTCGTACTGTTCCTGCTCGGTCGGAAACGAACCCTGAGCCAAGTACATAAACTCGGTCCGATAGAGCCCGACCGGAAAACCTCTTGCCGCCAGCGCCTCATCGGCCGGACCCGGCAAAGATATGTTCACCGCCACTTGTACCTCCCGCCCGTCGAGGGTTCGGGGTGGGATGTCGGTGAGCTGACCGAGACGTTTGATCAGGGCCGGACCTTGCTTGCGTTGCCGGCGACCAAACTCGGACCATTCGGCATCCTTGGGATTGACCAGCACCTGACCCGTGGTTCCATCGATGATGACCCGGCTGCCGTTAGGAATCAGATTCCAGGCATCGGTCGCCTGCACTACCGGCAACATCAGCGAGCGGGCAATCAGGGCCATGTGCGAGTCGGTACCCCCCTCGCTTACGACAAAACCGACCCCGTCACGTTCGCGATAATTCAGGATGTCGTTGGGGGCGAAGTTTTTTCCTACCAGGATGGTGTTGCTGGAGAATTTGACATCGAAGCGGTTATTTCCGGACAGATGAGAGAGGACACGGCCGGCCACGGCCTCAATGTCCTGGGCCATCTGCCGCATATACCTGTCCTTCGAACCCTTCAGCGGGTCGACCGTACGCTTAACCAACCGGCCATAAACAAAGCCGGCGTTGCGGCGCCGCTTCTGAATTTGCTCTTTCACTTCCTTGAGGAACTCCTGGTCGCCGGCAATCAGCAATTGAGCGTCCAAGATCTTGGCCACAGGACCAACCAGCTTGCTTTGGGCCGCTTGATGTAAGGATCGGAGTTCTTTGATGGTATTGGCGACGGCGCGGTCCAAGGCGGCATGTTCGTCTGCAACCTGGGAGGACAGAATCCTCACCTCGGGAGCGGCCACCGCGCCGGGCATGACTACCCGGGCGGATCCCATGACGATCCCGCCCGATATCGGGAATCCCTTTAATACTCTGCGACGCCCCGCCACGGCTGTATCCCCGTATTATCTTTGGGGTTATGCGTCCTATAGCTTCCTTTTCAATCAGAGCGCAAAGTAGGCTTCGAGACC
>JBDRES010000043.1:0-10373 GCA_043819515.1 bacterium
TATCGAGGGCAACTGGATCGAGACCCACGAAGATCTCCACGGCGGCACCGACAGTTGGCATATCGCCGGCACCAGAATCAACGATGAGGGATGGTGGAACCACGGCACGGCAGTACTGGGCGAAATCGCATCTGATAGCAATAGTTTTGGCATGACCGGCATCGCCTACAACGTCGATCTGGGCACCGTCTCGATCGGCTCGATGTCTACTGCCGCCGCTTTGACTACGGCCACCAACAACACTGTTGCCGGTGACATAATCCTTATCGAGCTGCATGCTCCGGGGCCTCATTACAACTTCGAGTCACGCCCGGATCAAGCCGGTTATGTGGCTATGGAGTACTGGCAAGAAAATTTCGATGTCATACTGCAGGCCTCGGCGCTGGGTCGCATCATCGTTGAAGCCGGCGGCAATGGCGCTGAAAACTTCGATGACGCAGGCATTTACGGCCTTGTGTTCGACTCCTCCTTTAGGTTCTCCGGAGCTATCATGGTCGCGGCCTCAGACGGCGGTCATTATCCAGCTTCCTTCACGAATTACGGCTCGCGGCTGGATGTCCATGCCTTCGGAACCTGGAATGTCTATACGCTGGGGTATGGCGACCTGTACGGCTCGGGTAACAACAACAATTATACCGCCACCTTCGCCGGGACGTCATCAGCCTCGCCTATTATCGTAGGCGCCTGCGCCGTATTGCAGGGAATCCAAAAGGCGGCTCACGGCTGGCCCCTTGACCACACCGCGATGCGTTCGCTGTTGAAGGATTATTCGACTCCGCAGGCCGCCAGCCCAAAGCCGATCGGACCGCTCCCGGATCTGGAGGGCTCGACCAACGCCATTATAGGCGTTTCGTTTGTCGCCGACACCACTTTTGGCTGGGCGCCGCTTGACGTCACATTTTCTGCATCCTCCGCCCTCAGCATCGATTCCTGGACCTGGGACTTTGGCGACGGCGATTCGGCTTTCATTCAGAATCCATCCCACACATATGGAGATCGCGGAGTTTTTGATGTAACCCTCGAAGTCGATGCCGGCGGAGACATTCGTACTACCAGCCGCGCCGGCTATATCGTAGCTTTGGCCGACACTCTGAGGGGCGACTCGATACCGGCCGTACCTGGTGAGATAGTCGAGGTTCTGATTTACGCCACCAACACTGTTCCGCTGAAGGAAATTACTATACCGATTGAGTATGGCGGCGTCCTCGACCTGGATCCGACGGGAGTGATCTGGTCCACGGCAGGGTATCGCTCGGACCCGATGGACCAGAAACAGATGGTCCAGTTCAATCCTTCGAGCAAGCAAATGGTCATTAGGCTGACTAATACTGGTTCCTCTGTCGACTTGCCGCCCGGTGATGGTCCGATCGTAAGCCTGTTCTTTGAGCTGGGGACTCCCCCCTCCTTCGGTCAGGCGACCGACATAGCCCTGGACGGATACGCCGGCTACTTACCTTCGTTTTCCACTGCCACGACTGCTTACTCTCCCATTGCGGCAGCCGGCAATGTCAGCTATCTCTCCTGTTGTCAGGGGATTAGGGGCAATATTGACGGCGATCCGCTGGAGACAATCGATATCACCGACCTGGTCTATCTGGTAAACTACATGTTCAATGGCGGTCCGGAACCCCCTTGTATGAAGGAAGCCAATGTCGATGGAGACATCTTTGAAAACCTGGATATTGCCGACTTGGTATATCTGGTGACATATATGTTCTCCGGAGGACCTGCCCCGGCCCTTTGCTTCTGAGACCTGACACGAAAACGATCTCACTGAGCGAGCCCGCCGGCAGCACCTGTCCGCGGGCCCTTCTTTACCCGTCTTCCGGCAGTGCAAAGCGCTTGCCATGCATCGCAGAATGCATTAGCTTGGCAAATTGTCGACGCTAGCCGATGCTGCGGATCAAACGAAACCGGCACCTCTAACGTCGTTAAAGCAAAGAAGGGTTGGAACACGTGGTATGGGTATGGGTAAAGGTATGCGACGGTCTATCTTACGTTTCTCGATTCTGATAGCTGCGATTTCGTTTGTCAGTGGTTCGGGCTGGGGTCGGGCCAATTTTGATGGGGGTTCGGAGAAAGATCTCGGTCAGACTTTCAGCCAATTCACTCCCGCCCACTGCATCGCGGGACACCGCGTGGGCCAATTGGTGCTTGGCGTCAATAACAACGGCACTTTCGGCACCGGTTTCACTGCCGGAAGCAGGTCCGATTGCTTTACCGGCCTGAGTGTGCCGTCATGCGAATACCCCAAGAACTCTAATTCGACCTATCTGTTTGCAGGCGCTTTCTGGATCGGCGCTGTTGTCGGTCGCGATACTTTGGTTTCGGTGGGAGCCGATGGCTGGTCTTTTGTTCGAGAATTTTTCCCGGACGAATCCCCCTTTGGCGACATGAAGTACCGCTCCATCCAGGATCCCTCTGCAGATGATTTTGCCGACGCTGTGTCCGAAGAGGACTACATTGCCGTTTACACCGACACCATTACCGACGGGGTCGGCACCGATTATTTTGGCCGTCCTCACGTACCGCTTCACATTGAGGTCACTCAGGCGTCGTATGCCTGGTCCTATTCCTACGCCGAGGACTTTGTGCTGTTCGATTATCAAGTACGGAATATCGGAGTTCAGCGCCTCGAAGAGGTCTACATGGGCATCTATGTCGACGCCGATGTATGGAACGGAGGTGATGACAATTCCGGCGCTCAGGACGACGTCTGCGGTTTTCTCTATACCTTCCAGGATAGTTGCGGATCCTGCGGCGACTGCGCCACGGAAGTGTTCACAGCCTGGATCGCTGATGCTAACGGCGACTTTGGTGCTAGCGGTGAACAGCAACCGGTGCCGAATGTGACGGCGACGCGCATTGTCCGCACACCGCAGGAGGAGATGAACGTCTCGTTCAACTGGTGGATCAGCGACGTCCCGGCCAGGGATTTCGGTCCCAGAAGGCGGCCTCTGCCTGGCGAGAAGTTCCGAGATTTCCGTACGGGCGGTTTGGGAACGCCGGAGGGCGACGTCAACAAGTACTATATGCTGCGCAACGGAGAATTCGACTACTCGCAGTGTTCGACGGCGGTCATTCGGCCGACCGATTCCGTCTGGATGTATCCTGATCCGAATCTAGCGCGCGGCTTTGCCATCGGCGAAGATACGCGATACCTGCTCTCCTTCGGCCCGTTCGAGATTGATCCCGGCCAGACCCTGCCGATCTCATTTGCCTATGTCGGTGGTAAGGGATTTCACGCTACCGGGAGCACGGACAACCATAACAATCTCCCCGATAATCCGGCCGCCTACTACGCCGGCCTGGACTTTTCAGACTTGGCCAAGAACTCCAACTGGGCCGACAAAGTCTATGATAATCCTGGAGTTGATAGTGACGGCGACGGGTATTTTGGTGAGATATGCACCTGCCCCTCAGACTCGGCCTACGTGCGTACCGACACTCTGATAGATACGACCGGCGGGATCATCGACACTACTTACCTCGACATCTACGATTACACCGTCGTCGATACTTGTTGGGTCAAGGGTGATGGCGTACCGGACTTCAGAGGCGCCTCAGCCCCGCCGGCACCGGATTTCTGGCTCAAGCCCGATACCGGCTCCATCGGAATCAGATTCAACGGCCTGCGCTCGGAAACCACTCCCGACCGCTTTTCAAACAAAATCGACTTCGAAGGTTATCGTGTCTATCTCGGACGTGATTTGCGCAAACAGTCCCTGATGCTGATGGCCTCCTACGACGTAGAAAACTACAACAAGTGGGTCCTGACCGATCCCGTCACCAATCGTTATGAGCTTTTTGATGTACCCTTTTCTCCTCAGGAATTGAAGGCCCTGTACGCGCCGGATGAGGAGGCCTTTGATCCACTTAGCTACTCTCGATCAAATCCCTACATCCACCCCAATTTCCCGGAATCGGTCTTCTTTTTTGATCCTCAGGATTACAATGTATCGCAATTGGGAATCGACACCCCTATTCGCAAAATCTACCCCCATCAGCCGTACCCAAGCAGCCTTATCCCTGATTCGGCTCAAGCTGATGAACTAACCGATGACGGCTACTTGAAGTATTTCGAGTATGAAGTTACTCTCGATAACCTCCTGCCCTCGGTTGAGTGGTTTGTCAATGTCACCGCCTTTGACTTCGGATCTCCGGTGACCGGCCTGGCGCCATTGGAGTCGTCGCCTACCAACGACGCCGACTCGACTTACGCCCAATGGGGTTGGGACGATGTCTTGCAACACGACGCCCAAGCATACGTGTATCCCAACCCCTATCGTCTTGACGATGAGTACTATAATCGGGGGCTGGAGGGTCGAAACCCATCGGTCATCCGGCCTCAGGACAGGACACGAGTTGTCCACTTTGCCAATCTGCCGCCCAAGTGCAATATTAGCATATTTACGCTGGACGGTGACCTGGTACGCGGGATTGAGCACGACATGGATCCGGCCAATCCGCAGGCTACTCATGATGAGTGGAATCTCATCACGCGCAACACTCAGCTGGTGGTGCCCGGCCTTTATTACTGGACGATTGAAGCCCCCGGACGCGAGACGCAGATAGGCAAGCTGGTCATCATCATGTGATGTCGCCGTGGAACCGAGGACACTTACCATGACACGCGCTCGCCTGATCGTCCGTATGACTGCCCTCGCCCTGGCCACGCTGCTCATTGCCGGCGGGGTGGCGGCTGAAACAAACCCAAAGATCGAAGGCAGGCCAAAGGATCGCAGGGGCGGTATCTCGACCTCCACGGGACCGGTGGTTGAATATGCCACTCATATTCGCGGGAACATGCAGTTGGTAATCGCCAACAACGGCACTTTTGGATCCTGGGGAGGTTCCGAGGCTGATCCCCTGACCGGGACCATCGTCAACTCCTGTATCTATCCTAAGAACACCGACCTGTGTTATCTGTGGATCGGGGCCTTCTGGATCGGAGCCGTCGTCGGCCGCGACACACTGGTATCGGTGGGTGATGAAGATTACTATGTTACTCAGGAGTTGTGGCCGGACATCAGACCCTTTGGTGACTTTGTTTATGAGTCTATCGATCCCACCAGTTCCGCCTTTTCTGCCGACGCTTACTCTGAAGAAGACATCATCGCGGAATACACCGACACCCTTACCGATCCCGGCATTGTCCAGACCGACACCTACGACTCGCGACCGCATCGACCGCTCGGCATCAAAGTCGAGCAGCGGTCGATGGCCTGGAGTTATTCATATGCCGATGATTTCATTTTGTTTGATTACCAGGTCCAGAACATCGGCGTCAAGCGGCTTAACGATGTCTACCTCGGCATTTGGGTTGACGGCGACGTTTGGCATGTCGCCAACAAAGACGCGGCCCATTGGTCGGACGATATCGTGGGCTTTTATCCGTCGCATACCTTCATGTGCAACCAGTGTGAATACGATGACCCTATCGCCGTGGCTTATCATGCCGACAATGACGGCGACCCGACCGGCGGATCTTTCGACGATAAGTCTGTGCCGCATGTGGTCGGCACCAGAGTAGTGCGGACTCCCTCGGATTCGTTGGAGTACTCGTTTAACTGGTGGATCACGCCCTACAATGCCTCGCTCGATTTTGGACCCCGTCAGTCCGGAACAGCCAATGATCCGTATCGTGATTTTGGAGCTTTTTTGGGGACCCCGCGCGGCGACCGCAACCGGTACTACATCCTGAAGCACAAAGAGTTTGATTACGACCTGCTATATACCGCCCAGGATCATTCGCTTAAGGGTTGGTTGCCGCCGCCTCCAGAGGCCTCGATCTATGCCGACGGCCACGATTGCCGTTACCTGCTCTCCTTCGGCCCTTTCGATATCGATCCCGGCCAGCGCTTGCCGGTGTCATTCGCCTGGGTAGGTGGCGAGAATCTGCATACATCGCCGACCAATTTCGCCGACCTGTTTGATCCCATGAACCCGGACCCCTTCTACAGATCGCTGGACTTCTCCGACCTGGCCAATAACTCTCGCTGGGCATCCTGGGTCTATGACAACCCCGGCGTCGACACCGAAGGCGATGGATACCGAGGCAAGTTTGTCACCTGCGCCGGAGACTCTCAGTTAGTGGAAATCGACACCACTATCGACGGCCACGATACTACTATCACTGTCGTGGACTACAGCTCGGTCGATACCTGCTGGATTGAGGGGGATGGTATTCCTGACTTTCGGGGCGCCGGTCCCCCACCGGCACCATATTTCGAGGTTTATCCCGATGCCCACCAATTGCGGATAGTCTTCAATGGCCTGCTGTCGGAGACATCCAAAGATGTTTTTTCGGGCGTGGCTGACTTTGAGGGTTACCGCGTGTATATCGGTCGTGACGATCGCCCGACCAGCTTCTCGCTGGTGGCCTCATACGATCGAGAGGATTACAACAAGCTGGTCCTGGTAGGCAACAACTTTGTGCTGATCGACGTCCCCTTTTCGCTCGATGAGCTGCAGAGGCTGTACGGAGATCCAGCCGGCATTGAGGACATGGACCCGCTGGTTTACACTCGCCGCTCCCCTTATGTGCATCCCGATTTCCCGGATTCAGCTTTCATTTTCGAGGCCCAGGATTTCAACGTCTCGGAGCTGGGGGTAATGACGCCGATACACAAGCTGTACCCCGAGCAGGCCTATCCCTCAAGTCTGGACCTGGATTCGGTTCAAGCGGATGAGCTTACTCCTGGCGGCCGCCTGAAGTATTTCGAATATGAAGTCGTCATTGACGATCTTCTGCCGACGGTATCGTACTTGGTAAATGTCACTTGCTTCGACTTTGGCTCTCCGATCTCCGGATTGCCGGCTCTGGAAACATCGGTCCTGAACGGTTACCAAGAGGCCTTCGCGTTGAATTCATCGGAAGAAGTGGTGGCTTCGGCGCTGGATGCTTATGTCTACCCCAATCCCTTCCGCATCGACGGCAATTACCCCGAACGTGGTTTTGAGAATCGGGAAGGTGTCCAGTCGCCTGAGCGGGCCCGGCGGATTCACTTTGCCAATCTGCCGTCGCAGTGCCGGATCAGTATATATTCGCTCGACGGGGACCTAATTCAGACCATTGAGCACGATCGGCCCGAATACGATCCGACTTCCTCCCATGAATCGTGGGACTTGATTACCAGAAACCACCAGCTGTCCGTGACCGGTCTGTACTATTTTGTGGTGGAATCCTCTCAGCGATCTCAGATAGGCAAGTTTGTGATTATCAAGTAGTCTCTTCCACGCGCTCCGAAAAGCGCTTTCGGTAGACTACATATCCCATCCCGGAGACAGCCGCCAGCAACGAAATCAAAATCCACGCCAGTACCGGCGACCCGGCGAACCAATCCAGTATGCAACCGCCAAAAAGCGGACCGAAGGACCAGCCGGAGGCCACGAAAAAACCGTACACCCCCATATAGCGGCCCATTCTCCCCGCCGGCGCCAGCCTGGAGGTGAGGGTCAACGACGGCGGCGACATAGCCATTTCTCCGAGCGATATAACCACGATGGCTACTACGAACCACTCGAAGCCGGCCAAGGGTCCCATCATAGCGTAGCCGACGGCGTATATGAATCCCCCCAAAGCTAACTGCGAGGCCAGACTGCAGCGAGACAGAAGACGCGTGATCGGTATTTGAAGAGCTACCACCATTAGTCCGTTGAGAGTATACAAATAGCCCAATTGGGTTTTGCTGATACCGACGTATTCGACGCTATAGACACTAAACGGCACAATCAGCTGGGCAACGACCAGGTATAGCAAGAAGATCAGAACCGAATGGCGGGCCAGCAGGGGGTCATCCTTGATTTTGAGAATATCCGAGAATCGAAAGCGATCCGTGATGGTACTGATTTGCGGTGTGCGCATCAGGGTCCAAAACACCACGCCCGAGGCGACGGTCACCACCGCCGAGATCAAAAACAAGAGGCCGTAGGATGCCGTCGCCAGAAAACCACCAATAGCCGGTCCGGCCGCCCACCCCAGGTTGCCGGCCGCGCGCGTTACGGCGTAACCATCGAGGCGCTTTGACGCCGGGAGTATATCAGATACCATGGCGTTGGCAACCGGATGGAATATGGCTCCACAGATGGTCGCCACCAATAGGGAGCTCGACACGGCCCAGAAACCCTGGTCCCAATAGATAGTCGCGGCCAGCAAAAGAAAAGCCAGGCCGCGCGCCATCTGGGACCAGATCATCATGGTTCGACGCTGGACCCTATCGGAGACCTCGCCACCGATAGCCTGGAACAAGGAACGCACCAGCGCCATGACGCCAAAAAACACGCCGATCTCCGTCAAGGACATGCCAAAGGAGCTGTGGAAGTAGATCGAAATAAACGGCATTGAGGCGGAAAAACCCAGCGCGCTGACGAACCATCCCAGGGACAACGCCCAGAGATTGCGATCAAACTGCCGCACGTACGATAGGCTGCGCTGAATCATAGCCAGGAATATATCGCGTTCCTTTGGCGATTACAAGACGACAAATGTCGGCGGGCCTTGATTGCGTTCAGCCGCGCGGGGCGTACTTCTGCACCAAGTAGGCGGCGATGCGGGCAAAGCCGTCAATGGGATACCGCCCCCAGCCGGCTTGCGCCATTTCGGCAAGTTCGCCCGACTCGGCCAGTCGCTTGAGGTCTTGCCCGAGTTGACCAGCCTGGTGACTGTCGGCGATGGTCCGAGCGGTGCCCTGTCCCAGCAGTAGTCGGTGGTTGAGCGGCGCAAACGAACCTTTATCGGGCGTCAAGACAAACATCGGCAGCCCCAGTCCGGCCGACCAATTGGTCCGCTCATGCGCCGGCGCCACCAGATAATCAACCCACGGGAAAAGACGGCTGGTTAGCACCGTCTCCTGGCGTCGATTGTTGTAGGCAGCTATCAGCGCGCGCGGCATCTCTAATGGGATATTATCCGCCGGTTCTGCAAATGTCGGATTGACACCTGACTGGGACAGAGCACGGCGGCCAGTCGTGATCAGTCGCCCCCCGGCTTGGGCCAGAATCAGAACGCAACCGCCCTCTTCAATTACTGAACGGATGGCTCGACATATCAAATCCACATGGTTGCGGGGTTCCGCACCCGAACTGACAAACAGACCTACGAGCGAGCTGCGTTTTTGATACCGTGAAATCCGCTCGGAGAAACAATTGTCGGCCTGTTGTACCAGCGCCGACTCCACACCCAGGCCGGACACGAACACCTGTTCATTGGCATATCCGGCTTGGAGAAACGACTGGGCGCATTCTGGTGTGGGCACAAGGACGGTCGAAGCTCCTTTGACTATTGCCTCGCGAGGAACGACCAATTCGCCATGCTGATAGATCAGGTTGGCGCGGCCGGCAAGCAGGCCGACCAGGGTCGGGTGAGCCACAACCAGGGGATCCTCGGTCGAGGAATACCGCCTGCGAATGTCTCGTCCAAGCAGCTTGAGCACGAGGCCCTGACGGTTGTAATCGGCCCGATGCCTCAGCCGCTCATAGAACGACTCGAATGGCCCCGGCTGAGAACCGATGCAGTACAGCCACCGTACAAAACGCCACCCCATCCGGCTGATGTCATGGCTGATCTCAAATACGTCGCTTTGACCGCGAACAAGTCCGATCTCTTTCGAGCGCACCAATGCCTCCGCAATGCCATCCAGGTAATGCGGATGTCCGCGACCGATGTTGGTGTACAGGAAATCAATCTTCCGAGGCCGCATAGCTACGCTCCATGGGAAACCGCTGAATGCCCGGAAGATAGTCCTCCGGATTGAGATGGTCAATCAGTGACCTTCGCAGCCGAACAAAAACAAGGAGGCCGGTGGCTTAAGCCGGCCTCCTCTGACAATTGCTAACAAAGCAATTAGTTATAGGAGTTTTTGTTTTATCAACTCGCCAGGCTGGCAACTTCTGAGGCGTCTATTACCTTGGAGAGATCGAGGAATATCAGCAGGCGATCTTCAAGTTTGGCCACACCCCGGATGAATTCAGAGTTGACTCCGGCCACCATATCGGGCGGCGGTTCGATAGTGCCCAACGGCAAACGGAGAACCTCGGAAACGGAATCAACGATCATGCCCATAATGTTGCCGGAGATATCGACGACCACAATGCGGGTGTTTTTGTCGTATTCTTTTACTTCCAGGTTGAATCTCTTGCGCAGATCGATTATGGGAATCACTTTGCCGCGGAGGTTGATAACACCCTCCACATAGTGAGGTGCCTGCGGCACCCGCGTAATCTCCACCATCCGATTGATTTCCTGGACTTTCAGAATATCAACCCCATACTCCTCAGAGCCGATATTGAACGAGACCAATTGAAGCAATTCGCCGCCCGACTCATTTGAGATCTTCTCGGTCTTCTCCAGAGCGCTGGTTTTCATAGACTCT
>JBDRES010000044.1:0-2960 GCA_043819515.1 bacterium
TTTCCGGCTGCCATTATTGCTCATCTGGCGGCTTCCGGTCAGATCGCGGCTCGGGGGGTCAGGCCGCAGGAGACAGCGGTCAAGCCCTCGCTGTTCTTCGCTCAGTTGAGAAAACGCGGCATCGACATGGCGCTCCGCGAAAGCTGATTTCTACCAGAGATCGGCGGGGAAAACAATATCGAGTGAGATATTCCGCTCCGGGTAGACGGTCACCGAGTAGGCCATAGTATCGCTTGTGGGTTCGTGAATTACCTGCAAAGAATGATTCCCGACAGGAACACCGGTATAGCTGAATCGGCCGTGAGCATCTGGATGAATTGCAGGCTGGGCAAGTCCGCCGGAACCGTTGGGATAGGTCAGCACGACTGTCACGGAGTCAACAAAACCGGCGGACGGCGGTTCCATATCGGCGTCGACAACGTACCCCGATACCACGTTTGACAGAAGCGCTGCCGACGAAACCGCGATCAGCTTGTCGATAGTTGTGCCTGACCCGGTCGAGCGAAGCAGTGTGTCGGTGTATAAGTAGTTGTTGAGCCAGGCGTCTTTCTTGAATTCATCCCCATTCGGACCGGATTCGACGTATGGCCCGTCCCAGGTGCTCCAGCCCCCCGGATTCTGTGTCAATTCATCAAGTGTAGTCGGCAGCGCTCCGTTGTCGCCGACAAAGCCAAAATCGGTGTTCGCTCCGTTGGAATAGATTCTCGGATTTCCCACGATGGCTATCGCCAGTTGGTCCATTTCCTGCTTAGTCTGCTCGTAACGAGCGGTCTCAATCGACTCCTGCATACGTAGCGTGGCGACCGTGCCGATGACGCCTATGATCAGGATCACAATGACCAATTCGATCAAGGTGAAGCCATGCATGTTGTTAATCTTCCTGATCATGGACAGCCCCCGGTTATTACATCAAATGTTGAACCGTCGGACAGCAGGATAGTGAATGTCGTGTTTTCAACCTTGACGTCCGCGCCGCCGGTTGGAGAGTCTTTGAAAGCATCAATTGTGATCCTGACGCTTTCGCCGCTGTCAATAGTCTGCGGTGCGCCAAAAGCGGCAACTTCGCCGCTGCCGATGGCCGGATTGTTTTCGTCGACAACGGTTGTTCCGTTCCACCTGACATAGCGATAGTAACCGGTCAGACCGGGATAGGTAACGGTAATTGACGAGATGTCGACCGGCCCGCTGGAGGTGTTGAGTATCCAGAATGTGAAACCATCACAGTCGGTTACCAGCGAGTCACCATCGGGTACCAGTATGATCCCGCTGCCTGAAGCGCCGTACCATACGTTGGTATTCAGCCGGTACTCAGCATAGGTCGAGGAACCGGAAGTAATTGACACCATCCGATAGAGAGTATCGTTGTCAGGAGCATAAATTGCAGTCAACTGGTGATTGCCAATGGGCAATGAATCAAGCGTGAAGTAACCGCCGGCATCGGGATGCACGCTCTTCGTGGCAGTTGAGCCGGCGCCGTTAGGGTATTGAAGCTGCATAGTCACGGAATCGCGGTAAACCGCGCCGGGCGGGGTGCCATCGGAGTCAGTCAAAGTCCCGGAAGTGCGGTTGCGGAGAAGTTCATCGGTACTGCCGGCGATCTGCCGAACGATATTGCTCCCCGATCCTGTCGATGTAACCGTTATTCCGCCGTATGCGTACCCTGTGCCCCAGGCGTCGGTCTTGAAATCGGTCGCCGTTTGAGTGAAGCGGTTGCCGATGTACGGCCCCTTCCAAGTTGCATATCCGCCAGGGTTAGCGTAGAGAGCTTCCAGGTTCGGCGGCAGAGCGCCGACATCGCCCACGTATCCAAAATCCGCGCGCACGCCGTTATTTTCAAGGGCCGGGTTGCCGACTATGGCGAACGCCAGGGCGTCCATCTCCTGTCTGGTTTCTTCGACTTTCGCCGTCTCGAACAGCGCTCCTCCGGTGCGTAGCGCCGTTGTTGCAAGCAGGCCGATGATTACAATCACGAGGACCAGCTCGATGAGCGTGAAGCCTTTCGCGCTGCGGTTTCGTTTGCTTGAGTCTGTGAAGTGATTTTTCATAGCTTCGCCTCAATTCTCGTAAACCACTTCAACCCAAACCTGTGTGCAATAAGCGGGGAACGTGATGTTCTGGCCGCTGAGCCGGATACCGGCCTGCAGGTTCGTAATGTCTACCCAGGTCCATTGACCACCACTCGGATCGGTCGTCCAGGTTTCGCTATATGTCGCGTAACTGGTTGTCAGATTTTGGGTGGCGCCCCTGTACTCCGCACCACTCATGTACACCACCAGTTGCACCTCTCCCTGGAGCTGTGTCATCCGGGCCTGGCAGAATACGGTCACGCTCTGAATTGTGCCCGTCGCGCCTACAGGATCGTCCAAAGCGTACACATCGGTAGCGAACGAGCTTGATGCGCGAATGACTAGCGACGCATCCCCGTCGGATGTAGCCTCCTGCAGGCACTGGTAGTTCGCGCCGCAACCCGACAGGGTCAGGTTCGTGAGTACGCCGGCGCCGTTGGGTCTGAGAGTAAGTGTATCGTTCACGGTCGAGCCGCCGCCCGAGAATGTGGAGGCCATCCGGTACGCGACCTGGCTTCGGTGGCGCGGTAGAACTGTCAGGTATCGTGTCAGCGTGTCGGCTTCTGGGGTGTAAACGATTTGCAGCAAATGCTGTCCTGAGGGCAGAGAATCCAGAGTGAATCGCCCGACGGCGTCCGGATGATAGGTTTTGCTGCCGGTCCCACCGGCGCCGTTTGGGTATGAGATTACAACGTTAATAGAATCAGCGTTTGTCGCTCCCGGGATTGTACCGCTGGCATCGGTGATATTACCGCTGATCCGGTTGCTCAAGTAGTCGGAAGTGGCGTCGGCAATCTTCTTCGTGATTGCGGTTCCGCCACCGGAGGAACTGATCGACACCCCACCGGCGTATGTGTAGGGTGTGCCCCAAGCGTCAGTCTTGAAGCCGGTGCT
>JBDRES010000045.1:0-10911 GCA_043819515.1 bacterium
ATCGAAGATGAGGAACGCCTGGCCGACATGATCGCCAAAGTAGCCCAGTCCAATAACCGGGAGAGCTACGAATCTCTGACCGAGCTGGCGACGCAGATATTGGCGGTCGTCCCTGACGGCAGTCAATACTCCGAGCGCGCGCGTCTTGAGTCGCGCTTGGATACGCTCTTAGCTGCTTACGAATTGTGTCGCGTCAACTGGAGCAGAGTTGATGAAATCAAGGACGCCCTGCGTGAGGGACTACGCGATAGTACTTTCAGCCAGGTGGAGCTCGATCGCCTCACTATTGCCGTCGAGAAGTCGTTGACCCGTTTCATTCCCGAAGAACTGACCATTCCTTACTCGGTGAACTACCAGGGGGAACTGACGGCACTGGCTTCATCCGGCAAACATCTGCTGGTCGGGACCAACCACGGGCTGGCGGTTTACAATGGCAAGCGCTGGCGGACTTTTACCGTTGTCGACGGTCTGCCGTCCGATACGATCTTGTGCCTGGCTAACGTCAATGAGGAAGTCCTGATCGGCACCGCCGCGGGACCCGCCCGTTACGCCGGTATTCGTCTGGCCGAGGTTGGTGGTTTCAGCCGGCTGTCGCCGGGACCGGTGACAGCTATCGGGGCTCGGAGCATGGACAAGATCTGGATGGTCATGAGTGGCCGGCTCTACTATTTTGATGGCCTGGACTGGAGCACAACTTTTTCGTACAAAGTACAACTGGACGAGACCGCCCAGACTATTGCAAACCGCTTCAGTGTCTACGGCACCGATCAAGAACGCCAGTCCTATCTCGATCAATATATGGAAGCGAATGCCGCCAGCGGCGGTTGGGGCGATGTTGAGGTAGTGCCGGTCGCGGCGCCCGAGCCGGTCAAGCAGGAGATCCCCGACGATATTATGGCCTTGATCAACGAAGCGCCGACCGATTCATCCCAGGAATCGGATGTGGTTGCGACCGAGGATACGGTCCTCACTCCGGAAGAAGAAGTCGTTGAAGTCGAGGAAACGCCTGTCGAGCCGGCCGGCATCACATCGACCCTGGAACCGGGCCGGATCGTGCAGGCTCCGTTTATGTCCGAAGTCAAGGGGAAGGTCTACGATATCTATGTCGGCCGCGACTATAACGTCTGGATCGGCACCGAATACGGCCTTTTGTACTTCGACGGTAAGAGCTGGCAATTGCCCGGCTACCGCAACTATCGAGTGAAGCCGGAAGATTCTTTTGATGATATCGTTCTGGCCAAGCACCATCAGGATGAGGCTGCTCGTCAGGCCTATGCCAACCAGCTTCGGGCGGTCAACGACCTTGAGTCCGAAGCGGTCGAGGTGGATCGTGTCATCAAAATATACCGCAACCCCAATGCTCTGCCGGTGCATTCGATTGTCCGCAGCGGCAAGCGCCTGTATCTGGCCACGTCGGCCGGATTGGTGGAGTTTGACGGTGTCTACTGGTCGCGGGCGGCGGTCCCCGGACTGAGCCATATCCCGGCGGTTGATGCCCGCACCCTGGAGGACGAGCTATGGCTGGCGGCCGATGACCGAATCGTGATGAAGGCCAGCGCCCGCCGGCAGTTGAGCTTCATGCACGTCAAGTGGCTGCCGGAACTGGCTGATGATGTCTACTACGAGTTTTTGTCGTATGTCGCCGGAACCGAAGGATGGGGTACCTTCGGCGGCAACATCACTTTCATCACCTACGGCTCCATGAAACGAACCAGCCAGTTTGGAGATACGCTGGAAGATTTCACTTCATATGATCTGGCCGCGACCGGGTCCTACGGCGCCGCCTTGGGCTCCAAGCTCAAAGTGGGCTTGTCGGCCAAGGTCATGTACTCCAAGCTCTCGGATATCGGCACCGGCTTGGAAAAGGGGCGGGGCACCTCGACCGGGTTTGCGGTCGATTTCGGGATGCTATACGATATCACCCACCGGCTGACCTTTGGTGCCGCCCTGACCAATCTGGGACCGAAGATGGCCTACATCGACGCCTCGCAGGCGGACGACCTGCCGCGTAACCTGGCGGTCGGATTTGCATATAAGCTCATGGAATCCGATTACTACGATCTGCTGGTCACATCGGAGGTGAACAAGATCATGGTCGGCCTTAATGATGGGCTGTCCAAAGAGCTGCAGCAAATGGTGATCAACAGCGGGGCGGAGTTCTTCTACGCCAATATGTTTGCCCTTCGGGCCGGATATATCTATGATGACGAAGGTGATGTCAAGACGATGACGCTGGGCGTCGGTTTATCTTTGGCCGACCGCTACAAATTCGATTTCTCGTATATTCCGTCGGGTTCCAACGAAGCCCTCAAGAATACTCTGAGAATGTCCTTGTCGGTGCTGCCTTAACGAGGAGTGACGTTTGCGATTATTGTCCATCATAGGCTTGGCGCTTCTGGGGCTGGCCGGGCCTGTCTTGAGTCAGCCGGCGGTGCGTGCGGACGTCCTGCCGATGACGAGGGTGACCGGCCTTGACGCGGTCGTCGACGGCGAAGTGCCGGACAATCGGGTTCGTCAGCACAGTCTGGCGCAGCCGCGTGCCAAGCGTGATCTGCTCAAATTGGAGCGATCCAAACCATGGTCACTTCCATCGCAGGCCCTGGCCGATTTCTACGATACCATACAGATTGCCGTTTTTCGTTTCGACTTCCAATACGAAGAGACCGACGATCCCAACACCACCGGGCGCGGAACAATGAATATGGGTATCATCGGCCCCGATGACTGGGATACGTACGTCGACACGGCCGGTCACGGTGTCGATCCGCCGCCCCATAACGCTCTGTATTTCCACGCCCATATGAAAGCGCTGCGACGGTACTATGAAACGGTGTCCGAAGGCAAGATCACCCTCGACTGGACCGTTTTCCCGGGTAACTTCACGGCCGCCTACCTGGAGTCGACATATTTTGGCGACTCCTTTGATTCCACCGCTTTCCATACCGACTCGGCGAATCTTTTCCGAACCTACCAATTGGCGCAGCCGATGTCATACTACGGCGGTGATCCGACCGGAATCATACCGGGGCTGGAAAAATATTTCGAGGAGGGGATAGCGCTGGTCGACAACACCGATCAGAGCGTCGACTTTGGTCGGTATGATTCCTATTTTATGTTCCACGCCGGGGCTGATCGACAAAACGATATTGGCTTTCCGACCACCAGCTCCGATCTGTTCACCGGCTATATATCATACTATGACACAATCTGGGTCGACGACCACACCACGCCGGTCACCGATGCCATGCTGATGCCGGAATACGCCAGCCAGGATAATCGCGGTACGGCTCTCAATGCGGTATTGGCGCACGAGTTCGGCCATCAATTGGGACTGGTCGATTTGTACCGGACCGACAACTTTGTCTCCTGCCTGGGTGACTTTGCGCTGATGGATCATAACGGCTTCGGGACTGCCATCGATTTTCAGCAGGGCTGGAGCGCCGGGCGCACCTTTGGGGTCATGCCCATCTATCCCTCGGCTTGGTCACGGGCTTACCTTGGTTTTGTGGAGGTCCACGACTTTCGTCAGGGAACCGATATCGAAGTGGCGGCCGCCGAAATAGCCCGGGAAGGCATCAAGATTGCCCGCGTGCCCATTTCTGAAAACGAATATTACTTGATTGAGAACCGACTGATAAAGACCGGCGCCGCCGAACCTCTCATGAAGGCGGATCGTTTGACCAGCGTGTTTCAAGGTCCCTACGACACCCTGACCGGATTCACGTCCGACTATGATTTCCTGATTCCGGGGTCGGGGATGCTCATTTTCCATGTCGACGAAGCCGTGGCCTATATGAACAACAACGCCTACACCGGCGACACGGTAAACAATTTCAACGACAATCGATTGCAGTGGGTAGTTGGCGATCCCAACCCCTCACGCAAATTCGTAACCCTCATCGAAGCGGACGGCATCGTTGATCTTAGCGGCTATTATCAAACATATGGCGAATTTCGATACGGCAACCAGGAAGACATGTTCCGCGACGACCGCAATCGGAATTTCACACCAAATACCAATCCGGCCGCCGTCGACCACTCCTACAACAATTCCCATGTGCGCATTACCGGGATCACCCGCCCCCTGACCAATCTGGGTGGCATTCCTCGTCGCAATGATTCGCTGATTACCTTTGATCTCGAGACCGACGGACAGATAGATGGGTTCCCGGTCCGTGGCGGTGTCCCGCGGTATGCCTTATCGCCGATAGTCGAGGATCTCAACGGTGACGGCGTGCTCGAGATCATCTTTGCCTCCGGTCCTTATGTCAATGTAGTAACGCCGACCGGCCAGAGCTTCCTGCACCAGATCTCCGGCTGTGATCCCTGCACGACATATTACGATATGGCTGCCGCGACAGTTCATCCCGGGCGCTACCATCCGCTTCCACTGTACTATACCGTGCGTGGTACTATCAGTGCCAATCCGGTCACGGGTGATTTTGGCCTGGAAGGCACTTCGCAGATGCTGGCGGTCGGATTCTCGTACGGCGATTCGGGTGAAGTGAATGTTGTCGAGCCCGCCGACGTGAACAACGACGGCTTGGCCGATCGCGCCACAGCGGAATTTGCGACGATCGGCTCGCCAATTGCAATGGCCTTCGGAGATAATCTATATGTGCTGACTGATTCCGGGCGCGTTTACTACAAGGGCCTGCGTGGTATCCGTCCCACAGTAATCGCGCAGCTGGGCGATGAGGAATTTTTCGGCTTGGTGCGTCTCGGCAACGGCATTATCGTCGTGGGTGGCGATTCCGCAGTCGCCGATGAGCCGGGCCTGACCCAACTCAATTACATTGAGGACTCTACAACGGCGCTGCAATACACTCTCAATGGTCATTTCAGTCTGGGGCCGATTGCGGTCGATGTTGATCGCTCTGGGCCGGTGGAGATTATCCTCTTTTCGCCCGACGGCGATGGAGTGGTAGTGTCTTTTGACCATACCGCGGCCATTCCGTTTACGCTGGTGAATGAGAAGGCGACCGGGTATGAGTTTACGGCCAACCCGGTCGCGGGCGATCTTGACAATGACGGCTACCCGGAGATTCTCGTGGGTGGCGTAAACGCTCTGTATGTTTTTGATCGCGAGCTGACTATCAAGCCGGATTACCCACAGACAATCTCAAGTCGCTACACAACCGATCCGGTCTTGGTAGCCCCGATTATCGCCGATATCGAGCATGGTGATCGTCCCGAGACGATTTTCCCTACTCTCAACGGCAATATCTGGTCGCTCGGCGAGAACGTGTCGTTCGGCTTCCCGCTCTCCGGTGGGGAGCTGGGTATGGGCTCGCCGGTCTTTTTCAATGACTCCACCGGAGGAGGCAATCTGGGCTATCTGGGGTTGGATGGCTGGTTCTACCTCTGGCGGGTCGACGATGATCACGAGCATAATTACTGGCCGATGTACGGCGCTGATCCGAGCGGCAGTTTCGTCTTTGATGCGACCAAACTGGGATCGATACAAGATTACTCCGAGGCTTTCGCCCAGGAAAAATTCTTCAACTACCCCAACCCGGTTCAGAACGGCATGACCAGGATCCGGTACTTTTTGGGTCAGGATGCCTCGCGTGTCAATCTGACCATTTACGATCTGGCCGGTCAGGTTGAAGAGCGCCTGACCGGGCCGACCAGCGGCGGACTCAATCATGACGTTGAGTGGAGCTGCTCAGGTGTCGTCCCCGGTGTATATCGGTGTATGATAGAGATTGATTTTGGCGGCCGGACCGAGACCGCCTTTACCGACATAGCTGTGATAAGATGAGAACTTTGAAGATATGGTGGAAAACATGATGCCAATCAAGACAGTGATAGTAGTCGCTCTGGTAATCTTCGCCGTGGCCGGCGTGTCGGGAACCGACATGAAGCCATCGTTTTTTGACCAGGAACTTCTCAAGACACGATATGATCTGACCGACGCCGGCGCTTCGGGTGGCTTTGCCTTTTCCGATGTTGACGACGAAGCCGGTTTGCCTCTGTCGGCCTTTGCCCAGACTGAGGACGTCAGCGTGGCCTACAAATCCCCGGCCAGGGCGTTTCTGTATTCGATGGCGGTACCCGGACTCGGCCAATACTACTATGGCAGCAAGATCAAGCCCTTCATCTTTCTGGCCGTGGAAGTACTGACCTGGTCGCAGGCTCTCAAGCATCATAGTGATGGTAATACACTCACCGACGAGTACGAGGCCTTTAACTATGCTCACTGGAAAAGAGACAGATACCACGACTTTCTGATGCATCATTTTGAGACTATTCGACCCGACACACTGGACGAAGATCCTATTAATCATCAGCAAATCAGAGAGATTATTGAAGTATTGCCAACCGATACGACAGATCAGCAATACTTCGAGATGACAGGCAAGTACGATCAATTCTCTTGGGGATGGGATGACGCCGAACTGGATGGCCTTAGGTGGGAGGATCATATGGAGGCGGGAACCTATCCTGCCCGGACGACCGACAGGTACCTCGTGCCGTCTTCTGCGAACAGGAACACGTATGAGGTAATGCGTGGCGCTGCTAACGCGGAGTACAGCAAGTCACTGAATTTCGTCTTCGGCATCATGGCCAACCATCTGATAAGCGCTTTTGAAGCTTACTTTTTGACCAAGCATCACAACAACGCCTTGCGTCATGAGCAGGAGTTTTCCCGTATCAACGTTGATGCTCAATTGCGTTCTTTCTCGGCCTGGAAAGACACGCCTTATGTGACGGTAACCTACAAATTCTAGTGGTGCCGATGATGAGAATTCTGGCGCTGATATCGGCTTTGTTGATGGTGACGATAGGTACTGCCTCGGCCAAAGAATTGCCTGCCGGCCCGATTCAGAATCAGCTACGTATGGATCTGACGGCGACCAGCCTTGTTGCCGCTCGGACCGCAGGCGGTAGTGATGTCTTTGGTGATGACAAGAACCAGACGGCTGCCTTCGATGATGAGTCGACTTATGGTCGCAAATCGGCCACCAAGGCACTCCTGCTGTCGGCTTTGCTCCCTGGGGCCGGGCAATATTATTGCGGAAGTCGCCGCACGGCCAGGTACTTCTTTGCCGGCGAAGCGCTGTCATGGCTGGGATACTTTGCCTTCCGCACCTACGGCAGTTGGAAAGAGGACGACTATTTGAACTTCGCCCGTGAGAGAGCCGGAGCGGAACTGAGAGACAAGCCGGACTGGTTTGTTGACGTGGTCGGGTATTATGACAACACCGACCAGTACAATGAGTTCGGCCGGGCTATCGACCGCGGCCGACCGTATTTGGACGAGTCCCTTGCCAATCAATGGTACTGGAATTCCGTTGTTGATAAGGTTGCTTTCCGCCGCCTTAAGAATCGCAGCCGTGAATCGTACCGTCGCGCCGACTTCATGATTGGAGCCATGATCTTAGGTCGCATCGTGTCGGCTATCCACGCTGTCCGGCTGGCCGGTAAAACCGGCAAGCGGCTGGACGACCTGGTCGACGCCGGCGACACCGGGAAATATGATTACCGAATCGAGGTAGATCCCTTCAGCGACCGTACGCAACTGGGCCTTTCGTTCATTCGTCGATTCTGAAGCCATGTCCATTTTGAGAATATATTTGTCCTGGCTGCTGGTTTCAGTGCTGGCTCTGGCAGCCGGCTCCTCATGCCATCGCGCGGGTCGCGTGAGGGCGGAGCGTTTTCAAGCCGACTCGCTGCCGTCAGCGGTGGTTGTCGAGCAAGTTATTGATGCCCGGTCTCTCGGCGTTGCCCTCCTGGCTCCGTTTGGTCTGGCCGGGGGAGCCGACGGCTCGTTCTACGTGACTGACTCCGAGACCGACCGACTCTTGCATCTCGACCGGTCAGGACGATTGCTGGGCCAGGTTGGCGGCTCCGGATTCGGCTCAAACCTCCTTAATCAACCCACCTTCGTTACCGTGGATAATTTCCTGAATCTGATCGTCGCCGACCAGGGCAATCGCCGCCTGGTGCGCTTTGATCTCGGGCTCAACTACGTCGAGGATATCAGCTTTGATGACGACGACCCGGAACGGCGCATGCAGACGCCATCGGGTGTAGCCATCAGCGAATATGGAGAACTTTGGGTGGCCGATCGCGGCAACGACCGGATTGCCGTCATGGATAACACCGCCGTCTTTGATCGTTTTGTGGGCGACTTTGGGTATTCGGGCGGGCAACTGAGCCAACCGGAGAAAATCCTATGGGATCATAGCGGAAATCTGTTGGTGTGTGACGCCGGCAATGGTCGCCTGGTGCGCTACGATGCCTATGGCAATCACCAAAGCGACGTTGATATCGACGGATTGGAATACCCGATAGCTGCGGCCGGCCGTCGCGGCCAGCTCTGGGTTCTCGACGGAGCCGGCGGTCGCCTGGCATGTGTGGAGGTCGACGGCGCCGTGGTTTTGCAGGTTGGACCGGCTCTTATTGGTGAAACCCAACCCCTTCGTCAACCCTCTGATATCACCTTCCTCAGCGACGGTCGTCTGGTCATAAGCGATACCGGCAACAGCCGACTGCTCGTATGCAAAATAATCCGCGAAAGCAGGTAGAGCTCGGACCGATGACGAATCGGTGCCAGGCAAGTGCCATTACCGGGCGCTTCTGTCATGTCGGGTGCTGGCTGCTCTTGAGTTTGCTGGTCTTAGCCGGTAGTGGTAAGGCCGAGCGTTTCAGTCGCGTCCTTGTCGGCGCTGACATCCCGCGGCGGTTGCCTATCGGCAGCCATTTCGTGTTTGAGGACTCCGACAGCCTCTATCTCAACAGCCGACGTCTGATCAAAGGCCGGGATTATGATTTTGATTCGCGCCTGAAGGGTTTTGATCTCAGTCGCCTTGCGCCCGGCGACAATGACACTCTCGAAATAATATGCCACCGGGCTCCGGCATGGCTAGTCGAGCAGTATGGCCGGTCTCTACAGGTAGATCCATCCACCGGCGACCAACCCAACCGTCTTCACAAGCCAGTCGCTACTATCTCGGCCTCGCGTCACTCAGATGTAACCGTGCGCGGCGCCAAGACCTTCCGTGTCAGCTCCCAAACCGACGGCGGCAACGAGTTCTCCCAATCGCTGGACCTCAACCTCAGTGGTCAACTCACGCCGGGACTGACCATCACCGGCTCCGTATCCGACCGCGGCTACAATCCATCCTACGGAACGTCCAACAGTCGCCTCAGCGAGCTGGACAAGCTTCATCTTAAGGTGGCGTCGTCGAAGGCAGTGCTTGAATTGGGTGACCTGAGATTCCCGCCCCGGTTTCAGGTGCCACCGAATAAGCGCGTGTCGGGAGCGGCTTTCGCTCTGGATCACCTGACCTGGAATGTGGCGGCGGTGGTGGCTCGTCCCAAGGGCCGTCATGCCTCGTCAGCATTCACCGGCCAGGATCAGATTCAGGGCCCTTATTCGGTCACCACCGATGGCAACTTCCAGGCCGTGGTGCCGGGGTCGGAAACGGTCTGGCTTGATGGCAGCCGTCTGACGGCCGGGTCGGGCGAAGATTATGTGATCGACTACCCTACCGGTCGGCTCACGTTTATGCCCCATCATGCGATCACCCGGCGAAGCCGTATTGAAGTCGACTTTGAACCGGCGGCCAGGGCCTACGAGGGAGAGATGTATGGCGGTGCGGTGGGGCTCTACAGCTCCGACTCTGTCTGGTCGTTGCAGGCCCAGTGGCTTCTGGAGGGTGATGACAAATCGCAACCGCTTTTGGGTGAGTTGTCTACTGAAGACAAACGACTGCTGGCCGAAGCAGGGGACACGGCTGTTTCTCGTTCCGGGGTGGTGGCCGACGCCATCGGTGATTATCGGCTGGTGATCGACAGCCTCCCGGATTCGGTTTTTCAGTATGTCGGTCCCGACCTGGGTGATTATCGAATCAGTTTTGGTTACCAGGGACCGGGTGGCGGGAGCTACACCTATCTTGGAAACGGTATCTACGAATATGTTGGCCCCGGTGCGGGAGACTATGCCACGGCCGTTGGTCTGACTCCACCCATCCGGGACCAGCAGCTTCGGGCGGAGTTGAGACATCGTAGCGATCCCCTGGGAACGGTTGTAGTGCAGGTCGATCAGACCGTTGCCGATGCCAACCTGCTCTCGGAAGTGCATGACAACGATAATTCCGGGGGTGCGTACCGCTTGACCGGACAGCGGGAATTTGGAGCCGCCCGGCGGCCGTGGCTGGGAGTCACCTATCTAGCTCACTATCGGCAGGCTGAATATCGGGAAAATTCGCGTTTTCGCGCGGTCGATCGCGGCTACAGTTATATGGTTCCCGATAAATTGGCATTGGATGAAACCGATGAGAGGCAGTATGAAGTCGACCTGGCGCTCCGACCGACAACGGCCCTGAGCATAACTCCATCCTGGGGGCGACTGAGGTTCACCGATCGGTTCGAGGCCTCGCGCCATGGCGTGGGTGCCCAATTCAAGTCGAAGGGGATAGTCGGAAGCATCGACTGGTATCGGATCTCAGCCGCTGGTGCGGGAGCATTTGAGGGAGAGGAAGGACAAGCCGACAACATCGTCGGCCGGGGGACAATTCCGCTGGTTGGCAACTGGCACCTTGACCTGGAGCACGAATATGATCGCCGCTGGTATGGCCGGGTCGACTCGCTCGGAGGCACCAGGCATTGGCGCCGGCAGGCGGGACTCTCGTCAGGCCATGAATCATTGAGCTACGAGCATTTTGTCGAGGATACTCTGGATCACGCCTGGCGAGATTCCCAGACTCGACAGCAACTCCGGGTATCATCGGATCGGCGCCTTTACAACCTACACTATCGAGGCGAGCTGGTTCGTCAATGGAGCGAACGAGCCGCCGTCACCCAAAGCAGTACCATGGGGCGCCTGTCTTACGATTACGACGATCGAAAACAGCGGCTGCATGTCGGCAGCAGCTATCTGGTTTCGCAGGAGAGCCGGAA
>JBDRES010000046.1:0-59774 GCA_043819515.1 bacterium
GCACCTGCAGGTTGAGATTGGAGAATATCGGGTCGCCCCTATCGGAGGTTAAATATACATTGCACAGATCGATGACTATCTGATCAGACATAGCTGCTATCGGGCTTCCGCTGCTGTTTGTCGATCCACCACTAGTGGACCTCGGTTCGGATTCGGTTCACGCTCAATTTATATAGGCCGACAAGGCTGGGTGGGACAACAAAAAACGGCCGGTGCTCAAGGCATCGGCCGCATAAAGTCGAACCGGAGCCGACTCAGTCTTTCATCGAGGCCAAAAAACGCTCGTTAGTCTTGGTCTTTTTCAGGCGATCCAAAAGGAACTCCATGGCCTCGATCGGATTCATTTCGGCCAGGAACTTGCGCAAAATCCAGATCTTGGTAAGGACATCAGCCTCAACCAACAGCTCTTCCTTGCGGGTTGAAGAGCGATTGATGTCCATGGCCGGGAATATGCGCCGGTCTGCCAAACGGCGATCGAGGACCAGCTCCATATTGCCGGTGCCTTTGAACTCCTCAAAGATGACCTCATCCATGCGCGACCCGGTCTCAACCAAGGCGGTGGCGATGATCGACAATGACCCCCCGTTTTCGATGTTGCGGGCGGCTCCAAAGAACCGTTTGGGCTTGTGCAGAGCGTTGGAATCAACACCTCCGGAGAGGATCTTGCCGGAGTGGGGCACCACCGAGTTATGGGCGCGGGCCAAGCGGGTCAGCGAGTCGAGCAGAATGACCACATCAAAACCATGTTCGGTGAGCCGTTTGGCCTTTTCCAACACCATGTTGGCCACCTGAACATGACGCTCGGCCGGTTCGTCAAAAGTCGATGAGATGACCTCGCCATTGACCGAGCGGCGCATGTCGGTTACCTCTTCCGGACGCTCATCAATCAAGAGCACGATCAGCTTGACCTCCGGGTGATTGGCCGTGATCGACTGCGCGATGCGCTGAAGAATGATCGTCTTGCCTGCTTTCGGCGGCGATGTAATCAGAGCCCGCTGCCCTTTACCGATCGGGCACATGAGGTCGATGATGCGGGTCGTAGGTTCCTCCAAATCCGACTCCATCTTGAAGGCTTCCTCCGGATAGAGCGGCGTGAGGTTGTCAAACAGCACCTTGTGCTTGGCACTCTCCGGGTCGGTAAAATTGACCGATTCGATCTTCAGCAGGGCGAAATACCGTTCATTGTCCTTGGGCGGACGGACCTGCCCGGCAACGATATCGCCGGTACGCAGATCAAAGCGCTTTATCTGCGAGGGGGACACGTAAATGTCATCCTGCCCGGGCAGATAGTTGTAATCGGGTGATCGTAGAAAGCCGTAGCCCTCTTCCAGGATCTCCAGTACCCCCTCAGCCAAAATTATGCCGTCGGAGTTTGAAGCGTTCTCCATGATCTTGTAAATCAACTCCTGCTTGCGCAGACCGGAAACGCCCGGAATATCCAGTTCCTCGGCAATCTTCAGCAGATCGGCAATCGTCTTTGATTTTAGATCAGCCAGTTCCATGAGACTTCCTGCTTGCTATGGGTAATTATTTCTAAATTCGGAAATAGCCACTAGTCGCTCAGTTGCTCCACGGGAGCGTCGCCCCAGAGCTTCTCCAGGGCATAAAACTGACGTGCCGTCTCCAAAAAGACATGCACGACAACGTCGACATAATCGTAAAGTATCCAGCTGCCGGTGGCATAGCCTTCTTTTTGGTACGGACTATGTCCGGCGTCTTCCAGTCCTTTCTCGATAGCCCTGGCAATGGCTTTGACATGAACATCCGCGTCTCCGGAAACGATCACGAAATAATCGCAGACCGACGACAGCTCTTTGACTTTGAGAACCCGGACATCGAAGCCTTTTTTTGAGAGGGCCAGTCGCCCGGCCAAGCGAGCCAATTCAAGTGCGGATTGTGTACTCAAGTTTGTTAGTTATTGCTCCTTCTGGTCGCTCGCGACAAGTTGCAGGCGCTCCCAATCCTGGCCCAGTACTAAAGACGCGGAGATCTGGCGATAGTTGTTGGTCAGCGGTTGCACGAGGACTTCCTGGGGATCCAATCCCAATTTCTCGGCCAGGAGGCGGGCCCCGGCGTCATCTTCAAAGCGGGAGATGACAAAGCTCTTTTGCACCTCGTGCAGATCAAAATTATCGGTATCCACCACCGCCACACGGAAATTTTCATCCCCATAATCGACCAGGCGGTCGGATACTCGCGCCGCCAGGCCTTTCACACCGCAGCCGTTCAGCACCTGCAAGCGAACCTCATGCTCGGGCACCGGAAGGGTTTTGGACACGCCGTTGGCCAGGCGAATCGACATTGAAGCCACATACAGAACGACCAAACCGAATACCACCAAGATAGTGATTTCGAGTGCTCGCCCGCCGGTAATGCGAGTCCAAATCGAGCCGGACTGACGACGGCCGGCCTTGGTCTTTTGTGATTTTGATCTTGTCATGAGGTTAGGGAGCGGGGCGGGTGTCGGGAACGGTCAACAAAGCCGCCCGATATCACGGACCGAGAGGTCTATGCCAAAGGCTACTCCTGCCATAGTACGGGTTTACAATTCCATTGTATGTTTGCACCATCAGCGACATACGAAACTTGTCTGACGGATGATAATCGAGGCTGAAGCCGGGCAAGAAACTGGTCGCTCTGTCCTCGGCGTTGAAGATATTACCTGAGTGGGCCAGGCCGAGATTGACATTGAGCGACAACTTCGAAGAGAGCTCGTAGAGCATGTTGGTCTGGAACAAACCGACCGTACCGGATCCCCCACCCCCCGAAAAGTAGGCGACTGAATAGCTATGCGACCACCTGACCCGTGAGAGATCAAGTAGCGAAAAAGGATTGGACACCGCCTGACGGCCCAGGTTGTTGCTTTGGCTGATATGATCCAGAGCGGCCTTGTCGGCCATCTGAGCATCGGCATTGAGTCCCGTTGACAGGATCGCAACGGCGGCCAAGACTACCTTGATATAGACTGAGCGCTTATTCATCGGTATCTCCAATCTAGCTGGTCGGGCCCTCGGCGTCAACTGTAAAACTGGGCAATATCTTTATCTTACCGCCTCTGAGCTTTATACGATCCGGCCGGCCGGCCGAACATAAAACTATCGAAAAACCTAGCTAACGATATCTTTTTCGAGTTGCTGCAGTTGATCCAGCGAATTAACGCCCAAACCCTCGCGTGCATCCTTGGCGGCTATCACCGCCACCGGTAGGCCTTTGGCCCGCATGATCTTGATTGTGTCCGGCAGGTAGTACTCGCCCTGCGAGTTGTCATTGCGCACCTGGGACAAAGCAGCAAAGAGCTGCTGATTGTCAAAACAAAACAGGCCGGTATTGACTTCTTTGATGGCTCGGATTTCGTCGCCGGCGTCTTTGTGTTCGACTATCTCACGGAGCATGTTGGTGTCCCCTTCGCGCACCACGCGACCATAACCGGAGGGATCGTCCAGAATCGCCGACAGACAGGTGGCCGCCGCCCCGGTCCGCTCGTGCAGACCGAGTAAAGCGTTGATCGACGAAGCCGACAGAAGCGGCATATCGCCCAACGCTACCAGCGTGGTACCCTCGAAATCCCCAAGAATCTCCTCGGTCATCAAAACGGCGTGCCCCGTGCCGAGTTGCTGGCGTTGCCAGGCAATTTCGACATCAAGCTGACGCACCGCCTGGACAACCATTTCTCCCTCAAATCCAACCACTACCACGGTCCGATCAAAGCCGACCCGGCCGAGGTTTTCCAGAACGATATTGATCAGGGGTTTGCCGTTCAGCTCATGAAGCACCTTGGGAATGTCGGACTTCATCCGCTTGCCTTTGCCGGCGGCGAGTACGATTGCGGCTCGCGTGGTTGCCATAAGTCTCCCGGTTTATTTATACAAGATCGACCGGCTGCAATCGGCCAAACCTACAATTGCGTAGGTTTGTTGTCTTTATCGACGTGAACCACAACCGGCTTGAATGAAGCGGCTTCGGAGCGCTCCATAAGGCCGTAGGCGATAATGATGATCAAATCACCAATCTGACCCTTGCGGGCGGCGGCACCGTTGAGGCCGATCTCACCGCTTCCGGCTTTGCCCTCGATCACGTAGGTTTCAAAACGCTCGCCATTTGAAATATTGGCGACCTGGATCTTCTCAAACGGCACCAAGTCGGCGCGGCGCATCAAGTCGGCGTCAATACTGAGCGAACCGACATAATCCAGGCTGGCGTCGGTGACAGTGGCGCGGTGTATTTTTGATTTGCAGACTGTGATCAACATATTATCAAACTCTACATTCAGCCTTCGTCAGGGCTGGAATATACCCAAAAACGCCGGATTGGCAAGCGCTTTGAACATACTTGGCCGGCCTCGCCGGCTCACCTCTAACTAATTGCCGTCACTAAAGTTCCCAAGAACGGGGCTGATTTTTGTGCACTTGGTAGCCCGGAGCTTAAGCCTTGATCTCAACCCAGTTACGAGCCGGGAATATCTCGATCTCTTCACTGATATCGTCGATGGCCTTGATTAGGTTTTTCCAGGTAACCAAGTGCCTGGCCCGTCCGGCCTCAAGCCAGCGGAATTCGCTGTTTTCGGCCGAGAGAACTACCTCAGCATTTTCGGGTACGATGGCGACAATCTGCGGCAAAACCCAGATACTGTCCTGCTCCGGCTCATAAAACTGAATCAGGTACTCCGTAGCCCACATCGATTCCGGCGTCAATCCGGTTTCTTCCTGAACCTCGCGTTTGACCACCTGGGCCACCGTCTCGCCACCTCGCTTGCTGCCGGTCACAAAACCCCAAGTGCCCGCGTACGTTTCTTGTTCTGAGCGTTTCAACAGGAGAAAGCGCCAGCCATCATAGGTCTTGCGCATTACCGCCACACTCACTCCGGGTGATTCGATCTTGATGTTGGTCCGCTCAGCGTCTGTTGCCATAGGAGGATCAGCTCCTCAGTTAGTAGTGAATCACAACTTTGCGCCTAATGTAATACGCCGGCGAGGTTCGTCAATGCTTAACTGGGGATGCATAAGCGGAATTGCAGATTGGGGTTTCGAATTCTGGTGCGGTCACTCTACTCGCGTGACCGCCGCTGGAGCATGCCTTCCGCCAGGCGAGTCGCCCGGCGGCCCGGCTGAAGCGGAGTTCTCCAACTGACCGGGATCAGGCCAGCTTCATATTGTCGATCAAACGGACGCCATAGACTCGGACAGCCAGAGAGCAGATCGTACCCCTGACAACCCGAGCAGGGGTAGACAGATCAACGAGGCCGTTGAACGAAATATAATCGACTTGCGCACTCGGGCAGGTGGTCAGGATCACCCGCCGCATCTCTTTTTTGATTTTTGCGGGGGAGGTTTCGCCATTTTGGACCAGAGCTTTGGCCGCAGTAAGAGCATGATAGAGACAGCAAACTTCCGGCAGTTGCTCTGTCGAAAAGTACTTATTGCGCGATGACAGGGCCAGGCCGGATTTCAGGCGCACCGTCGGCGCGATGATAAACTTGATCGGGTAACCGAGATCCTCGGTCATTCGCTTCAGCACCACCGCTTGCTGGAAATCCTTCATGCCAAAGACAGCAACATCGGGGCGCGTGATATTAAACAGTTTGGCAACGATGGTTGTCACACCACGAAAATGAGTCGGCCGCGCGGCCCCTTCGAGGGTCTGGGTCAGTCTTTCGACTGTAACATAAGTCTGGAAATCTTCGGGATAAATCTCATCGGCTTTGGGTATGAAAACAATCTCTCCCCCGGCCGAGACGATTTTACGAATATCCCCCTTTTCATCGCGAGGGTATTTGCTCAGGTCCTCGTTGGGGGCAAACTGAGCCGGGTTGACAAAAATAGTGGTGATGACAATGTCGGCTTTTTGTTTGGCCTTACGAATCAGCGACAGATGGCCTTCGTGAAGAAACCCCATAGTCGGCACTAATCCGATGGTCCTGCCCTGCCCGGCGATTTCGCGGGCGAGCTTTTGCATTTTCTTTATCGAGCGGATGATGGTCATGTCAACCAACAGTCTTCAAATAGTCATCTACCGAGCAGTGATAAGTTAGCGATCTCACGCCGGTCAAGCTCACAATACGTTCGCATACAGCAGGGTTGACATCGATCACATGGATTTCAGGCTTCTTGCGATTACCGGCCAGCCCCCCAATAAACATCGCCTGGGCTGACACGTCAGCCTGCGGAAATGAATACCCATAGACCACTAACCTGTCCGCGCCAGCTATCTTTCGCAGCCCTATCTGTCGTAGCCCCTGGAGTAAACCTCTATACTGCGTGTTCTTCTCGAAAACGGGCGGGACCAAGATCGGTCGGCCGTAACGAAGGGACAATGGCTCGCCCTCACAATGACTGACTTGCGCCTCGTACCCCTCACGCAGGGTTAGGTCGTCACAGCACCAAATATCGTCCGAGGGCCCGAGCAGAGCTTGAGAAGCAGCGTTTTCGTCCGTACTCATATGAAACCAATTCGCTGAGCCATGCGGTTTGATGACCTCGAAATCGCAGCGTGACCCCTCTGTAGTGAAAGTCTCTGCTGAGGCGGTCATAGGTAGCGAATCTCCGAAATGAATACAGTAACATAGCTCGATGTCGAAGTTCATGTCTTGTCTAGTATCCTTGCATAGCCTGTCGAGGCACTTCTCCACCAGAAGATCGTAATTGTAGGTGATAGTATCAACATGGTCACTTCTCGAATTGCTCGGCAACGACCAAAGAAGCTTATACAGAGGAGAGGAATCGGTCGGTCTGAGTTCATCGGTCGTCGCAGCAATGGTCTTCCACAGGAGATGTCGTAGAGATTGATAGCAGGATACTGAGTCATGGACTCTCTCACCCTCATCCACGACCCAGTCATACACCAGGTTGAAAATGTGCTCTAGCGAGTACCGCGACGACTCTGTATCCAGATCCAGTCGATACTTAGCGAAAACTCTCTCGTTGACTGACTCAAACAACGGACGATCCAGACCGCGCGCCTGCTTGAAGAACGTAGCGTCCAATGGCGGGCGAAGTGAATCTGGAATGTCTGCAGCCTCGCCCTCGGCACGGGACGCCCCTGCTCCCAATATGAGAGTGGTTTTCATTCCGCAGTCGATTCCTGCCCCTCGATCGGGGGGTTGATCGGTTCGTCGGTGTAGAACTGCGAGTCTTCCTGGTCAATCTGATAGCGGTCCTTAATATACCGCAGCGCCACATAACCGCGCGCTTGAGCGGTCGCCAAAGTAGCCAGCATGTAGCCCCAGACCGAAGCAAATATCAAAAACAGCATGAGCGCCATAACATAGCCGACTGCGGCATCCGATCCGGTATTCCAGGTCCAGCGGCTGATCGAAAACGACCAATCAACGCCTGGCCAGATATTGAAGGTCTGTGTCACCAAATCAGCGTTGGTCGGTAAATGCGAAAGACCGCCGCTGACCAGACCCTCCAGACGCTCCCTGCCACCACCGATTCCCGATGTCCACACCATAAACTGCACGGCGCGGAAACTAAAATAGGCGTAAACGAATCCACAGACCTTGGCGGCGACGACGGAATAGACGGTATATGACATCCAGCGCGCAGGCTGACGGACGGCGGTCGAAAATGTCTCTAAGATAGCGTCGAAAGTCTCGCCGGTCTTGTTGGCCGCCGCCGCGGCAGGCATGAGAAGAATCGATACCTGCGCCACCAAACCTACGACTATGACCAGCGCCGCTATCAAGAAACCCGGGAATGCGAATCCGAGGGCGTAAATCCACTCGCCGATAAACGGAATGCGACTGACCAGACCCAACAGGGCATAGAGCAGCACAACAAAAAGCACGAAGAGACCTATGGTCAACTCCGACAAGAAAAGCTGGCCCGCACGGCGGAAGGCGAATTTTATGGCGGTGGTGATCGATGTGAATGGATAGCCGCGCATCTCTTCGAAGTTGATCACCGCCACGCCCAGAAAGCCCATCATCAGACAGAGAATGCCGGCCACTAGACCGAGGGCATAGGCTCCCAGGGCAATCGGCGAATCCAGCGGGAAGAGTTGCAGGGGGAAAAAGCCGTAGACATTCCAGACATAACTCAAATTCTCACCCTGCGCCGCCAGCGCCAGATAACAAAACAGATCATATACCGCCAAAGCCAGCAGCAGAAATCCGGTCATAACCGCAATCTTCTTGGGCGATAGCGCTTTGCCGGGCGCCCAGAGAACATCGCGAAAATCATAATGCGGGGGACGTTCCATACTGTGAATTACCGAAGCCCGGCCGATCAAGTCAAGTTCCAATCGGTGGCACGGCCACGCCGTTATGACGGCGCAGCCAGGGCGCGAATTGCATTTGGGTAGCGACAATTGTTGAATTTCCGACCGGGGTCAGAGTATATTGAGTGCGGCAATGTAGTAGGTCGATAACCCGCAGGGGTTTCGACGCCTGGCGAATCGGCGGAGAATGTCGGAACCTCTACGAGGTGTCGACTGACAAGATCGTTTTTGTTGCGGCGGGTCTTGCGAATCCGCGGCGGCGGATGAGTGTGACCTGCCGCCGTTGCCTGATATGGGCTCAGGTGTCAGGTCACAATTCGCCCGGGGCGAAGCAAGGCCTGACACAACACTCCGTGAGGCTTGTTAAAAAGCACTTATGAAACGGGAATACGTGATATTTGGACTGCTGCTGCTGACGCCACTGGTGACACTGGCTGTCACTGTCGTCAATCAGGGCATCGGTACGGCCTTCTGGATCTGGCTGGCAGCCTTTGCGACACTTGGGATCGGTCTTTGGGCACTGGTCCGGTGGCACGCCCGCAATCATCGGTATGGTTGCCCCGAATGCCGGCACGAATTTGCAATAACGACTTTCACAGACTTAACCAGCGCCCATTATCCCGATCACAAGAGCCTGGTTTGCCCGCGGTGTGGTATGCGATCCTGGTGCGTGGAATCGGGTTTGGACAAGAGAGTCTCCCCTGACCGGTGAGGCTCGGGCTGCCGTCGACTAGCTGTGGAATTCGATAATATCGCCGTCGATCAGAGGGAAGTCGGACTTAACCCGTTGGCCGTCATGTTTGCCCTCACCCCATATCTTGGCATACTTGAGTTTCTCGGCTATTTCGCGGTGGAGTCCGGCGGCGGCATCGGCCACGGTGCTATCCGGCGGCAGGATAATCGGGTCGTCATAGTCGACCTCTCTCCCGATCGGCTTGGTGTAAACGCGAATAATCCGGAGTCCCTCAAAGACTGCCTTGCCAAACGCCTGCATGGAATCGTCATCAATGATCGAGGTCGCGACCATCACAAACCCCGGAAAGGCCTGGCTCAGATCATCCCGTTTCCGGCCTGACTCGTCGTCGTAGATTTTGTGGGCACAGAGAATGGCCTTTTTGTAGCAAAGGCGGGGATCGTCCGGCGCCTCGGTCACTTCCGGCATCAGGACGATGCGCTTCTCCTGCAGTTGGGCCAGCACAAACTTGAGATCATCAATCATGGTGACCGCCTCAAGGTCGCCAACCAGCACTACCAGATCGGCATTGCGTATGAGACCGGAGAGGTAGCCCTCGTATGATTCCGGTGAGATGGGCGGGGTATCGATGAGCTGAATCTGGACGGTTTCATAAGTCATCATGCCTGCCTGAGGCTCGCGGGTGGAGTAGGGATAGTCAGCCACCAGCGGTTTGGCATTGGTCAGCACATCCAGAATTGATGATTTGCCGCTGTTGGGCGGTCCGATCAAAATCACCTGCCCTGCCCCCTCCTTGTCGATATGGTCCAGCGATACCTGGCGGGCAGCTCCGCCGCCGGATGATGCCGGCTCGCTGATTTCCTTTCTGTGCTTGGATATCTTGGCCTTCATGTCGGCCTGGAGCTTGTCGGTGCCCTTGTGTTTGGGCATTATCCTGAGCAGCTCCTCGGCCATGCGCAGCTTCTCGCGAGGATCCTTTTCTGCCCGGTACTCGCGCTCCAGTTCATAATATTGTGGCGGTAGATTGGCCGGCATACCCAAATTAATAGTGAAGCCGAACCGCGATGGCAAGTGGATGTTGCTACAAAAGGCCGGGTTTTGTAGAGATAAACGCCCCGCAGCCCCTAAGAAAAACAACAGATTATCTCTCTTTTTGCCGATCATTCAAATAGGGAGATTGCCAGAAGAGGTTGTATGCCGGTCACAATCGAACCTGTACCGAATCTGCCGGATCTAGTGTTTGACTTTGATCCGTCCACGCGTATCGTGCATATAACGTGTTCGGAGGCGGCCCACATTCGGACGGCACGGCATCTACACGACCTCTTTGATGCTCTTCATCGACAACTGTCCCGTTGCGGTCCGGAGAGAATTTACCTGATGATAGACCTGGGCAAGATTGTCATCGATCCGGCCCTGAAGCCCGTCTACGCCAAGAGGGCCCATGAGACAATCCGTAAGTATGTACATCCTCGGGGAGTTGCCCGCTACGGTTTCCAGATCACGCGGGTGACCGTGAAGGCCACCTTCGATAATGAGACAACATCTGCGGCCAACATCTTTGATACGCGTCACGAAGCTGAAGAATATATCCACTCGCTGATCTTACAGTCGCAGGAAACAGCCGACAGCCCGGTCAGCGACGGTGTCGCTTGAGAATCGATGCCACTGCCTCGCAAACCTGATCCACTTCAGAGAACTTCAAGTGCGGATACAGCGGCAAGGTAACGACGCGCCTTCCGAGATAGGCGGTATTGGGGAAGAAATTTTCCGACAAACCCAACGCCTGGCGGTAAAACGACAGCTCAAAAATCGGCTGAAAGTGCACCCCGCATTGAATGCCCCGTCGGGCCATCAACTCGATGAGACGAGTGCGGTCGATCTTGAGGCGGCTCAGTCGCAGTCGAATAACAAACAGATGCCAGGCGTGCTGGTAACCTTTGGGCGACGACGGGAGCACTAAGAAATCATCCAGTACACCCAGATTTTTCCGGTAGCGCTCGACCAGTCTGCGCCGACGCTGCTGGTTTTCGGAAAACACGGCCAGTTGACCCAAGCCGACGGCGGCGTGCAGGTCGGACATATTCGCTTTGAGCCCCAAACCGAGGGCATCGTATTGCCAGTCGCCGCTGCGGTTACGGGCATGGGCGTTGGAAGTGAGGCCGTGGCGAGCAAGGGTGCGGACGGCGTCGATCAGCATCTGGTGCCGCGAGACAACCATGCCACCCTCACCGCAGGTGATGTTTTTGGTCGAGTAAAAGGAATACACGGCGGCATCGGCCAATTGGGGAATGGTCTTGCGACGACAGGTGGCTCCCATAGCATGAGCGGCATCGCTAATCAAGGGTAGCTTGTGACTTTCGCATATGGGGACGAGTCGCTCGTAGTTGGCCGGCAAGCCGGCCATATCGACCGGCATCACGACCGCCGTTCGCCCGCCGATCTTACGCTCGACTTCATCGGGATCGAGACACATGGTGTCGAGGTCCACATCGGCCAAGATCGGCCGCGCCCCGACGGCCATGATTGCCTGGACGGTGGCCACGAAAGTAAGCGGGCTGGTGATCACCTCGCGCCCGGGGCCGACTCCGAGAGCAGCCAGGGTGGCCTGCAGCCCGGAGGTTCCTGAATTGAGCGCCGCGGCAAAAGGCACCCGGGTCAATTTGGCAATACCCTTTTCCAACCTGGTCACGGCCGGGCCGGTCGTCAGCCAGCCTCTTTTCAGGACAGCGGCCACTTCCTTCTTGGCCTGCGATGATAGCCTGAGATCAAACAGCGGGATCTTTATTATTGGCGCCATGGTTCTGCCTGCCTTACAGGATGTCAGTCGGATGCCGGTGTCCCGGCGTTTCAAGATAGTCATGACAGGGGGATCGGGACAAGATACTTTTGGGCCTGGGTGGTTGTAACTACCCGACGGGCCTTGCGCTTAGATGGGCGGATCGGACGATCTGCTGATCATTGGAAGAGTCTCCCTAAGAGGCTTTCGAAGACCAAACATCCAGACCAGCACGACGTATATCGCCAATAAGGCTGCCCACGAGACAGCTATTTCCAGGGCGGCACTCAATCTCGTCAAGGGTTGCGCCAGCGACCCCAGCATCCTATCCATGAGAATCACCGCCCCGGTCGCTACGCCGCCGGCCAGGATCAGACGCCCCATAGTCGACCAAAGCCGGCTCGAATATGATTTCGGGCGGTGCTTCATGATCAGAGCCACCATGGCGATGGCAAAACCGACCTGTGACACTGATGTCGCGGCGGCGATCCCGGGATATCCCAGCCATCGCGACAGCACGGCCGTAGCCACAAATTTAACCGCCAACAAACCGATTGTGAAGAGCAGCACCGGCTGTCGCCAACCCTGAGCATAACCGGCCCTGACGGATGTAGAGATTATGAATAGCGACAGCATGGTCGGTACCAGCGGCTGCAGAACGGCGGTGGTCATTTGGACCGAATGCTCATCAAAAACACCGCGCTGGAAAACCAGGTAAACGATCTCGCGGGCATTGGCAAAATACAGGGCGGCCAGGGGCACGGCCATCATGACGGCGGCAATGATGGTTTTTTCGTAGAGCGCCATGAACCGCTCATCAGGCTTGCCCGGTGTATTTCGAGAGAAAAGCGGGTACAGGACCGAGCCGAGCGCGAACCCGACAATGGCATCAGGGAGGGTCACCAAAACCTGACCATAAGCCAAAGCGGAAACAACACCCTCCCCAAACCCGGGCGCAAAATAACGATCAATAAGAAAGTAGGAGCGATTGACAGCCTCGATCAGGACCAGCATACCTCCGGCCGCGAGTAAACCCCTGGTGCTTGAAGTGACCAGCTTGGCGGTGAAGTGCCGAAAGGGATCGAACGGTAATAGCCGTGCCGCCAGAAACAAGTTCTGTATGGTCAAGCCGCCGACCATTCCGATGGCGATGGCACCTATGCCGTACTTGTCGTATAGAAGCACAATGCAGCCGATAGCAAAGACGTTATAGATTGTGTAGCTGAGGGCGGGATAAACAAAAATCCGACGCGTATTCAGGTAGGCTCTCAGGAAGGCTTCCGAGGTGCCCAGGATCACGATCAACGACAGCGCTCGCGCATAAAACACGATTTGATCGAATTGGGCGGCGCCATACTCCGACGCCCAGATCCGCATCACCGACGGAGCCGCAATCACGATGGCCACGGCGGCGGCACAGGCGATGGCCAGATTGATGTTGATAATCGGCCAGACGGTTCGCCAATGATCCCGACCGCGATCGGGGCTGCTCTCAAGACATCGAGTGAAGTGCGGTACTAGCAGGTAAAACGAAGCATAATTCAGAACGCCGTATAGCATGGCCGGCAAAACTACGGCTATCAGATACAGATCATAGTCGGCCGAAGTGCCGAAACGATCGGCTATGACGATCTCCCGCAAGAAGCCCAATAGCTTGGACACGGCCACCACCCCGGCTACGGAAAAAATGGCGGTCTTGACAGATGCCGTCACTGAGTGCCTCAAAAAAGAAAACGGGTGATGGCGGCCACGATGATCTCCGATGGTTTGCGCCGACCGATACGGTAAGCCGGCGGCGTGACCCGGAGTTTTCGCTTCAGCAGGCGCCGAACGCGCCCGCCATCCAGACCAACCAGGTGATTGCCCCGACCAACCAGCTCAACCCATTCGGTTTCACGGCGCAGGGTCAGAACAGGCGTCCTAAGGAAGATGGCCTCTTTCTGCAAACCGCCCGAGTCGGTCAGAACCGCTCGCGCGTGGGCCGTCGCGGCCAGCGTGTCGTGATAACTCATCGGCTCGGTCACCGTAACATTCTCAGCCCGGGACAGACGGCGATACAGTCCGTGAACTCTCAGCATCTTCCGCGTACGCGGATGGACCGGAAACAGAACCGGCCACTGTGCCTCACACAAAATGTCGACGATGGCCGACAGGTTCTCCTGGCTGTCGGTGTTGGCTGCACGATGGACCGTGGCCAGGAGGTACTCACCCGGCTTCAGGTCATGGCGTGTCAACACAGCTCGGTTGTTCTTGATTTGGTCTCGGTGAGAATGCAGAAGCTCGTACATTAGATCACCGCAATGGACAACCTCCCCCATCACTTTTTCGGAACGGCAGTTCTTGACGGCGGCGGCGGTGGAGCACAGCAGTAGATCGGAGATATGATCGGTCAGCCGACGGTTGATTTCCTCAGGCATCTGCTTCACAAACGAGCGCATCCCGGCTTCGATATGCGCTACGGACACGCCCATCTTGGATGCGGCCAGAGCCCCGGCCAGAGTAGAATTGGTGTCGCCGTAAACCAGGATCAGGTCGGGTTTCTGCTGGGCTATCACTCTCTCAATGGCACCAAGCATGCGTCCGGTCATGGCTCCGTGCGAGCCGCCGCCGATACCCAGATTCACAGTGGCCTTGGGGATTCCGAGACTTTTGAAGAAGACGCCGGACATATTGGTGTCATAGTGCTGGCCGGTATGTACGATGACATGATGGAAACGCTGTCTGAGCGGTTCGTGCAGGGCGGCCAGTTTGACAAACTGCGGTCTGGCACCCACGATGGAGATGAGCTTACGATGCTTTTGCATGATCACTCAAAGTAGCCCTTTGCAATGTTCACCTCAAGAGAAAACCACGACCATACCGGCCGTGGCTTTTTCACATATCAATGCGAATCAAGGGGTCGCCGATCTTAACTCAGAACCGCCTTGATAGTGCTGATCACCTCTTGTTGTTCGGCGTCGGTCATCTCCGGGTAAATCGGCACCGACAGCACCTGCTCCGAGGCACGGTTGCTGACCGGGAAAGCATCCTCGGCATAGCCAAGATAGGCGAAGCACGGCTGGCGATGGAACGGCACCGGGTAATAGACGACATTGCCGATCTTGGCCTCACTCAGCTTGTCCTGAACCGCCTGCCGGTTCTCAAAGGCGAAGGTGTACTGATTGTAAATGTGGAAAGTCGAGTATTCCTTCCGCACCGGAATGGCAACTCCGCTTACGCCGGCGAAGGCCTTGTTATAAATGTCGGCGTGGACGATGCGTTTTTCCGACCAGGCTTGCAGATGCGGCAGCTTCACCAACAGGAGCGCCGCCTGCAATGTGGCCAACCGCGAATTGTAGCCCACCATGTCGTGGTAGTACTTACGCTTGGCGCCGTGCACTCGCAGCCAGCGAGTGAGATTGTAGTTGTCTTCGTTGTTGGTGACAATCATGCCGCCGTCACCCCCGGCACCAAGATTCTTGGACGGGAAGAACGAAAAACAGCCAAAATCGCCGATCGATCCCGCCTTGCGGCCCTTGTACTCGGAGCCGATGGCCTGAGCGGCGTCTTCGACGACCTTGAGATTGTGCTTACGCGCGATCTCCATGATGGGGTCCATGTCGGCGACTTGGCCATACAAGTGGACCGGCATGATGACTTTGGTTTTGCTGGTGATGGCGGCTTCGATCAGATTGGGGTCGATGTTGTAGGTGTCGGGTTCGATGTCGACCAGGACCGGCTTGGCACCCAGCCGGTGCACTACCCCGGCGGTCGCAAAAAACGAATAGTCGGTGGTGATTACTTCGTCGCCCGGTTCCACCCCGGCCGCCCGCAGCGCCAGCAGCAGAGCATCGGTGCCTGAGGCCACGCCAGTGGCATACTTGACACCACACACGGCGGCCACGCGTTCTTCGAGCTGGGCAACTTCGGGTCCCAGAATGAACTTGCCGTGAGTCAGAACATCGATAGCGGCCTGATCCAACTCCGGTTTGAGATAGTCGTATTGCCGTTTCAGATCCAGAAGCGGTACAGCCATTTGGTTACTCCTCACTCATCTTTCCAGCCCTGGTTATCCAGGAGCTGTTCCTTGGGTACATCGCGGAAGATCCTGGCCGGAGTCCCGGCAACAATTTTGTGGGCGGGGGCATCTTTGGTCACCAGGGAGCCGGCGGCTACCAGAGCGTCCTCTTCAATCACTTTGCCCGGCAGGATAGTACAGTTGACACCCAGGCGGGCGCCACGGCGGATAGTCACGCCCTTGAAATGCTTAAAGCGCTCTTCGGTCCGGCCGACGAAGTTGTCGTTTGATGTAGCCACGCACGGGGCCACGAAGACACGGTCACCGATCTCGGAATAAGCGGTGACATACACGTTGGTTTCCAGTTTTACGTACTTGCCGATCTGACAATAATTCTCGATAGCTACGCCTCGGCCGACAATTGTGAAACGACCTATGGACACATTTTCGCGGACGGTGGCCAGGTCGGCAATGAGCACACGCCGGGCAATATCGGCTCCGCGATAAATCACGACATTGGTACCGATGATACAATCGTTTTGAATCCGGCAGGCGGGAAGCTCCTGGTCTTTGGTGACCGCCGAATTAGCCGCCCGCATGGGGGTCTTACCAATAACGGTACCGTCGTCGATGCGGACATTGTCACCTATAACGGAGTCGGCATGAATGACGACCCTATGGCCGATCAAACATCCTTTTCCGATTTGGACCCTCTCACCTATGACACAGAACTCGCCCAGGCGAACATCGGTCGCCACGAAGGCGGAATCAGCGATAACCGAACTGGACATCAATGACCTTTCTTTCGATCGGGTTAGACCGTTTTGGAACCTTCTACAGATTGACCGGGGCACCACCCGCTTCAAGTGATTTTTGGGCGGCGTCGAGCACTCTCAGCACCCGCAGACCTTCCGCTCCATCGGAGCGTGGCTTCTGCCGCTTTTCTATACATTCCAGGAAATGGCGGCATTCCTGGGCCAGCGGCTCGCCCGTGCGTAGCTGGGGAATAACGATGTCGCCGGTGCGGATAGCCAGATACTCGCCGTAAGTCTCGTAATCCTGCTTGGTGTCGACCCCCTTATCGTATAGCCGGATTTTCTCGGCCGCCCGGGCGTCATCAAAGACCGCCATCTTTTTGGAGCCGACTATAACCAGGCGGCGATCCTTGTGGGGATCGAGCCAACTGACATGAATGTGGGCCATGGTACCATCACCAAAGTGCAAGGTAGTGAAAACCACATCCTCGATACCGGCCTGCAGATAAGCCGAGCCGGTCGAGGTCACGCTCACCGGGTCCTTTCCGAGCAAGAACAGAATGATCGAGATGTCGTGAGGTGCAAACGACCACAGAGCGTTTTCGATATCACGGACTTTGCCCAGGTTTACCCGGCTGGCATAGAGATAATAGACTTTGCCCAACTCGCCGGCGTCCAGCTGCTCTTTGAGGAAGAGCGTCGCGGGATGGTAGACCATGATGTGGCCGACCATGATGATTCGGTTGGCCTTCTCGGCCGCGGCCACCAGTTGCTCCCCTTCGACCACCGATAAGACTAACGGCTTCTCTACGAACACATCCTTGCCGGCCTCGATGGCGCCCATGGCCATCTGAAAATGACCGGCGGGTGGGGTGGCGATCACAACCGCTTCGATATCGTCACGCTTGAGTATATCGTCGTAGTTGGAAGTGGTGTCGACGCCGGCGTAATTGGACCGCACGTATTTGAGGCGGTCTTCGGACTGGTCGCAGGCCAGGACCAATCCGCCGCCGCACAAATTATGGAAATTGCGAAGCAGGTTTTTACCCCAGGCTCCGACACCGGCGATAGCTAGATTCTTCATAGTCGATTATACCCTATGCGTACACTTAGGTTCTTGTCTGTTTCCCCACACCCGGCAACCAACCAAAAAACGCCCTGATAAACACTGAGGCGCGCTGGTAATCCTCCGGGTGGTATTGTTGAAGTCGAAGCAAGTATTCCAGAAATGAGGCCAACCCAACGGCAAAAATGAGGCTAATCAAGAAGGCGCCGGCGACAATGAGTGATCGCTTCGGTCGGCTGCGCAACTGTGGTGATCGAGCCCTGTCCAGGACCGTAATGGTGGGCAGTTCCTCCTTCTCCTGGATCTTGGCCTGTTCCAGGTGGCTCAAGAGAGTCTGGTACAGAGCTTCGGAAACGCGGACGTGGCTGAGCAGCTCGTCGTACTCCCCGCGCAGACCGGGAATGGAAGCGATCGGTAGTGAGAAGAACGACGAATCGCTGTTTTCTAATTCGAGGGTGGACAACTCGCCGGCAATGATGTCCCGGCGGTGACGCCACTCAAGCAGATCCACATTTTCCGCGCCTAGTTTTCCCTCAAGCAGACTAATCTCAATGTCCGTCTCGGCGAGCTTGATTTTGAGCTGGATGGCCTGATCGACGGCCAGGCGTGTTTGCTCGGTAAAATCAACCGCGCGATGAGTCATCTGGAAAAATTCAAGGGCGGCCCGGGCCGAGTCCAGCTCGATCTTGACCTGCTGAAGTCGCTGCTGCAAAAAGCCACGGTTATTTTCGGCACGTTGGCGGGCGATCTCACGATTCATGCGGTCGAGTTCGTCCACATAAGTATTGACCATCTGCGCCGCCAAGTCTGGATCGCGATCCTCCACCGCGACGCGCAAGAGGCCCTCATGGGTCACCTCGAAAGTCGACCGCTCCATTAAGGTCAGATAGGCTTCGTCGAGGTTTTTACCTTCGTAAAGGGAGAGCAGATCATACTTGCCGATAATGACGTCAGCCAGGCTGCGACTTTGCAGCATCCGAGCATACACATCGGAAGTGGTAACCATAACCGGTAGATTGAGACCCTGGGTGACCGAGACAACCTCGGCCATGCGACTGGACCCGGCCAACGGCATAGTCGTATCCTTGGGTGGCAGCAGCAAGGCTTCGGCCTCATAGTACTTGGGCAGAACCAAGGCTATTACAATCGCCGCCAGAGTAACCGGCAAGACTATGCCCAAAATCAAAGCTCGACGACGAGCCGCCACTTCCAACAGCAGCCAGAGATTAGTCGTGGAGGAATCGCTCACTTAAGTTCCTCACGTCGATTTACAAGCAACTCGTAACCCTCCAGGACCAGGACCTGAGGCGAGATTTTTGATGTTACCCTGGCGATGCGATTGTACATCTCGAGTTGATCGGTATCGGCGGTGGGCAAGAAACCGCCGGCGGCTTCGATATAAAAGCGAGCATCCTTGTCAGGAACAAAGGGAAGCAGTCCGGGATTCAGCACCTCGCCACCGACCCGCACATAGCCAACGAAAAACGGTATGTAGATTGAATCCGCCGGCTGCAATGACATCGCCATCAACTCGGAACCGGCCCCCATGGTGGCGGTGATCGGGTAGCGCAAAGTGCTCCGGCGCCCCCACGAATCGGCTCCGGCCCGACGAAAAATGGTGATCAGGCTGGGGCTGGCATCGATGGTCACTTCACCCGCCTGGGCGATGAGTTCGCCCACCGTCAGGTCCGCCCGATAGGGATAACGACCCGGTCGGCCCACCGCGCCAAAAGCTGTCAAATATTGGTCCATGGCCTCTTCGATCCGGGCCGGCACAAAGACAATGTCGCCGGCCTTGATGCCATGTTCCAAAGCCAGGCCGCGTCGGTCCTGGCCGAATACGAGGACGGAATCGAGGTTGGCGGCACTCCTAGCCCCCCCCGCGAATGCAACCAGGGTCGCCAAATCATCGGCGGCGTTGAACTCGATCTCACGGGGATAGTTCACCTCGCCGACCATTTGAATCGTTTCAGCGGCGCGATCGGGCACATGTATAGATGAACCGGCGTACAAACAAGGGTTGGCAGAGTTGTCCCCTAGGTAACGGACTCGATCCAAATCGACGGTCAGGCTGCGCGGCCCGCCGGTGAGGATGATATTGCGTGTGGAGCCGTTGTAGCGGACACCACCGGCCAGTTCTATGATCTCCGACACTCGATGCGAGGTGAAGCCTTGATATAGACCCGGGTTTTCGACAGCACCGCTAACGCTGACAGCCACCCGGCGCGGCTCCAAAACGGAGATCCTGATCTCGTCGACACTGTACAGCCGCTTCAGAGTATTTACCAAAAGCTCTCTGGCCTGGGCCAGCGTGTGATTGGCAAGATCGAATATACCAAGCGAGCGGTGGATGATGAGTCCCTCGGGACCGACGGCCAGTTCCAACTCGGAGAGTTTGGCATCCATAAAAGTCACCTGGAGTTTGTCGCCGGGCCTGATTAGATAAAGCTCGGGATTGACCGGTTCATCAAAAAAACGGTACAGGTCGGACCAGTTCGCTGCCATACTGTCAGCGATCTGTGGTGGTTGCCCATATGAAACGGCGACCAGGCCAAAGATACTCAGCCCGATCAGCAGCATCTTAATAATCAATTTCCGCCTCGACTCTCAGACACAATCCAAACCCAATAGACTTGAAGATATAGTTAATACCATAGACAAAGTCAACCGCTATCGGGGACAACCCAAGTCTTAATCAATCAACAGGATACAATCACAGCCCAAGTCCTCGGGCGGGTCAAATGGAATCCAGTCGGTAGCGCTTGCAGAGCCAACCCAGGAGCAGCAGAGTGAGCCCGGAGAGCGTCAGCCCCAGCAACAGATAGGGCGGCCGGTAGGTCAGGACTATGACATCCCGGCCCTGGAGAATATCAAATGAGATCAACCGTTGAGATGGGCTGAGTTCCCGTCCGTCTTCGGCCGACCAACCCTGATCGTAACCCATACTGATGACCATTTGACCGGGCTTAAGGACATCCAGGCGGTATTCGATTCGGTTGGGGGTGTAAACGCGATCAACCACGGAGGCATCGCCCGACAGGACATGCTCGAGGTAGGTGTTGTTGGCCGGATCGACCAGGGCACGACTCGGTTGGTAGGCTGAAAGCCAGGGGGTGATCAACGACCCTCGGTTGGCCAGGAAATTTTCGTAGGCCTGCAGTTTGGTGACTACATGTCGGAATTCGACCTGGCGCTCAACAGTAACCGGTGGGCGGGTGAAGGCGCTGGTCATTATCGGCCACGCCAGAATCAGATTGGTGCCCACCACCAACATGACTACCCCGATGGTGATCCCTCGCCTGAGCAGTTGCGATTTGGCCTGCAACTCCGTCCTGACAATGTCGAGGCCGAATCCTCCTAAGACTGCCCCGGACAGCAGGACAAACTGGAAAGCACGGCCGGTGCAACGGGCTGAGCTGAACCCGGGCAGATGGGCAAGCAACGTCCAAGGCGACCAGGGGCCAAAATCGCCCAGACCCAGCGCCAGGAAGAGAGCCGCCACCATCAGCCACGGCCAAAAGCGTCGCCACCGCCATGCCAGGGGAACCACGGCCAATATTACCAACAAGGGTGAGAGATAGGCGCCGTATTCATGCCAGGCCCACTGTTGCCCCGTAAAATTGCGCGCAAACAGAGAATGATCCCAGCCAAAGAAGATACTGTTTAGGGCGCCCAGGGGAATCGCCTCGTGCGGCTCTCCCTCCCAGCGGTTGTTCACGAGATAGATGACCATCGGTACCAGTTTGACAGCGGCCAGTCCAAAGCCGGTGATAACTCCCAAAACCAAATTGTTGAGCGGTCGCCAGGTCCGGTTCGCCAAGCTGACAAGCGAAAAATACAGGCCGCAAAAAGTGAGCGTATAGAGCAAAGGGATGGCGGCGCCGTTGCCCAAAATCATCAGGGCCAAACAAACACCGGAGCCAACTGCCGCCCTGAGACGACTACCGGTGTCGAGTAGAAAGTAAAAGACCCACGGCAAAAAGCAAAAGTGAGTGAACGGCATATGACCTTCGGCAAAGTGCAGGGCGAAGTGAACCGAACCAAAATAGGCCACGGCGACCATGACCGACGACGCCTGCGACAGCTCCAGCCGGCGGGCCATGCGGAGCGTCCCCCAGAAACCGATCACATAGCAGAGAAACACTTGCAGCTTGAGCCCGACGACCGCTCCAAAAACCAAGTAGAGAACAAAAAACGGTGACAATACGAGGACTTCAGGGTGATGAAAGAGGATGTTGCCGCCACCCATATACATGTTCCAAAACGGGAACTGGCCAAAATCGAGCAGACTGCCGACCGGTACGGCAGCGATGGTTGTGAACAGGTCCCAGTCGCGAACACCCCAGTAGTTGATGCGCAGTAGAAACGGCAAGGTGTAGAACAAGGCCAATACCGTCGCGGTCAGCGGCTGCCAAAGATTGCGCTTTTTAATGTCGGTTATAACCACTAAATTGTTTCCCGTTGTCAGCTGGACTCAACTTAATGAATTCGGACTTTTTCAAAAGCAAAAGTTTCCTGATCCCGACCCTGATCTGGGCCGTCACGATAGCTGTCTATGGGCTGACCCTGGACAGCGGCCAACGCAAGCATGCTGGTTTTGTCCGCACTCTGATACAGTGGGACGCCCGTCTTTATGTATCGATCGCTCGTGATGGTTACGAACGATTCCCGTGCCCGGGCAGGCCCGCCGACATTTGCGGTAACGGCGGTTGGTTTCCTTTGTATCCCATCCTGGGGGCAATTGTCGCCTGGTCGGGAATCGGACATGATTACAGCATGCTCTTGGTGAGTTGGCTGGCCTTCTGGTTGGCGCTGCTAATGCTCTATCGACTGGTGGACCTGAAATACGACGCCAAGACAGCCCTGGGATCGTTGTTAGCCTTGGCAATCTTTCCGGGCACGTTTTACTATCTGACCGCCTTCCCTTATTCGGTCTACCTGGCCTTGGCCGTCACGGCCATGTATCTGCTTGAGCGAGCGCAGTATCGATGGTTATGGCTGATAACCTCGGCTCTGGCCGCGACCTATCCTTCGGGAGCGCTTATCGGTCTGCCGGTGGCGTATGCGCTCTGGCGAGACTTCCAGAAGATCACCCGTGTTGACCGGCTATGTCTGACCGGAGCCATGGCTGCTATCCCGGCGGCCATCCTGATCTACTTCGGCTACTACTGGTGGGCGTTTGGCGATTTCTGGCTGTATCTACATATTCAGTCGCAGAGCTATTATGCTCACCAGGCAACCTTCCCACTCCTGGTCATCTATCGTAGTTTGGTCGACCTACCGCTTGGCCATCCGGTCTTTGTCTGTTTGGTCTTCGTTGTAACCGCCGCCGTCTTGTTTCTCCAGCGCCGCCTGGCCACCGGCTGGCAGATTTATTTGATAGCCGTTCTTTTATTCACGCCAGCTATGGGCACGACCGATTGCTACTACCGGCATGTGGTCGTGGCTTTCCCCCTCTTTGTTGCGATTGCACTGGGGTTGCGATCCAAATGGCGACAGTGGTTGGTCATTGTATACGCCGTAGCGGCGGTGGCCATCAACTGGCTGCTTTTGATGCCGGCCTACCGTATGGGTATGTTGATGTAGCGAGCCGGGCGGGGCCGAAGGCGGGACCGCCCTAGTCTACTGACAAAAATCAGGGACGCAGGCGGATGCTGTAAGTGGTGTCGTTCGACACCCGATCCAGCCAAATAGTGTCGCCGTGGGAGATGAAATCGGCCGCAAAGAGCCCGCGTGGAATGCGGAGGGTGTCACAATTGCCGTAGTCGATAGTCTCGGGATCGAAAACAGCGACATTGCTGCCGAAATTCTGTACCGTACCGGACGAAGAGCAGATTTCAACCACCTGAGAACCAACATCGCTGAAGTGATCGAAGTGATAGTTGTGCTTATCGGTCAGCGTGAAAATGACCGAATCAGTCTTGGAAGCCCCCACGTTCGCTGGATGTTCAAAGTGATAAGTACCGCGATAAGTTTCAACGGTAGATTCCAGGTGCTTATCACCACAACTAATGAGGACCGAGAAGGCCACGATGACCACGGCCGATAAGGCTCGCTCTCCCCTCTTGCGATTCAGGCGACGCATCATTCCTCCCGTCTGACGGCAGTCACTTTGGAGAAGACTGCATATTATCAGCCTCCTCGATGATATCAACAGTCGCGTCTTGGCTGCCCAGGTGGTAATCGACGGCAGCCTTGACAAACTCCCGGAACAAGGGATGCGGTCGTGTCGGTCGGGATTTCAATTCCGGATGGAATTGCACACCCACAAACCAGGGATGCTCGGCCACCTCGACAATTTCTACCAGACGTCCGTCGGGCGAGAGACCGGTCAGGGCCAGACCGTTGTCCAGGAGCATCTGGCGATAGGCGTTGTTTAGTTCGTAGCGGTGACGGTGACGCTCGTTGACCTTGTCCTCACCGTATGCCTCGCGCGATTTGGAGCCTTCGGTCAAGATACACGGATAGGCACCCAACCGCATGGTGCCGCCAAGCTCGGTGACCCCTTCCTGGTCGGCCATGAGATGAATGACCGGGTGCTTCAGGTCGCGATAGAACTCATAACTGTGGGCATCTTTTAGTCCGCACACGTTGCGCGCATACTCGATGACGGCGCATTGCATCCCCAGGCATATGCCGAAGAACGGAATCCGGCGCTCGCGGACATAACGAATCGATTCGATCTTGCCCTCTACCCCGCGCTCACCAAAACCGCCGGGTATCAACAGGCCGTCAATGTCGCGCAGCAACTTCTCGGCGCCATTGTGTTTTATGTCTTCCGAGCTGACCCAGATGAGGTTGACTTCGGCATCACTGTAGACACCGGCATGGACAAAGGCTTCGATGATGGACTTGTAGGCATCCTTGAGGTTCACATACTTGCCGCAGATGCCGATTTTCAGGCGATGCTTGGGGGCATGAATGCGATCTACCATCTTGGTCCAATCGTCCAGATCCGGATCAGGCAGATCCCATCCAAAACGTTCACATATGATGCTGTCCAGTTTCTGTCGGTTGAACTCCAGCGGCACCTGGTAAATGGTCGGCACATCCTTGGCAATAATGACGGCCGGTGTCGGGACTGAACAAAAGAGCGAGATCTTCTGTCTCAATTCGTCATTGATCGGATTGGAACAGCGACAAACCAGAGCGTTGGGTTGGATACCGATCGTGCGCAATTCGCGGACCGAATGCTGAGTCGGTTTGGTTTTGAACTCCCCGGCGGCGTTGATATAGGGCACCAACGTGACATGGACAAACATCGTGTTTTCGGGTCCCTCTTCCTGCCCCATCTGACGAATGGCCTCCATGAACGGCAGCGATTCGATATCACCCACCGTGCCGCCGATCTCGGCGATAACGACGTCCGGCGCCGGGTCGGTCTGAGCTAGGCGTTTGATCCGGTTTTTGATCTCCTCGGTGACATGCGGAATCACCTGAACCGTCGCGCCCAAATAATCACCGCGCCGCTCGCGGGTGATGATAGTATGGTAGACCTGGCCGGTAGTGACATTGTTGTTGTGCGACAGCGACTGATCCAAAAAACGCTCGTAGTGACCCAGATCGAGATCGGTCTCGGAGCCGTCATCAAGGACATAAACTTCGCCGTGCTGGAATGGATTCATCGTGCCGGGGTCGACATTCAGATAAGGATCGAGCTTGCAGTTGACCACCCGCAGACCGCGCTTTTTCAACAGCAGCCCGATTGAGGCCGAAGCGATGCCCTTGCCCAGGGCCGACACTACCCCGCCGGTTACAAAGATGTATTTGGGACGATCCGACATGGTGCTTTACCTCATCTATACCAACGTTCCAACTTTTTCAAATCCCTGGGGGCGTCAATCGAAATGGCCCGACTGCGCGTCCGATACACTCGCAGACGACCCCCATTTTCCAGAATCCGCAACTGCTCCAGCGACTCCGCCTTTTCCAGCGCTGAGCGTTTCCACTCGGCGAATTGGTCCAGCGCCTTCCGGCGAAAAAGATACACTCCGATGTGATGCCAGTACCTGAAGTGGCCGGGCCACTGCGCTTGCCTTACTCCTTGAAGATAGGGCAGTGGCAAGCGCGAGAACCAAAGAGCATGATGAGCCCGGTTCATCACCACTTTGACCGAGTTGGGGTCGAGTAGTTCGTCCCGGTCGGTGATTGGCCTGGCCAGCGTCCCGATCGGCTCGGAATCGCCCTGGAATTGCCTTATAACGCGGTCCAGGCCGGCCGCTTTGAGTCCGAAGTTGTCGGCCTGGATATTGAGAACGATGTCGGCCTTCCTGCCGGCCATAGCCTCGGCCGCCCGATCGGTACCCGTGCGGTGCCGCTTCGAGGTCATAACAGAGACATAGCCGGCCGCAGTCACGGCCCGGCTGATCTCCTTGCTATCGGTCGCCACCAACAACTCATCGATCTCCTGTGACTTAGCCAACTCGGCCAGCAAGACACAGATCAGTGGCCGACCGCGAAAGGGAAACAACACTTTACCGGCAAAGCGACTGGAACCAAGTCGTGCCGGCACCACCGCCACGGTACGTTGACTCATGGCTTGAGTACCCCCGGCACCCGCCCAGCCGTTCCGGCGACACACGACAGCTCTTGGGACAATCGAGCCGGTTCAGGTTCAGTAGGTGATGTATCAGCTAGGTCAGCCAGACGAAAAATCTGTGCAAATGTTAGTGGCATGAGCCATGATAGGCAAGCCCGGCCTAGCTGTCAAGATTTAAGGCAAGCGACCAACGATCCGCGGCGGCCGACAAACTGCCGATATTGTTTGATTTATGACGGTCGCCCGTGCACTTTGTTGTATGCGGGATAGTGGGTCGCAGACCCGAATTGCACCGCCCGCGTAAACTTGGAGGGTCATGTACTACGAACGTTTTATTGCGCGTCGCTACCTGCGGTCAGGACGACATTTTATTTCGGTGGCGACCTGGATTTCGGTCCTCGGCGTAGCCCTGGGTGTGGCGACCGTCTGTATTGTAATGTCGCTCTCCAACGGCTTCGAAACCGAGATCCGCTCGCGCCTGCTGGGAACCACTTCGCACGTCTCGATCTTCCCTCTGCGCGGCGAGCTGATCGAGGATTATCGGGAGCTGGTCGAAAAAGCTGAGACGGTCGAAGGGGTCAAGGCTGCCTCAGCCTTCATTTACTTCAAGGCGGCTATAGCCTCGATCTCATCGGGCGATGGCTTGATTGTGCGCGGGATCGATCTTGAAGCCGAACGGCGTACGTCCAATATTGAAGACGATCTAAAAATCGGCGAGTATACCTTTGAGCCCGAGATATCGGATAGCGACACTGTCCCCGGTATGATTTTGGGCAGTCATGTGGCCGAGCGGCTGGGCGTGTTTCTTGGTGAGCCGGTGTGGCTGTACTCGCTAAACGGCGAGGATCTTCACCGGAGAGCTCGACCCCGAGTGTCCAAATTCTATGTATCGGCGATTTTTGAGACCGGCATGTATGAGTTTGATGCCCAGATGGGTTATGTCTCGCTGGCCGATGCCCAGGAGCTATTTAAGACCGGCGATGCCGCCACCGCCGTCCACCTGAAGCTCGATAATGTATTTCTGGCTGAGCCACTGGCTCCGATAATCGACTCCGTTTTGGATTATCGCTACGACGTGGTCCCGTGGAATGTGCTGCACCGCAATCTGTTCTCCTGGATAGAGATCGAAAAGCTGGTGCTGTTTGTCGGCTTTGTCCTAATTATCGTGGTGGCTGCGTTTTCCATTATCTCCACGCTGGTCATGCTGACTATGGAGAAGCGGCCTGAAATCGGCATCCTGAAGACCATCGGGGTGACCCCGGGGTCGATTCGCAAAGTATTTGTACTGCAGGGGGTTACTATCGGCAGCATAGGTGTCGTGGCCGGATGGCTATTGGCTCTGGCAGTTACCTATCTACAAAACCGATTCGAGTTGATTGCCCTGCCTCCCGAGATATACTTTATCAGTTATCTGCCACTGGAGACCCGTTTTTTGGATTTCACGGCAGTCGGCCTGGTTGCCTTTGTAGTCACTTTCCTGGCTGCTTTGTACCCGGCTTCTCAGGCCGCACGGTTGACGGTGACCGATGTTTTGCGGCAATAAGTGGATGAAAACAGGCGGTTTATCTAAACCTTTGCGAGATTGTGGCGAAAACATGTATAAGCGTCCGTAGTGACGTCCACATATGGGATATCGACTGTAAGAAATGGAAAAACACACGACTATTCTTGCTGCGACCGACCTGCATCGGATCTTTGAGACGGCCGATTCGACTGTGGCTGTCCTGACCGGCTTGTCGCTATCAGTTCAGACAGGCCAGATGGTGGCCGTGACGGGAGTGTCGGGGGTCGGTAAGTCGACCCTACTCCATGTTCTGGGCGGTCTGGATCGGCCTTCGCAGGGCCAGGTGACAATTGGTAACGAGATATTGCAGAATATGTCTGAGAAGCGTCTGGCCCAATATCGCAACGAGAAAGTAGGCTTTGTGTTCCAATTTCACTACTTGCTCCAGGACTTCACCGCCCTCGAAAACGTAATGATGCCGTCCCTGGTGAGCGGTAAATCGCGGCGCGATGCCCGGATGAATGCGGAACAACTACTGGACTTGGTAGGTTTAAAGGATAGAACATCACATCGCCCGATGCAGTTATCGGGCGGGGAACAACAGCGTGTCGCGGTGGCTCGGGCACTGGCCAACAATCCGGAGATAGTCCTGGCCGATGAGCCCTCAGGCAACCTGGATACAAACACCGGCCGCAACCTTCACGACCTCCTCTTCCACCTGAACCAAGAAAGAAATGTTACGTTTCTGATAGCTACTCACAACCAGGAATTGGCCCAACGTTGCGATCGCAACTTGCAGATAGTTGATGGTAAGGTCAGAGAGTTAAGCCAAGTGAACAGGTGATAGATATGCTATGCCAAGACTGTGACAAACGGGAAGCTCAGGTTCACCTGACGCAGATAATCAACAACGAGAAGACCTCGTTGTCACTATGCCGCGAATGTGCCGCCGCCCGTGGCTTTCATTCCCCACTGGAGAAGGCACCGTTTCCGCTGGCTGAGATCCTCTCCGGCCTGGCCTTCGGGGCCCCTCCCGATCAACAAATGCCGGCCGAGGATATGCCTCGGTGCGAATCCTGCGGCACTTCGTTTGAGGATTTTGCGCGGCAAGGCCGGTTTGGATGCGCCGAATGTTATCGGGCTTTTCGGCCGCGACTGGAGGCCATCATGCGCAAAATCCATGGAGCCTCGCTTCATCGCGGTAAAACCCCGGAGCAGACGATCGAAAGTCGGGCCGATACCAAGGTCCGCCCAATAAGCGAGGAACGACGCCTGGAGACCGAGCTGCAAAAAGCGGTGCAAGGTGAAGAATTCGAACGCGCCGCCGAGATTCGGGACAAATTAAGAATGATACGCAGCGGTCAACCTGTCGACTAATGTCTGAGAGGGTAGGAAGTTGAATACTATGTTTGAAGACATGGCCAAAAGTTCTGCCGCCTGGCTGTCCGGTAAGGGTGACGATGCCCTGGTGGTGCTGTCCAGCCGGGTCCGCCTGGCCCGCAACATTGCCGGTTGTCAGTTTCCGGCTTCGGCCGACGACGAGACCCGCAAACGCGTCGTAGGGTACTTCGACAGCACCAAGGCGCGCTCGGAACTTCTGGCCGAGGGGCTGTACTGCAAGGCTACTGATCTGGACGATCTGGATCGCAATTTCCTGATCGAAAGACACCTCATCTCCCCCGGTTTTCTCGATGGCGATCCCAACCGAGCCTTATATGTTGCTTCGGACGAGCGCGTCTCCATTATGATCAATGAGGAGGATCATCTCCGCATTCAGGCGCTGTCGCCGGGATTGGATCTTGACGGTTCCCTCGATTTGGCCCTGCTTCACGACAGTGAAATCGGCAGTCACCTGGAATTCGCCTATGATCCGGATTTTGGCTACCTGACCGCCTGCCCGACCAACGCCGGGACCGGCCTCCGCGCCTCGGTCCTGATTCACCTGCCGGGTTTGGTCCTCACCCGTGAGATAGACAAGGTCATTTCGCGCATTACGCGTAGCGGTCTGACTGTCCGCGGCTTTTATGGCGAAGGTTCCGATGTCCTGGGCAATCTTTTCCAGTTGTCCAACCAGAACACCCTCGGTGTCAGCGAAAACGAGATTCTGCGCGAAATCGACCGGGTCACGGCTGATATCGTGGAGGCGGAAGCCTCGGCCAGACAACGTCTGATTGACGAAGCCGCCGATATGATAGAGGACAAGATCTACCGCGCATATGGCATTTTGAAACACGCTCGGGTACTGACTTCGGATGAGGTCATGAATCTGTTGTCGGCGGTGCGGTTGGGCCATGCGATGAAGATAATCGATTCGCTGGATGTCACCTTGATAAACGACATGTTGCTCTTGTCCCAGCCGGCTCATTTACAGAAGTATTACGGTTCTGAGATGGATTCCAACCGTCGCGATTTTGTCAGGGCCCAGATGGTTCGCGAGAAATTGCGCCAGGTTTGATTGGCAACCGGTCGGGACCACGACTAGTTGAAAGATACGCTTTGGACATACAACATAAGGACGCACGACAATGAACGAGATGTTTACGGAAAGTGCCCGCCGGGCCATTGAGTTCGCCCGCGATGAGGCGTCCCGCCTGCGGCACGATTATATCGGGACCGAGCATCTCCTTTTGGGTCTGATTCGTCTTGGCGACGGACGCGCTACCGAGATAATCACCAATCTCGGTCTGGAGTCGGTCGATCTGAAAACTTCCATCGAAGAAGTAGTCCAGCCATCGGGCGGCACCATGACTATGGGCCAATTGCCCCTGACGGCTCGCGCCAAGAAGACGCTTGAGGTCTCCGGCCAGGAGGCGCGGGCACTCAAGTCGAAGGACATCGACACCGAGCATATTCTCCTGGCTTTGCTCAAGGATGAAGAAGGTGTCGCCGCACAGGTGCTGGCAACCTACGAGATCGATTATAAAGAGGCTTACGAGGAACTCAAAAACATCCAGAACGGTAAGCCCTCTTCCTTCAAGAAGAAGCGCAAGAAGTCCAAGACACCGGCGCTGGATCACTTTGGCCGCGATCTGACCGAACTTGCCCGACGGGGTGCGTTGGATCCGATCATCGGTCGCGAGGATGAAATCCAGCGGGTGGCGCAGGTGCTTTCACGACGCAAGAAAAACAACCCGGTCCTGATCGGTGAACCGGGCGTCGGTAAGACGGCCATCGCCGAGGGTCTGGCCCAGCGCATCGTGGAAAATCGCGTGCCGCAAACGCTTGAGAACAAGCGGGTGGTGACACTCGATATGGCCTCCCTGGTGGCCGGGACCAAATACCGCGGCCAGTTTGAGGAACGTCTCAAGGCCGTCATGACCGAGATCATCAACGCCGATGACGTGGTCATCTTCATCGATGAGTTGCATACCATTGTCGGTGCCGGCGGTGCCGAGGGCTCGCTGGATGCTTCCAATATTTTCAAACCGTCACTGGCCCGGGGCGAGCTGCGGTGTATCGGCGCCACGACCCTTAACGAGTACCGCAAGTATATCGAGAAGGATGGTGCCCTGGAGCGGCGTTTTCAGACCGTCAATGTCGATCCGCCCTCGGAAGCCGACACCATTGCGATTCTACGCGGTCTGCGGCCGAGGTACGAGGAACACCACCAGATCACAATTTCAGATGATGCCATCGAGTCGGCCGTTAAGTTGACCAACCGCTATGTCTCAGGCAAATTCCAGCCGGACAAGTCGATCGATATAATCGATGAGGCCGGATCCAGGGCGCATCTGTTGACCTATACGCGCCCGGAGGAGTTTAAGGAGATCGAAGCCGCGGTAGTCGAATCGCAGGTCAAAAAAGAGCAGGCCGTCAAAAACCAAGCCTTTGAAACCGCCGCCCAGCTCCGTGATGAGATCAAAGCCAAAAAAGAGCACCTGGCTCAGAGGCAGAAGGAGTGGGAAGAAAAGCGCAACAAAGAGAAGCCGGTTTTGACCGGCGATGACGTCGCCGCAGTGTTGGCCAAAATCACCGGCATACCGCTTTATCGCATGGAAGAGAGCGAGTCGAAACGCCTGCTTCGCATGGAAGACGAAATCCGGAAGCAGATTATCGGTCAGGATGAGGCCATCAAAACCCTGGCCAAATCGATTCGCCGCGCTCGCGCCGGATTGGGCGATCCAAGGCGACCGATCGGCACCTTTATGTTCCTGGGCCCCACCGGTGTCGGCAAGACAGAATTGGCCCGGGTACTGACCCAGTTCATGTTTGACAACGTCGATTCCCTGATCCGGATCGATATGTCGGAATATATGGAGAAATTCGCCGTTTCACGGTTGGTGGGTGCCCCGCCCGGATATGTCGGCTATGAAGAGGGTGGACAATTGACGGAGAAGGTCCGTCGCAATCCCTATTCGGTGGTACTGCTTGACGAGATCGAGAAGGCTCACCCCGACGTGTTTAACATCCTGTTGCAGTTGTTTGACGACGGGTGTCTGACCGATGCTTTTGGTCGCAAGGTTGACTTCAAGAATACGGTCATCATCATGACTTCCAATATCGGGACCAAGAAGCTGCGTGATGAGAAGACAGTCGGCTTCGACACCAAAGACGCGGGGGCCACTCAAGCCAATATCGACAAGACGATCAGGGACGAGTTGAAAAAGCTCTTCAACCCGGAGCTGCTTAATCGAATCGATGAGACCATCGTCTTTGGCTCGCTAAACAAGGATCACATAAAGCAGATCATCGACATACAACTGGGCGAGATCGCTCTGCGCATGGCCGAAAAGGGGATCAGCTTCACCTTGACGGACGGGGCGCGCGACTTCCTGGCCGACCAAGGCTTCGATCCGGCATACGGCGCGCGACCGCTCAAGCGGGCCCTCCAGACGCTCCTGGAAGATCCGATGGCGGAGGAGATTCTCCGTGGCCAGTACGCTTTGGACTGCGATCTGACCATCGACGTCGCCGACAATCACCTGACCTTTGCTTTCAAAGGGAAGCAAAATGTGGATGCTGACGCTACCAAGCAGGCAACCTGAGGCTAAGGCGCTGAGAAATAGCAACATATACGGCCGGGGCTGACGCTCCGGCCGCTTCTCTGACCGGTAGGGCCGGTCAAAAATCACTTGCGTGTTCTCAGGAAATCGTTATCATAAGGGCTGTCTTGGTCCGGACTGCCAGGGGCGGTCTGGATGTGGCGGCCAGAGCCGCCGGAAGTATTGGGAAAAAACGGATATTCGATAGAGGTTTCAAATGGCACACAAAAAAGGTGTCGGTTCTTCCCGGAATGGTCGTGACTCGAACGGTCAAAGGCGGGGAACCAAAGTTTATGGCGGCCAGGCGATCCCGGCCGGTTCGATACTGGTCCGCCAGGTAGGCACCCACATCAAACCGGGCCATAATGTCGGCATCGGCAAAGACAACACGCTCTTTGCCAAAATCACCGGCGTGGTCAAGTATGAGCGCGTGGGTCGCGACCGCACCCAGGTTTCGGTTTACGAATAATCGCCGGCCTGAATTTTGTTAAGGTTATGAATGCCGCCAAGAGCTTGGCGGCATTTTTGTTTTTGTCGAGCTGCGGTGATAATGGTTGCCCGGTTGGTTTCAGTCGCTATATTTTCCCCCGTCATCATGAGCGGCCTACTTAACGAACTCAACGACGCACAGCGTGAAGCGGTAACGACTACCGCCGGTCCCTTGCTGGTCATTGCCGGAGCCGGATCGGGCAAAACGCGCGTGCTCACCCGTCGCTTGGCCTACCTGCTGTATCAACGTCTGGCCGAACCGCATCAGGTTCTGGCGGTCACTTTCACGAACAAGGCGGCCGGAGAGATGCGGGCTCGCGTATCCGAGTTGGTCGGGGGCGAGATCCCGGGCATGCAGGTCTCGACCTTTCACTCCTTCTGCGCCCGACTTCTGCGGCGCGAAGCGGAGCTTCTGGGCTATAGTGACAAGTTTACCATCTTTGATCAGTCCGATTCGGTGACACTGGTAAAGAACTGCATCGCCGAGCTTGGTCTGTCCGCCACCCAGTTTGTACCGAAAGCCCAATTGCGCAAGATCTCCACGGCCAAAAACGGCCTGATATCGGCCGAGATGTATACTCAGAGTTCAGGCGGCTATTTCGAGCAGACGACGGCCAAGATTTACACTCGCTACCAACAACGACTGCGTGAATGCGACAGCATGGATTTTGATGATCTGCTGTTTAACTCCGTCAGCCTGCTACGCAATTTTGACGAGGTAGGCAATCGTTACCGCCAGCGCTTCAGATATGTCATGGTTGACGAATATCAGGACACCAATCGGGTTCAATATCTACTGTTGAAGGCTCTGGTCGGTCCCGAAAGGAATATCTGTGTGGTGGGTGATGAGGACCAGTCTATTTACGGCTGGCGGGGCGCCGACATCCGAAACATTCTCGATTTTGAAAAGGACTTCCCGGGGGCCAAGATCGTCAAGCTCGAGCAGAATTATCGCTCGACCAAAACCATTCTGGGGGCGGCGGCGGCGGTCATCAAACACAACGACGCCCGCAAGGACAAGACGCTCTGGTCCGATGGCGACAACGGCGAGAAATTGCAGTATTTGCTGGTGGATTCAGCCGAAGAGGAGGCCCGCAAGGTTGTCAGCATAATTGAGGACGGCCGAGCGGAAACATCGTTGAAACAAACGGCCGTCCTGTACCGAACCAACGCTCAATCGCGCCCCTTTGAAGAGCAATTGCGGCGGCGCAACCTGCCTTATCAGATAGTGGGCGGCATCACCTTCTATCAGCGCAAAGAGATTAAGGACCTCATGGCCTATCTCAAGCTGATCGCCAATCCTAAGGACGATGTCTCGTTTCAGCGAGTTGTCAATTATCCCAAACGAGGCATCGGCGGCAAGACGCTGGATAACATCATGACCGGTGCCCGAGAGCAGTCGTTGTCCTGTTTCGAGGTTATCAGCCGGCAAGCCGGTGGTATCGAGTTGGGACCGCGAGCCGGGCGGCTGCAGGCCTTTGTCGAACTTATCGAGAAGTACCAAGCAAAGTCTACGGAAGTGCCGATCGATCTGCTGACCCAGGAATTGGTGGACGATCTTGGTTTGATTGAGGAACTGAGGGCGGAAGATCCGATCATCGGGCAAACAAAAGTTGAAAACGTCGAAGCCTTCATCGAAGGCATGGCTGAGTTTGCCCGCGGCAACGGCGAAGCAACTCTGGTCACCTATCTGGCCGAGATCTCGCTTTTCACCGACATCGACAATTACTCCGGCATTGAAGACAAAGTCACCATGATGACCATCCACGCCGCCAAGGGTCTGGAGTTTGTCGCGGTCTACATGGTCGGCCTCGAGGAAGGCCTGTTTCCGCTGGAACGAGCTATCGCGGAGCCGATGGAGCTCGAGGAAGAGCGGCGGCTGTTTTATGTCGGGGCCACGCGCGCCCGCCGCCGCCTATGTCTTAGCAGTGCCGCGTCGAGGTTTCGCTTTGGCGAAGTGGCCTCGGTCCCCTCGCGGTTCATAAAAGAGATTCCCCAGGAGTATCTGGAGACCATCAACTTCCGCCATACCCGGTCCTGGCACACCGAACAACCTGTTCGTTCTCATAGTGCCGCTTCTCAATATGGACAGCAGACCGAGCCGTCCGGTGTGCACTACGAGTACGAAGGTCATGAGGGACTCACAATCGGACGGTTGGTCCATCACCCCACTTTCGGCCGCGGCAAGATCTTGGCCATGGAGGGCTATGGCGAGGGCTTGCGCCTGGATATCATGTTTTCGGGCATAGGTGTCAAAAAGATCATGGCCAAGTTCGCCCGCCTCAAACTCATCGGTTGACAACTGACCGTAACCGCTCTGGCCGCGCGGGAACTGTCTTGAAAGCGGCAGTGTTAATCCTTGCTAGGCAGGGATGAAACTCGATCCTTGTAGTCGAACATCGAGGAGAAGCAAACATGGCAGATAATTGGACCTGGCTGACCGACATGCACCCGATCGTTCAGGCGCTGCTGGCGACACTTTTCACCTGGGGCCTCACAGCTTTGGGGGCCGCCGGAGTGTTCATTGGGCGGGATCTCAGTCGGCGCACTATGGATGCAATGCTCGGTTTTGCCGCCGGAGTAATGATCGCGGCCAGCTACTGGTCGCTCCTGGCCCCGGCTATCGAGATGTCGGAAAGCGGTCCGTTGCCGTCATGGGTCCCGGCTACAACCGGTTTCTTGTTGGGCGCGTTTTCCTTGCGGATAATCGACCGCATATTGCCGCACCTTCATCCCGGCTTTCCGACGGAACAAGCCGAGGGGATCAAAACCAGCTGGCGCCGGACAACGCTCCTGGTCCTGGCCATTACGTTGCACAACATCCCCGAAGGGTTGGCCGTGGGCGTGGCCTTTGGGGCAGCGGCGGTCGGTCTGGAGTCAGCTACGGTCGCCGGCGCAGTCGCGCTGGCCATCGGCATCGGCATCCAGAATTTCCCGGAGGGCCTGGCTGTTTCGATGCCGCTCCGCCGCGAGGGAATCTCGAAGGGTCGAGCCTTTTGGTACGGCCAGCTATCGGGCATTGTCGAGCCCGTGGCCGGGGTCGCAGGCGCAGCTCTGGTGATAGTGGCGCGGCCCATTCTCCCTTACGCTCTGGCTTATGCCGCCGGAGCCATGATTTTTGTCGTGGTCGAGGAATTGGTTCCGGAGTCGCACCGGGGTGACCACTCCCACGCCGCCACCATGGGGGCCATACTGGGATTTGCGGTCATGATGACGCTTGATGTTGCCTTCGGTTGACAGAAAACCATTCGAAGTATATTGCGCCCCGGAACCAATCTTGGTTTTGGGGCGTTTTCGCTGCTAACGAACTAATGAGGAGCTGGATATTGTTGGAACGACAGCGTAAGATCGCCAGCCTTTCGGGCAGCCGGCAACGCAAGAACAAACTGCTGGGGCTGCTTCGAGAGAATAATTTCAAGCAGATACAGGCTTGGGCCGGTCAGGACACGATGCTCTTGCGTCCGGCGTCCGGTCTGTTATTTCATGGCACGGCGCTCATCTGTTGGCGAGCCGTCAAAGCCCTCGGGATCATTGCCGCCGAAGTCGGCCCGCCCGACCCGGAGCGAATCCGACTGCTAATCCGTCAGCAGCTTTGGCACATGAACGATGAGTCCGGCAATGTCGGTTGGTTCGCCCCCCAGGCTGTCGCTGAATTGTGTGTCAGCGTACCGGAGCTGATCGAAGAATACAGTCACAGGCTGGTCAGTTTTTTTGATGAAGAGCCGTTTGAGATCGGCGCGCACTGGGGCGTAGCCCGAATTGCAGAGCACCGTCCGGACGTATATACTCCGTTTAAGTCCCACATAGTGCGGTCGCTGAGAAGTCCCGAGCCGGCGATTCGCTATTATGCGTTGAAGGCGCTCAGTCTGGTGGATGACAAGGCCGCCAGGGAAGTCGCGCCTGACATGATCAACGATGAGACTGCGGTCCAGATCTTCGATATTGAGCGCGGGGCTTTCTCGACCACAACGGTGGCGGAGCTAGCCACGCAGGTTCTTCAAAATCCTCAGTAGCCCACCCAGAGGGGAGCTTCGCGACACGGCGGACGGGGAGTAGCAACGATGAGAACCCATCGGTCGCTTTGCTCTTGGTGGGGTGCCCGGTAACGCGACTCGCCTGACTGCCGTCAGGTCACACGCCTGCGGCGCAAGACCTGACGGAGTATCAATGCAAAAAGTTAGCCCGAATCATTGTAGGTCGGTACCCCTTGGGGTTCCGACAGGCGGTAGGTCGGGTTCCGGAGTGAGCGGAACGAACGCAGAAACCCGACATGCGATTAGCGCTGCTGTTAGTCCTCGAATCGGGTGTCGGCCTGGGTGTCGTTCGAACGATGCGCTCTCCCCTCAAGCCACCCAATGCGAATATCGCCGGCATCGTCGAAATCGGGCACGTACGGCTTGATATCCAGCAGCGGCGTGCCATCGACCATATCGACATCCCGAATGAACAGGACATTGCCCTCGATGTGGTCCAGCCGCACCACCGACAGGCCGATCGGATTTGGTCGTCGCGGCGCCCGGGTCGCAAAGAGGCCGCGTTCGCAATCATCGAGAAACGGCACGACTTTCAGGCGGTAGCCGGTCGAGAGATGGAAATGGTACAACAGGACGATATGGGAGAACCCGTCCAGATCCGCCAGCCCCTCGACGAACTCCGGCAAGATTTCGATGGTACCCTCGGCCCCGCCCGCGCGACGGGGTTGGATGGGTGTGCCCTTCGGCTGCTTAAACGGCGTATGGATCACGCCAATGGGTGTGAGGGTGATGGTTTCCATGGTTGCATGATGCATCGATCGCCGCCCGAAATCAAACGAATACTGTAGCCCACTCAGAGCGAAGCGCCGGGTGGGGTCTGCCATCCCGAATTCCCACCCGACGGGTCGCAAGGCTCCCCTATGGGTGGGCTACGGAGGCTCACTCAAGCTCAAAAACAACATACACTTGAGCGAACACCTCTATCTTCTCAGGCTTGGCCCTCACAACTGACGCACTGACGGCGGACACTCTGTCGATATCGGGCTGCGTTGGATTCGGCTTGAATTCGCTAATCGACAATGCCCGGCCAGCAGAGCCACCTAGAACTGCCGCCATATCCTCCGCCTTCTGTTTCGCCGCATGCAGAGCATCTATACGCATCTGACGTCTCGTCGGCTCCAACTGAGAGGTAAAGAACTCCTGACCAACCCGAACGCCCTCAATGGCTGTCAACTCGTGCCAGTACTCATCATATTGTTCAATAGCCGACTGAATTATGGTCAAGCCTTGAGACAATTCATAGTGGCTGAACTCGTCTGACTCCCTTCGATCCTTTTGCTTATATCGCATATTGATCGTCACTTTGCCAAATTCGATATCATCACGGTCTATCCCTAAACGACCCGTAGCAGCCTGTACCTGCAACAGAATCTCTTCTGCGCGGGCTCTCAGTTTATTCTGATCATCGTCTCTAACCGTTACCGTCAGATACCAGGCAACATTGTCCGCCATGATTTCAGTTGAGGCTGAACCAACGACAGTGATTGTTCGTGCAGGTTCGTTCTGCGCAACGGCGGTACCCATCCACAATGTCAATATTGTGAAGATAAACAAGTACTTACTCATCGTTATCTCCTTTAACGCCTACCGGCTCGCTTATATCGGCTAAGGGAATAGCCTTGTATCGAATCCTCTTCAAAAGCAGCCCCTCAATACACAAGAACGACTGTTGGACAGTCAGATGTAGCTTGTATCAACATATAGACGGTCATACATGACATTCATTCAATACTATTACTTTGAAAATGCGATGCTTCTTCGCTGGGCTGGCCTACAGCAGCCTGTGGGGCGTCTATCGGAAGGCGATTCGTCCTGATGCGCAAAGCAACAAAAGCCGCTCCGGTTTCTCGGAACGGCTTCGATATAGTATGTCTTTGTCTGCTAGGCTTGCCTGTCAGATCTTCTTCTTTGCTTCCAGTTCGGAGCGTTTGGTGTCCAGGACATCGGACTTGACCGTCATGGTCTTCTCGCCAAACAGGGCAAAACGAAGCCAGGTGTACCCGAACTTCAGCAACTCATTGTCATCGGTCTCGATCTTAGCTTGCGTGTCGGAGTCGACTTCGAATTTGTCCAGGAAGCTGCTGCCAAAAACAAAAGAGCGGAATTTATCGAGATTGTAGCAGACCATAAAGAACATCTCGATCTTCTGCGGCGGCATCACATCATCGGACTGAAAGTACGGATGAAGGGTCATCTCCTTCCAGAGTTCGCCCGCTTGGTTGTACTCGTCGATACCCTGATCGTCAAGCCAGCTCTTGACGGTATACTCGTTGTCCTCCTGATGACCGTGACAAACATCTTCTTTGAGTAAAAAGAAAAAGTCATTCATGGCCGGACTTCCACCCGGTTCGGCAGGCGAGGCCATGCCGAGCGGATACATGCGGCAAGCCCAGGGACGGTCGGTGTAGACTGTGCAGCCCTTCTCACCCACAAACTGGCAGGCCCTCTTCTCGTTCTCACCCATGCGCAGCAGGACGGCGGGATACTTGAGATTCTTATCAAAGGGAAGGATGGTGTACTTGTCCAGAAACTCCTGCGAGGAGATACCCAAACGGCTCTTCAGGCGAAGAATATCGTAAGGGGTCAGGAAGATGTTGACGTCGGAACAGCAGTCATTGAAGCAGGCAACCTTGGGATGACAACGGAACCTGAAACTGCTGTTCTCGTTCAGGCGGGGGTGTTCTTTTAGGATGCTCTCTTTGAATCTCTCAATATCACTCATGATGATCCTGCTTTCTGGCTATTCGGCGACGATACGATCTCTCATGGCGGTCGGTGACCACACCGGCAGCGGGGCCTTTTCGCCGGTTTTCGGATCGTAACGGTGACGATAGGATACTTTTCTTTCGTATTTCTGCTTCATCCACTCCCAGCCCTTGACGTAATAGGGGCAATCGTCATTGAAGCAGACTAGTTGAGCGTGCGTACCCCATCCGGCTTCTGACGGCGGCCGCCACTTAAGCATCTGTTGTCCGCAGTGCGGGCACTTTTCAGGGTCTTGATTCATTTTCTGCCGTTCCTATCGTGTCCCGTTTTTTTTTCGATCCGCTTTTACTGATGCAAGATACATCTTATCTCGATTCTCGCAACCACCTAATGCATCAAAAAGAAGTCCTCCGGGTTTTGACACCCGGAGGACCATAAATGACTAACTAAAGTCAAAGACCCGCCTACTTGAGGGGAAGGATGTCGCGCTTGATCATCTTCCACTCGCCGGTCTTGGGATCAACCGTGCAGTTGGCGAAAACTTCCCATTCCTTCTTCATGGAGGGGCAGTCGGCCCGGAAGTAGTAGCCCGGCCAACGGGTTTCCTCGCGGAACAGGATGGTCCGAATGTGAGCTTCGGCCTGCCACATACGATGGATGTTCTCGTGGCAGCGCATCAACTCATGCAGATTCTCGGCGCCCAGCTTGCTGACGTCTTCCTTCAGGAAAGCCATCAGATCCAGACCCTTCTCCAGAAGCTGCTTGGAAGTTGTAAACTGGGTGGAAACACCACCAGCGTACTCATCCATGATCTTCTGCAGACGGAACATGAACTGCTTCGGACGGATATAATCCGGGTTGGTGAACGGATCGGTCGAGGCACCCTGGCTGTTGGCAAACAGATCCAGCGGGGCCAGGATTCTCGTCTTGAGCTCTTCGACCTGGGCCGCGTCGACCTTCGGCGCGCCGGCGTTGTCCACGCAGTACTTCACGGCAGCCTTGGCAGCAATACGACCCTCGGTCAGAGAACCGGAGGAGAACTTGTGAGAAGAGGCACCGGAGGCATCACCAGCGGCGAACATACCCTTGACGGTCGTCATGTTGGTGTAGCCCCAGTTGTATGCATCGGGAGCCAGGTCTTCGGGACCGGAAACCCAGGCACCGGAGGCGCCGGAGTGAGAACCGATGAAGTACGGCTCACAAGCGGCGATCTCGGACGGCTTCTCTTCCGGAGCGGTGTTGGTGGCCGCCCAGAGGATAGCCTGCGAGATGGTCATATCGAGGAAGTCTTCCCAGGCTTCGGACTCGAGCTCTTTCATCTTCTTCTTGTAGGCCTTTTCGTCACCCTTGTACTGCTCGGCGATGTTGGCCAGAGCCTCTTCCGTACGCATGTAGATAGGGCCTTTACCGTCCATGACGTCGAGCATCATGAGCCAGTTACGCAGGTTGGCCGGGACCGGCTTCACCTTGCCATACGGGACCCACTTTTCGAGTTCATCGGCACGGGTCTGCATGTAGTTCTCACCCAGGCCGTTGGTGGCACGGGACTTGAACAGCAGGAACCAAGCGCCGACCGGGCCGTAAGCATCCTTGAAGCGGACGGGAATGAAGCGGACTTCCTGGCAGGTCATTTCAGCACCGGCCTTGAGCGTAAAGTACGCTGAGGCGCCGGAGTTGAACGGCGGGTACCAGGAGCGACCCAGGCCCTCACCGGTCGAACGCGGCTTGAAGACGTGCACGGCGCCGCCCATGGCGACGATCACAGTCTTGGCCTTGAAAACGTAGAACTTGTTCTCGCGAACACTAAAACCAACCGCACCGACACAATTGCCATCGCCGTCCAGGAGCGGATCGGTCAGGAAAACGCGCTCGAAATACTCGTGACCGCCGGCGAGCAGAGCATTCTTGGCGGCTTCAGCGACGATGATCTTGTAGGATTCGCCGTTGATCATGAGCTGCCAACGACCTTCGTGGACGTAGGCGCCGTCGGCGTCTTTCCATATCGGCAGGCCCCATTTTTCAAACAGATGGACCGTACCATCAACGTGACGGGCGATGCTGGCCACGAGGTCTTCGCGGGTGACACCCATCAAGTCGTTGCGGACGTATTCGATGTAGTCCTGAATAGTGTTTTTGCCGGTATTGACATCAACGTACTGGTTGATGGCCGACAGACCCATGGCTACGGCACCGGAGCGGTCCATAGCTGCTTTGTCGACGACGGTGACCTTGAGGTTGTTCTTGCTGGCCCAATATGCAGCTTCTACCGCCGCACCACAGGCCGCCATACCTCCACCAGCGATAAGAATGTCGGTGGAGACTTCAACTGTTTCAAACTTCGGCATTATATCTCCAAACCTTTCTTACTTGCAGGGTGGCAGAGTGTCCATCCGGCCGCACTCCGGCTCGGACATGAGTAGTTGATCGTTGAGATCAGTGGGCTGAGTCTTGTAGCCGCCGTCCGGAACCGCAGCACCTTCAGCGGTGGTACGGGTCGGGAACTTGAACCGCTTCAGAGTACCGTTGCGGAACTTGACGGTCCACATGATAGCATCGGTGGAACGCATCGGCGTAACCGAAGCACCCATGGGAACGAAATCGGCATAGCCGCGCACTTCGATCGCTTGAACCGGGCAGATCTTGACGCAGCACATGCATTCCCAACACATCTCCGGCGCTTGGTTGTACGCCTTCATCAGGTCCTTGTTCAGAACCATCAGATCGTTGGGGCAGATGTACTGGCAGGCAGTCTTGTCGAGTGCCTTGCAGCCATCACACTTGTCAGGAATCACGTAACTTGGCATTAAATCCTCCTAAATGGAATAATGCTTGGACCATGTTTGCATTATAGCTTGTTGCGTTTATCTCGTTGTTATTTGGCCTTGGCGTCGCCGGTCGCATGACCGTGCATCTTCACCTCGACCTTATCCGCTTCCTCGATGCCGCCATAGTAGTCGCGCAGGATGGCCAAAACCTCGGGGCGACTGAACTCGGCCGGAACCTCGCCACCCTCGGACAGTGACTTACGCAGGGCGGTACCCGACAGGAACAAGCGGTCTTCTTTTTTGTGCGGGCAGGTCTTCATCGAAGCCATACCGCCACACTTGTAGCACCAGAACGTCCAATCGATGGGGAGCATCTTGCATTCCAGAGCACCGTCCCAGAGCTTGAAGAAGATATCCTGGGCATCAAACGGGCCGTAATAGTCGCCGACACCGGCATGGTCACGACCGATGATCATATGGGTGCAGCCGAAGTTTTGGCGGAAGACGGCGTGCAAGAGTCCCTCGCGCGGACCGGCATAGCGCATATCCAAAGGATAGCCACCGGTGAGAACGCGGTTCCGGTCGAAATAGAATTCGGTCAAAGTGTTGATGCAGTTGACGCGAACGTCGGCCGGGATATCGCCGGGCTTCAATTTGCCGACCAACTGGTGAATAAACAGACCGTCTGAAACTTCGATCGCGATCTTGGCCAGATACTCGTGCGAGCGGTGCATCGGATTACGCAGCTGCAGAGCAGCAATCGTCTTCCAACCCTTTTCTTCGAAAACCTTGCGGCTTTCGGCCGGGCGCATATAGATATCGCCAAATTCCTTCGGGAAGTAGCTTTCGGACAGAACCTTCACCGGACCGGCCAGGTTGTAGGCCTTTTGTTCCATGACCATCTTGACGCCGGGATGCTCGGCCTCGGCGGTGCCGTAGACGTGCTTGCACTCGAAGGCCTTGTCTATCTGGTAGCACTCGGTGACCTTCATGGTCCCCATGATCTCATTGGTTTCGCCCGAGACCAGACAGATGTCGGTTCCCGGATTGACCTTCTCGCCGTGGGACAGCGTCACGGGAATCGGCCAGAAGACGCCGTTGGTCATTTTCATGTCGGCGCAAACACCCTTCCAGTCGGCCTCGCCCATGAAACCTTCCAGCGGCGTAAAGCCACCGATACCCAACATGATCAAGTCGCCGGTTTCGCGGGTCGTCATCACGACCTTCGGCAGCGACCCGGCTCGTTTCAACTCGGCCTCACACGCCGCACCCTCGAGCAACAGTATCTTCAGCTCGTCGGCGCCATGAGGTGAGATCAGTTTCGATTTTGCCATAGTTTAACCCAATTGTTAATGGTTATTTGGAACGTTGAAATTCGAGGTTAATCCGGGGGCTTATACCTATGTGCCTTTTTTCACAATCTATGCCAGCCTGAATCAGGAGCCCTTGGGTCCTATTTGCTCTGAATTTGGCTGCTCATGCATCCGGCCTATAGTAATTTTTTTCACAAGCACTGTCAAGCGCTTTCGGGCAATTTTCTTGCAAAAAAACCACTTTTTGCCCCTCCGCTGTGGATGAAATCCGTTTTCAACAAATAAGTTAAGTGGTTCCTGGCATTAGCGCGTTGGACGCTGGTAGGTTAGCCGAGTAAAACAGGTTACAAGACGGAAATTGACATATTCTTTGATCTTGGTAAGGTGTTGCACCGCATGGCGAATATCGCCCGCTTGATCGCCGTTGAGCAGTATCGTTTCGGGCGAATTTATGGTATTCTTAGCTTTTATGCCTCATGGCGCACCTCCCGAAGGCAAACCTAAGCCCGAATCCACAGTCGACGCAGTCACGGGTCGGCAATCTTGTGACCTTTGGCGCAAGCTCCAGAGCAATGAGCGGCGGGCAGATTGCCTTGCAGTATCTGGTGGAGTCTCAAAATCGGTTGACAAACAGCCACTTACGAGATGATCGCGGTGTCTCCATCATAGGCGAATGCAATCAGTACCTTGTGAAAAAAGTAACAACAATCGCTTGACAGCATCAATCGACTCGGCTATTTTTTGCCCGATGGACGGCAGCGGGCATAATGGCCCCGGCCGCACGGGTGGATTCTAACCAGCATAGGAGAACTCACATGGCCAAGGCGGCATTGGTCGAGACTGATTTGGATTTCATTCGTCAGGTGCGACAGGCAGGCGGCGACACTGTCAAAAAGTGTTACCAGTGTGCCACTTGCTCGATTGTCTGCAACCTCTCGTCGGCCCAGCGGCCCTTCCCACGCAAGGAAATGCTGATGGCCGGATGGGGCCAGAAAAAGCGACTGATGGAGGATCCGGATCTATGGTTGTGCTATCAATGCAACGACTGCACAACTTATTGCCCGCGGGGCGCCCGACCCGGCGACGTCCTGGCAGCGATCCGCACAGCCGTCTACAGGAGCTTCTCTTTCCCGTCATTCATGGGTAAGGCTCTGGCCAGCCCGAAAGCTCTTCCGATCCTGATCGGGCTGCCGATGCTGGTGCTGCTGGCCTGTATCTTCATGTTTGCCCCGACGACTCCCTCGGGTGAGTTTGTCTTTATGAATTCCGAGGTGATCGACTTCGATCTCTTTTTGCCTCACAGCTCGGTTGACGCCCTTTTTGTGATCGGCAATATCCTGATTTTCATCTTCGCCGCAGTGGGGTTTACCAGATTCTGGAATCAGATCCACGCGCCCGGAGCCGAGAAAAAGCTGGGCTTTTTACCGGCGGCCATCAAGGTGGCGGGCGAAATCCTCAGTCATAACCGGTTTAATGAGTGTGATAAGAACAAACCCCGAGCGGTGGGTCATATGCTTTTGCTCTACGGCTTTCTCGGCGCCATGATCACCACCGGGTGCATTTTTGTGTTCGTATTCATACCGCACTATCTGCATTTGCTTGGAGTTGAGAATCTCAGCGGCTGGTTCACGGTGCCGATTGACATTCCTCACCCGGTGAAATTCCTGGGGGCGTTCAGCGGACTGGCTCTCATGACCGGCGGTCTGCTGCTGATTATGCGTCGCTTTAGAAACCGCGATGAAGTCGGCGCCAACGGCTATGCCGACTATCTATTTTTGTATGTGATATCCTCGGTCGGGCTGACCGGCATGTTGTCGTGGATCACGCGATTGAGCGGACCGGCGATGCTCGCCTATGTCGTGTACTTCGTCCATCTATTGGCGGTTTGGGTTCTGCTGTGGTATATGCCCTACTCGAAGTTCGCGCACATGTTTTACCGCACTATGGGGCTGATTTACGCCCGTCAAATCGGACGCGAACCGCGATAATGCGGAACCAGCCGGCCGATGAAGTGTTGTAAAACGTGATAGAGATTTCAAAATGGCTTATGACCGACCGTGAGACGGGAGCTGCGCTCCCATGGAGGAACTAACAAATGTCTACTAAGGAAATCCAGGACAAGATCGTTGACAACATGAGACGCTGGCAGAAGATCGAGAACGCCTCGGTCGCTTCCACCGGCAGGGTCATTGAGAAGACCGATAACCCGGTGGTCCGACTGGTGATGGAAATCATCCAGCGTGACTCGCAGATGCACTATCGTGTCCAGGAACTCATCGCCGACAGCCTGACAACCAAAACCACAACCCTGACCCCCGAGGAGTTGGGCGAGGTCTGGGACATGATCGAGAAGCACATTCAGCTCGAGAAGAAGACGGTTGAGCTGGCCCAGGAAGCTCTCGCCGGACTCAAAGGCAAAAAGATGGTGGTGCAGGAGTATCTGCTGGACTACCTGCTGATCGACGAAGAAAAGCACAACAAGGTGCTGGCGACTCTGGCGACTATCAAGAAGGGTATGTACCCCTACGGATGATCCTGCGACAAAAATGTGATAACACAAAAGGGCGCCGTCAAGGCGTCCTTTTTTTGTGAGTGAGTGCGTCTACTTTGGACGCTTCTCGAGGAATGATCTGGCCGCAGAAACCGTCTTCTTCAAATGTTCGTCAGTGTGGGCGGCGCTGACAAACCAGGCTTCAAACCCGCTGGGAGGAAGATAAACACCCTGGTCCAGAAGGCAGCGGAAGAATGATCCGAACCTGGTCATGTCGGTCGCTTGGGCCGACTCAAAGTCGTGCACCTCATTCTCGGAGAAGAACAGCGTGAACAGGCTCTCGACACGGTTGATTTTCACCGAGCAGTCAAACTCGGCAAACAGGGCCAGGAGCGCCCCGGAAAGATCCTGCGCGTATTGCCTGAGATTGTCATAGATGATCGGATCCTGTAGTGCCTTGAGCGTGGCTATCCCGGCGGCAGTTGAGAGGGGATTGCCCGAAAGAGTCCCGGCCTGATACACCGGTCCCAGCGGCGCTAATGACTCCATCAGATCGGCGCGACCACCGATACCTCCGATCGGCAAACCGCCGCCGAGGATTTTTCCGAGACAGACCAGATCAGGGCGGATACTGAAGAGCTCGGCGGCACCACCGGGAGCGACGCGGAAACCCGTGATGACTTCATCGAATATCAACAGAGCGCCATGATCGGAGGCCACTTGGCGCAGTGTCTCCAGGAATGAAAAGGCCGGTGGCACGACGCCCATGTTGGCCGCCACCGGCTCGACGATGATGGCAGCAATCTTGTGGCCGCATTTCTGAAAAACCTGGCTGACCGCCTCGGGATCGTTGTAGGGAATCGAAATCGTGTGGCTGGTGACGGCCTCCGGCACTCCCCCGCTGGCCGGCAGGCCACCGGTAGCCAGACCGGATCCAGCCTTGACCAGGAAGGCGTCGGAGTGGCCATGATAGCCGCCGTCGAATTTGACAATCTTGTCCCGCCCGGTGGCGGCACGAGCAATACGTACCGCCGTCATGCAGGCCTCGGTCCCGGAGGAGACCAGGCGCAGTCGCTCGATCCATGGCATGCGGTCGATGACCATCGCCGCCAGTTCGGTCTCACTCTCGGTGGAAGCGCCAAAGGAGGTGCCGGCGCCGGCAGCCGTCTGAACGGACTTCACCACATCCGGGTGGGCATGACCAAGGATCAGCGGTCCCCAGGACTGCACGTAGTCGACGTAACGGTTGCCGTCGATATCAAAAAGCCAGGCCCCCTTTCCCCTCTGAACCACAAACGGCTGCCCACCAACAGACCCAAAAGCCCGCACCGGACTGTTGACTCCACCCGGCATCATGGAGCAGGCTTTCAAGAACGCCTTCACTGAGCCGGCAGATTTACGTTTGCCATCACGATTCATGAGCGGCACCTACTCTTTCAGCCACCGAGCTACATCCAAGGCATGGTAGCTGATGATGATGTCCGCCCCGGCGCGTTTGATAGACGTAAGAATTTCGATGGTCAGCCGTTTCTCATCGGCCTGGCCTGCCTGAGCCGCGAGTTTAACCATGCTGTATTCACCGCTGACGTTATAGGCTGCCACCGGCACGACGGTCGCCTCCTTGACCGCCGCGATCACATCGAGATAGGCCAGGGCCGGTTTGACCATGACGATGTCGGCCCCTTCGGTGATATCCATTTGCACTTCTTTGAGTGCCTCGCGAACGTTGGCCGGATCCATCTGGTACGATTGACGGTCTCCGAATTGCGGAGCGGAGTCGACGGCCTGACGAAAAGGCCCGTAAAAGGCGGAGCAATATTTGGCCGCATACGACATGATGGCGGTGTCACTGAAACCATGATGATCCAGGGCCGTTCGAATTGCCGCCACGCGACCGTCCATCATGTCCGAGGGCGCCACCATATCGGCTCCGGCGGCGGCATGGCTTACCGCCTGCCGAGCCAGGATCTCCAAGGTGGCGTCGTTGTCGACCCGGCCATCTTTGATAACGCCGCAGTGACCGTGGTCGGTGTACTCGCAGAGGCAGACGTCGGTAATTACCACCATCTCCGGCACTCGAATCTTGATAGCCTGGACCGCCCGCTGGATGACTCCATCGTCGGCGCACGAGATGGCCCCGTCGGCGGTCTTCCCGGCGGGAGTGCCAAAGAGCAAGACAGCCGGAATACCCAGCTCAAAGGCCCGAGCGGCATGGCCCGCAACCTCGGCGGGAGTTTCATTGAAGCAACCGGGCATGCTCGCTATCGGCTCGGAGGCGCTGACCCGTTCGCTGACAAAAAGCGGATAAACAAAATCAGACACACTCAGCCTGGTCTCGCGCACCAGACGTCGCATCGCCTCGGTCGGGCGCAGGCGGCGGCCTCGGTTTTCCGGGTATTTCATGGTTGATCCCCGCAATTGAGATAATGATCAATCAAAGCGTTTACCAGGCCTGGCAGCGAATGCTCGGTCGCTTCCACAGCAACAGACAGACCAAAGCGTCGTATCGCCTGTGACGTCGACGGTCCGATCGACGCGATGATGGCGCCGGAAGTAACGATAGAAATTTCGTCGGCGCTGAGAATCTCCTGCAGCCCGACCGCCGTGGAACCGCTGGAAAACAATATGGCGCCCGGCGGAGCTTTCAGTAGCTTCGCTTTGAGGTCATCGGACCAGGTTGGGTAATAGGTTTCGTATACCGGCATCCGGATGACAGTGCCACCGGCGTCGGCGAGAATCTCGGGCACGGTGTTATCCGAGAGATTCCCCTCGACCCGCACGATCGTTTTGCCTGTCATATTGTGTCGGTCGGCCAATTCCCTGGCCAGTTGCGCCACGGTAGCTTTTTGAGGAAGAAAATCGGGGCTCAGGTGATATTTCGACAGGGACCGGGCGGTCCCCACACCGACCGCCGCGATCCGGAAGCGAGCCAGCGCCCGGATATCGAAGGCGCCGGAAACGAGCCGGCTCATGAAGTAACGCACGCCGTTTTCGCTCGTGAAAACAAGCCAACCGTCGGTGGAGGCAAATGTCTCAAAGCGCTCCCAGGCTTGATGATCGACGATACCACGAGTGGCAATAGTTGGATAGGGCAGCACTTCGGCTCCGGATTGTCGCAAGAGCGAATACACCTCGGCTGCCTGATCGGCCGGACGCAGGACCATCACTCGTTTGCCGGAAAGGGGTCGGCCGCCAAACCAGTCGATCTTGTCGACCAGGGTAACTACTTCGCCGATGATAAACAGGGCCGGGGCCCGGACGGCATGGTCGGTGACCAGTCGCGGCAGGTCTTCGAGGACTCCGGTGAAGCGTCTCTGAGTCGGCATGGTGGCTCGCTCAACAACTGCGGCCGGTGTCCGGGGTGACAGGCCGCCCTCGATGAGCCGGGACACATATTCGGCCACTTCCGATACACCCATGTAGACTACGATAGTCCCCTTTTTGGCCTGACCCAGCCAATCCCAGGGCACGGAAGTCGTGTCCTTTTCGCCGGCTTTGTGGCCGGTGGCAAATACCACAAATGATGCTTTTTCGCGATCGGTGCAGGGAATCCCGGCATAGGCTGCAGCGCCGGAAGCAGCCGTGACTCCCGGGACAATCTCAAACGGGATACCGTTTTTCTTCAGGAACGCGGCTTCTTCCGAACCTCGACCAAAAATCAACGGATCGGCCCCCTTGAGACGCGCCACTGTTTTGCCCTGACGGGCCAGATCGACCAGCAACTGGTTTATCTGATCCTGCTCCAACGCATGCTGCCCGGCCTGCTTGCCGACGTAAATCTTCCGGGTGGTAGCGGGCAGCCGCACGATCAATTCGGTCGGTACCAGATTATCGTACACGACTACCTGACACTCGGCCAGCAGATGCTGCCCGCGGACCGTGATCAACTCCGGGTCGCCCGGGCCTGCCCCTATCAGATATACTTTTCCACCGTCAGCCATATGTCAATCTTTCAGGAGTCGGTCGGCTCCCTGGTTCAAAAGGTCATCGGCCACACCGGTAGCGATGGCCTCAGCCTGAAAACTACGACCGCGCTTCTCGGCAAGTAGGCGGATAGTGCCGTCTTTGTCAAGAACGGCGGCGTTGAGTCTCAGCACGCCATCGTCGATCCGAGCCCAACCGCCAACGGCGGCAGTGCAACCGACCTGCAACCGATGCAGCAACTGCCTTTCGGCCAAGAGACAGGCCCGAGTTTCCGGATCATCTATCGTCGCCGCGATCTTCAGACATTTGCTGTCGTCACCGCGAGCCTGCACCAAAAGAGCCCCCTGCCCCGGTGCCGGCAAAAAGACCTGCGGCGCCAGTACGAAGCAATCTCGTTTTAACCCCAGACGCTCCAGCCCGGCCGCAGCCAGGACAATAGCGTCATACTCAGCCGAGTCGAGCTTGGCCAGGCGGGTTTCGACATTGCCGCGAATCGGTAGTATGACCAAATCGGGACGGATATATCTTAATTGCGCCTGTCGCCGGGGCGAGCCGGTGCCGACTCGGGATCCTTTGGGGAGGTTGTCGCGCGACAGATTCTCAGCCGCGATCAGGACGTCCTGGACCGGACCTCTGGCAGGAACAGCAGCAATGGTCAGCCCCTGGGTCATCTGCGAGGGTAGATCCTTGGCGCTATGAACGACCAGGTCGACCTGCTTTTCCAAGAGCGCCTGTTCGAGTTTCCTGGTGAAAACGCCGGTGCCGCCGATGGTGGTCAGCGCCGTTTGTCGGTCGCGATCACCTTCGCTTTTGATAATATGCGTCTGGAATTCAACGTCGGGATGCGTTCGACCAAGTTCCTGGATAACCTGATTGGTCTGAACCAGGGCCAGATTGCTGCCACGGGTACCGACTACTAAACGCCGCCTGGCCATAACTAATCCGCCCGGCCGATCATCCCTCGAGCCAACTGCGAAGGGTCTGCTCGATCTCGTCGTCGTTTTTGTTTTTCAGCAGGTCTTTCCAATCAGCCTCAAGGAATCGCTCATAGCAACGCATCCGCATCGGCGTCTCGGACGGCCCCTCCTGGTGGACAAGTCGCCGAAACTTGGCTGCCCAGTTCGAGACCTTGCGCCAGCGTTCGGGGAAGATATCGTCATTGAGTTGTCGCAGAAAGGCGGCCAGAAAGGGCGCCTGACCGTCGGTCGAAACCGAGACGGTCAGACAGCCACGCTTGGTTGTGGCCGGCATAATGAAATCGCAATAGTCGGGGTCATCGACGACGTTGACAGGGATTCCGGCGGCGTGAGCTTCGTCGTAGACCTGGTGGTTGAGCTTGGCATCGTCAGAGGCGGCTATGACCAGACCGAAGTCGGATGCCTCACCCTCCTGGTAGCCACGCCGTTCAAGCTTGATTTTGTTGTGTTCGCCGTAATAAACCAATTTGTCATCCACTTCGGGAGCGATCACTGTTATCTGGGAATCGTAGTCGAGCAGGCGATCAACCTTGCGCAACGCCACCTGGCCGCCTCCGACCACCAGCGCCCGTCGGTTTTTCATCGATATGCCGATCGGCATGTATTCATTGGCCATGGATCAAATCTCCGTTATTGGGTGCCGCCATCAGCCCGGAGTTTCACCTGGGCTAATCGCCTGGCTAGTTTGTCGGTTGCGGCCGCGATTTCACGGCGCTGCTCGGGCGGCAGTTTCTCGAGAATAGGGGCCATTTCTTGTTCGGTTATGTTGGCGAAGGCGTGTTCCAGCCCGTTGTATACCAGCTCATAGCGGGCGTGATCGTACCAGTAGGCAAACTCACTCAGGCGCTGCTCGATCAATTCCCTGGCATCGGGAACAGCCGCCTGCCGTTCTTGTTGCCGATCGCGCGCGAACTCTTTGACATCTTCCAGATCAAACAGCGTGATGTTGTTATGCTCCCCTTTTTGGCAGGCAACGTCGCGGGGGATGGCCATATCCATGATAGTCAAATGGTGATTAGGATGGACCTTAATGATATCGCTTAGCAGGGACCGACCTATGACGGCATCCGGGGCACTGGTGCAGGTGACTACAATGTCGGCGCGGGGCAGTAGCTGTGGTAATTCGCTAAGCGGGTGACCGGCTGTCTTGTATCGCGCCGCCAGCTCATCTGCCTTGGACTTTGTCCGATTGACAAACAGGAGCTCGTGGTAGTGCCGTTTACTCCAGGCCGAGGCGGCCAGAGCGATCATCTTGTTTACGCCGACAAACAGAACTGTCGGACGATCAGCCGGGCCCAGTTGAGACTTCAGAAGCTCGGTAGCGGCACTGGAGACTGAGCAGGCTCCCTTGCCCATTTCGGTCTCGGTCCGCACCTGTTTGCCGATGCGAAAAGCATGGTGGAACAGTCGATGGATGATCTTTCCCGAGGTTCTCACGGAACAGGCCGAGCTGTAGGCCTCGCGCAATTGAGCCATTATCTGATTCTCGCCCAGAACCATCGAGTCGATCCCGGCGGCTACTTCAAACAAGTGCCTGACGGCATGCTTACCTTTGAGGCTGTAGAACTGGTCGGCCAGCGGCGTCAGGTCCAATTGCCGGAAAGAATGGTAAAAATCCCTGACGGCCTCAAACGGCTCGACCTCCACTTTGGCCACGGTATAAAACTCAATCCGATTGCAGGTACAGACAATGACCGCCTCCAGAATACCTGACTGACAGCCATACTCCGCGTGAGCCTGGGCGATATCGCCCGGCCCCAGTTGCAACGGTTCGCGTATCTCGACGCTTGTCGCTTTGTGGCTAATACCGCAGGCTATCAAGCGCCAGTCTACCGTGATCATAACTACTTTATTCTCTCGTACAGTCGCTTATTATCCGTTACTACCTGCACTCATGGCCATAGTGGTCCCACCGCTGACGACATGGACGTCGTCAAACCCGGCCTGCTGCAACATGAGCGCCGCTTGATACGAGCGTGGTCCGCGGCGACATACTATAATGATGCGATGATCGGGGTCCAACTCACTGATCCGCGCCCGCAACTCGCCGAGCGGGATATTGACAACCCGACCGTCAGATTTCCACGGGGCCGCTTCGACTTCGGCTGCCTCCCTCACATCCAGCCAAGTGACGAGATCACCTTTTTCGGCAACGAAAGTGTGCAGAACGCCACAATCCGGACTGACAAACCTGATTCCTTTTTGACGGGCGATGGCGACCGCGGCCAGATGGTGCAACGGATCGAGGGCTTCTGAGTAGGGCGGAGCGTAACCGTGTTCGAAATCTAGAAGATCATCGACATCAGCCTTGCGGGCCAGAAAAGACGAAAAGACGTCGATGCGACGGCAAATGTCTCCCTTGCCCACGGCCTGCAGGCCCAGAAGGCGCAGGCTATCTTCTACGAAGGTGATTTTCGTTGAAAAATACTCCGCCTCCGGATAATACTCGGCCCGATCGGCAAAGCTCCCCCAGACGGCGCCGGAATTGAGGTCGGCGGCTCGGGCAGCCCCTTCGGAAAGGCCGACCGCCCCGACGTTCAGGTCAAACACTTTGACCAGAAAGGCGCCCAGGACCCCGGGAAAATCGGTTTCATTGCCGGCGATGTTTTCAGCGATTACGCGCCCATGCCGGTTGGCCAGCGAGCCCATGGGAAGAAGTGCCGGTTTATCGGTAATCCGGTTGGTTGATTGCACACAGTCACCACCGGCATAGATGTCGGGATCGGAAGTTTGCATCTGAAGATTGACTACGATGCCGCCCGTGACGCCGATCTTTAGGCCGGCATCCTGAGCCAGCGTGACATTGGGGCTGACTCCCAAACACAGAAAAACAAAATCAGCCTCGATTGCCTCGTCACCAAGATGCACTACCGGCGAATCGGTGTCACTCAGGCTGATCCGGTCGACCCTGTTGCCGAGCCGCAAAGTCACTCCCTGGTTTCGCATTTCGACCTCAACCAAGGCGGCCATCTCACTATCCAGGACATAGGGCAGAACGTGCGGTTCGAGCTCAATGAGAGTGGTTTCGATACCCCAGAGGCTGACCATCGCTTCGGCCAGTTCACAGCCGATAAAGCCACCGCCGACAATAACGGCCGACCCTACCTGGCCGGTTTCGGCCATTTTGCGGAAAGCGCGGGCATCATCGGGACGAGTGAACGTCCGAACGCGGTCTGAGTGCGGTATTTCAAAGGGAACCGCTTGCGGCCTGGCACCGGTGGCCAGAACCAGTTTGTCGTAGCCGTGCTCAACGACTTGGTCGTTTGCGATGCGGACCGTCACCTTCTTGTTCAAACGATCAATAGCAACTACCTCGGCCTCGGTAATCGCCTCAAAACCTTTGGTAGCACGAAAAAAATCGGCATCGCGGGGCACACCATAGGACGTCATTAACAATTCGCTGAAACTGGGGATGTCGCCGGAGGCGAAGTAGGGCATGCCGCAACTGCCGTAGGAGAGCTCTCGCTCCTTCTGAAACAGGGTGATTTTGAGATCCGGCATGCGCCTGGCCAGGGTGGCGGCCGTCTTGGGGCCGCAGGCAACGCCACCGACGACTACCACATCTGATTGTTTGCCAAGGTCTTTCATTTGGGTTACTCACTCTGCCAATCAAAAAGACGCCACCACGTGGCCGGCCAAAATTATAACCAATTGCGCCGGGTTCGCCAACCGCTTTTGTCCTGATTCACGGCCGGCGACACCCAAAAGTTCGGTCGGGTCTTGGTCAGCCATAGGCTGAGTGTGACCCGACCGCAATCGGCTGTCAGGTCGCACGCCTTCGGAGCAAGACCTGACGGAACGTATGATCGAAACTCTCTTCGCCGCCGTCACGCGAGTCGCAGGGCGGCACGTTCCGACTTACTTAGCAGCTACCGCAGCCTCCTCGCCCTTGATGCGGCTGACCGGGATATCGCCGCGCACACCGAGGGCCGTCTGGTACAGCAGGGTCACTATGAACAAGCCCAGAGCATATACTCCGGCCACGATACCAAGCTCGGTCAGAGTCGGAATGTAGGTCGGGACGCTCCCGAGAACCGAGGGCGTGAAGCCGGCCACGATCAGGGCCATGCCCTTGTCGATCCAGAGCGATGAAAAGACCAACACGCAGGCCACGGCCAAAACCTTGGTGCTGGCTCTCAGCTTTGGAACCAAGAGCAGGATCAGCGAGACAACGCCCAGGATTGACGAAGTCCACATCCAAGCGACCATAGAGTTGTTACCCTCCAGCCCCAGGAACATAAACTTGAAATGCTCCAGGTGCTCCGGAATGCCTGAGTAGACGGCCGTGAATACTTCCATGAGAACCAAGAAGATATTGACACACATAGCGTAAGTCACGATGGTGGCGAGCTTCTTGATGGCCTCGTTGCCGGCATCAAACTTGGTGATCTTACGCAGGATGAGGCAAAACAGGATCAACAGCGCCGGGCCGGCTGAAAACGCCGAAGCCAAAAAGCGCGGGGCCAGAACAGCGGTCATCCAGAAAGGACGCGCCGCCAGACCACTGTACAAAAAGGCTGTGACGGTGTGAATGCTGATGGCCCACGGAATCGAAAGGATGATAAACGGTTTGATCCATTTCGGTGGCGCGATACCTTTGCGCTCGGAACTCAGGGTGGTCCAGCCGATGATCAGGTTGAGAGCCAGGTACCCACCCAATGACATAAAATCCCAGAACATCATCGAGTTGAGGGTCGGGTGCAACGGTACGTTGAGCACCCGCAGCGGTTGCCCCATGTCCACAAAGATAAAGAGCATACAGACAATCACCGAGGGGATGGCTACAAACTCGCCGAGGATCGTGATCTTGCTGAATTGCTTGAAGTTGTGTAGATAGTAGGGCAGGACGACCATCACGGCCGAAGCGGCCACCCCGACCATAAAGGTGAACTGGGCGATGTAAAAGCCCCAGGTCACGTCACGACCGAGTCCGGTTACGCCCAGACCCTCGCTGAATTGCCTCAGGTAGCAAAGCAGACCGACAGCCATGACGGCCATAAGAGCGAACAACCACGTCCAGTACTTCTTATCTCCAATAAGTGCTTTTTCTAACATGGCTACCTCACACTATATAGTAGACTTCGGGGTTGGTGCCCAGACCCGGCTTGCGTCTAAGCGTGAAGTTCTCTTGCAGGAGACGGCGCACATTCGACTCGGGATCATCGAGATCACCAAAATGCAGCGCCCCATACTTGCAGGCCTCGACACAGGCAGGGATCTTTCCGCGCGAGACGCGCTCCTCGCAGAAAGTGCATTTTTCGACAACGCCGCGTGTCCGCGTCGGATACTGGGGGTTGATCTTGGCGATGTGCGAGCGTGGGTCGCGCCAATTGAAAGAACGTGAGCCGTAGGGGCAAGCGGCAACGCAATATCGGCAACCGATACAGCGGTGCCAGTCCATCATGACAATGCCGTCGTTCTTGCGTTTCCAGGTGGCTCCGGTCGGACAAACCTTAACACAGGGCGGATTGTCACAATGGTTGCACAGCACCAGCGTCGGAGCGTGGCCCAGATCATGCCTCTGGTGGGCATGCTCCTGGTCGTGGAAGGTGTGAGCGAAGGACTCTTTCCAGATCCACTTGACTTCATCTTTGCGATTGTCGAACGCGGGAACATTATGAGTCACATGACAAGCCTGGGAGCAATCGTTACAGTCCTCATGCTCCTGGCACTTGCGCAGGTCAATCACCATCGCCCAGCGACTCGCATTCTCAGGAATGGTATGATCCAACGCCTCATGGGCGCCCAGACTGTCGGTCAGCGAGTCGGCCGGATCGGTCTCGTTGCCAAAAACTTTGGCCACCGACCCGGAGGCCAGACCGACCGCCGTCAACCCGGACACTTTTAGAAAGCCACGTCTGTCAATACCCATTACATGACCTCCTTGGGAACCACGTGACACTCCCAACAATAGGGTTTGATGCCCATATAATCGTGACACCGATCACAGAACTTGTCTTTGTTTTCGTGGCAATTAAGACAGGTGTTGGTCAGGCTGCGCTCGGTCTTGGATCCCAGCGGGCCGTCGTAAAAACGATTACCATCGCGCACAACCATATCGCGCCAGTCGTTGAGCAGATCCATATGGTGCGCCGTCATCCACTCGATATCGGCCACGCATTCGGTGGCTGTGGCCGGTTTCTCTATCTCGGGGACATAATCAGTCTTGCCGTTGGCCACATTGTACCAGATTGGAAACGAGATGAGGGCCAGGAAGACGACCAATCCGATAATGATCTTACCTCCGTTATGCATCCTCGCTTACCTCCTTACCAGCCATAGGCTCGCCCCGCAGATCGGTATTGCGTTCTATTTCACCCTTCATGACAAGGGCGTTACCAACCATTTCGTGAATGCCGCCGACCTCGACCTGGGGCACCCAGTATTCCAGCAGCGGCGGCAAGGTCGCTTTGTCGATAGCGCACATGCACAACAGCATATTCACATCATGTTTGTTGTGAACATACTTGACCGCGTTGGCTCGTGGGAAGCCGCCCCGCATGCGCATCTCCATGTTTTCGTCGGTACCCAGCCCGGCTCCCGAGCCACAGCAGAAGGTCTGCTCGCGGATGGTGTTCTCGGGCATTTCATGGAAATGGTTGCAGGCACGGTTGATTACATAGCGCGGTTCTTCCAGAAGTCCCATGGCCCGGGCCGGATTGCAGGAATCATGGAAGGTCACCCGGCGATGGTCATTGCGACTCGGGTCGAGTTTTATTTTGCCATGCCTCAGAAGATCCGATGTGAATTCCGTAATGTGCACCATCTTGGTCGAGGCCGCATTGGTAAACCTGGTGCCTGTGATCGGCGAGACCGGTTCTTGCAGGAAGTCGGCCGGACCGTTCATGGTATCCATATACTGGTGAATCACGCGCCACATGTGGCCGCATTCACCGCCCAGGATCCATTTGACACCCAGCCGCTTGGCCTCGTGGTACATCTTGTTGTTGAGCCGCTTCATCATTTCAGAGGAATGGAACAGCCCGAAGTTGCCCCCCTCGGAAGCAAACGAACTCCAGGTATAGTCCAGTCCGATTTCATGAAAGAGGGCCAGATACCCCAACAGAGTGTAGTAGTGCGGTGAGGCAAAATAGTCGGCTGACGGGGCGACAAACAGGATCTCGGCACCCTTCTTGTTGATCGGGGCGTCGACCCGGATGCCGGTCAACTCCTCGAGCTCATCGACGGCAAACTCAATCGAGTCTTTGAAACCATGAGGAGCAATACCGAGGTGGTTGCCGGTTCGGAAGCAGTTAGCTGCCGGTGTCCCGACCCATTCGATAGCGATACCGATCTCGTTCATCAGCTCGCGTGCCATCATGGTGATCTCAGCGGTGTCGATTCCATAGGGACAGAAGACCGAACAACGCCGACATTCGGTGCACTGGTAGAAATAGTAGAACCACTCTTTCAGAACGCCAACAGTAAGCTGGCGGGCGCCGGCCAAGCTCTTGAGAATCTTGCCGGCCGTAGTGAAGTCATGGCGATAGACCGAGCGCAACAACTCGGCGCGCAGCACCGGCATATTTTTGGGGTCGCCGGAGCCGATGTAGAAATGACATTTGTCGGCGCAGGCCCCGCAACGGACGCAAATGTCCATGAAGACCTTCAGCGACCGATACTTCTTGAGCTTATCCGCGAATGACGACAGGATCTTCTTCTCCCAGCCGTCCGGAAGCGGCCAGTCCTCGTCGGGTGGTTGCCACTTTTCGCCGGGCAGATCGATATAGGCCTGATGATCAGGATTGGCGCCGTAGTTGTAGGTGCCGCGTCTGAACTCCACCTTAGGATCCAGCCAGCTCCGTTTGGGCGGACGTTTGTAATCGACACTGCCGATCAGCTCATCCGGTGTGATCATTTTTTCCGACATGGCTACTCCTTCTCCAGGGGCATACCGGCCGCCTTCATCACATCATGGAATTCTTCTTCGTATTCCTGATAGGTGTGAACTTTGACCGGGTAATCCCACGGATTGACATGCCGTTTCATGCGATTGTTGTTGGCCAGGTTGCGGGTCGGGCTAAGAAAGACGCCCGCAAAATGCATCAGTTTGCTGAACGGGAAGTAAGCAAACAAGACACTCACCAAGAAGAGGTGAATGAAGAACATAACCCCGATTCCATCAGGCACCACCGGGCTGAGGCTAATCAGCCCCATGCCGAGTTCCTTGACGGCAACAATATCTGTCTTGGTGAAATAGCGTACCAGAATGCCGGTGCTGACGATACCGCCCAGCAAAAACAGCGGGAAGTAGTCTCCGGCCATCGAGAAGTACCGTATCTGCGGATTGGTCACGCGTCGCAGAAACAAAAAGGTCAGCGCTACCAGTATTACGCAGTCGGTGATATAGATTATCGGCAGCCCCACCTGGAAGAAGCCATCAAACGTTTGTGCCAAGTGAACAAATTGCGGCACCGGCTCGGCAAAGAACTTGAAATGGCGCACGAAGATAACCAGGAAAGTCCAGTGGAAGGCTAACGAGAACCCCCAGAGCCATTTTGACGAACCGTAAGAAAGATGCGGTCCGTCGTTAATCTCGGCC